>NZ_VFVB01000005.1:0-409408 GCF_006658535.1 Mesorhizobium sp. B2-4-13 | reverse complement strand
ATCATGGCATTGAGGAGAAACGACGATGGATGCCAAGTCTCGCAAAGCACAACCGATTAGGACGGCAAGATAAAAGGCCGCACATTGTGCTGCGGTCGGTTGGTTGTTTTTGTTGCATCTTTTTGCATGTTTCGCACATTGCCATCGAAATGTGTAATGTGTCGTTTACCTTCTACTTATTGAATTGGAAGAAGAATTTGCACATTGAGTGGCAGATTCATTCGGAAAAGCTGCAACGAGCGTTGCAAAAAAAGTTTTGCCGACGATGCTAATGTCCCAGTCGAAGCCGACGCCATCAGCCCGCTTGTAGGATGGATGGGGGCAGCTGCCCCTCGGCTTCCGACCCTTCGCGGTCGCCTGTTTTTCGGGCAAGCGATGACCGCTTCCGGCCAAAGCGGACTTTTACAATTTCAGGTGACTGTCGAGAGCCGCGAGGACTGTTTAACGTCTGCCCGTCTACATGTGTGTTGAGCATGGTGTTGGTCCGATTCGAGAAGGTCAACAACCAGTGCCGGGGCAGCTCGACCGATCAAGTCAGGGATCGAAGCAGGAACGCCATTGTTTGCATCGGCAGTATCTCGGGCGGCCCGTTGAAGTTAGGCCAAGCTGCGTTGTATCTGTGGGTTCGGTTCAAAGGTTTGGGGATGGCGAATGGCAACGGATGACGAGGTTCGGGAGTTCTACGTCGACAACTATGAAATCCTCGGACAATGGATGTTACGGCCTGGCGATCGGACCGAGCTTGGCGACAAAACCAGTCGGATTTGCAGGTTCTGTGGCGAAACGAACCCGAAGGTCACGTTCCGAAAGGTTGCGCACGCCATACCGGAGTCTCTTGGGAACAAAGGCCTCACTAGCTATTACGAATGCGACGCATGCAATGAGCTGTTCGGAAACGGAATTGAGAATGACTTAGGCAACTGGTCTAAGCCAATGCGAACGATGGCCCGCATCCGTGGCAAGAGCGGGGTGCCCACAATGAAGAAAGGTGGTGACGTTCCTGGATGGCGTATCGAGTTCACGAATGGTGGGTTCGAGATCAAGTCCTATGAAGACGACCCCATCTTCGAAATGGATGAGCTTAACAACCGCGTTACATTCAAGCTCAAACGGGACCCCTACACCCCAGTGGCCGTGCTAAAGGCTTTTATGAAGATCGGCTTGACATTGATGCCGGGCAAGGAGGTTGAAAATTTCAGTCATCTGCTCGCTTGGATCCGGGACACAGACCACTCGCACCTTTTCGCCGACAAATGCCCCGTTATTTACACGTTCTCGCCGGGGCCGCGACCCAACGACCTAATCGGCGCAATGATCCTGCGTAGGAAGCCGGCGGCGGCTAAAGTGCCCTATGCCTATTTGATCCTGATGTACGGAAATGAACAGTTTCAAGTCCAACTGCCCTCGAAGGAACACGACGGAGCGAACGCGCAGTATTCTATCCTCCCGTTTCCCCCGCCGCGCTCGGCATATCCGCAATTCGATCGGCCTGGCCGGGCTCTTCTGGACCTAACCGGTCGAGAAGTCGTTCGGGGTGAGGTCGTCCCTATCGTTATGGGCTACGCCATTGCCGAAAAGAGGGAGACGCCGCGAGGAGGCCCGGGGGATGCCACAGGGGCTCCTAGCGACTGAAACTATCCACCCCAACTTAGCCATTGGCATCCACCGTTCGCGATGTGACTCGGCGGATGATCTCTTACGGCGGTTTCGGGGCCGGTTGCGGACAGTCCGGCACTAAAGACTCTGGATTAGACAGCGGACGCGCCGCATCACACGGCAGCAGGTGCCTTCGTGCGTGATGGCGCCGGCAGCCACAAGCATGCGCGACGGCGATGTCGTTGCGCTTCAGAAGGCGATATCGGATGACCGCTCTCGGAGGCGCGTAGAAAAACAGTCCGGCAGCCGATGCTCAGCCCCACTCGCGGTCCGGGAGCTGGCCGAGACCACCTTTGGACCGATTAACACAGACGACGCATTCAGGATTCCCACCCCGACCCACCTCTCGACCGCGGAACCTACAATTGCGCTAAAGCTTGCGCCATTCTATGAAGGTAATTGGGACGGTCAGCGACATACGAGGCAAGGTTAAGGTGCCAATTTCGCCGGAGATTCTTCAACGGCTCCTCGACAGCATTGAAGCGAACAATCTCGTTCTATTGTGTGGTGCGGGACTTTCCATTCCCGAACCGAGTAAGCTGATGTCCGCAGTGGCCGTGGCGCGACGCGTCTACGATGAATACGCGCCGACCCAGGCTCTCCCAGCGGGGCTCCGTGACGAGATCGATCAGCTCGCCGGTCATTTCCTAGCCGCTGGCCAATTCGCACCACTCTTCATCAACCGGCTGGTTCCGTGGGACGACCTTACGGGCGAGCCGAACGCGGGTCATGCGGCCGTCGCGGACCTTCTGCTTAGCGGTGGCGCCCGTGCTGCCCTATCGGCCAACTTCGACACCCTGATCGAACAGTGGTCGTTGCACAAGAAAGTGCAGCTGCGCGGGGCTCTCAACGGTACCCAGGCCACGGCCTATGCGGACAAGACAAGTCCACTGCTAAAGTTTCACGGTTGCATGAATCTTGATCGCGAGCACACCCTTTGGACGCAGGGGCAGATAGCTCTCCCAAACATTGCGCCAAGGGTGGACAGTTGCAAAGCCTGGATGCGGTTAAACCTGCCGGGGCGGGATTGGCTGGTCATCGGCTTCTGGACCGACTGGGGCTACTTCAATGATGTCCTAGCCGACGTGTTGGTGGGCGGGGATACCACTTCGATCACTGTTATTGACCCACAGCCGACCGTAGAGCTTCAAAGAAAAGCTCCAGCACTTTGGGATAAGCTGTCCGCTTCCCCCAACTTTGCCCATGTTCAGGAATCGGGCAACACCGTCCTGCCGGAGATCCGAAAAGCCTTTTCCAAAGTTTGGACGCGCAAACTGTTCGCGGTTGGAGCGCCACTGTATCAAATAGAGAAAGCCGCAGCCCCTCCCGCAGGCGGGTTCGATGCGCCCGACATCGAGCTTGAAGCACTCTATGACCTGCGTCGCGATTCAGAGGGGGTCCCGACCAACCGGGCCGCTCGCACGAGGGCGCCGGGAGGCGCGAGCGCCCAAACGGGTCTCGCCCATCTTCTGATGAGCGCCGCATCGAACGACAGGCAAGGCAGCTGGTACATCAAGGACGGCCATACAATCCGTATCGTTCACGGTGCGGGTGAAGGACTGAGCACAGTCGAAGAGCGCTTCAAGGAGTCGCCGACAGCGCCGAGGGCGGACATCGTGATCTGTGCCGGTGCCGTGGATCAAGGTGTTCCGGGCTCTATTATCCCGAAGGGTTCAACCTCCAGTATTGTCCGTCCCAAAGCCGGCGCGGGGTCGCGCTGGATCACCTTGGACGCGGCAAGGGTGGAACTGGCGCTATGACCGACGTGCTCTCGATGGCGCAGGTGGTCTTGGAGAATGCCGGCTACCAAACTTGGATCGTGCTCAACACCCAGATCCGAACCGTGGGGTTCGAAGACCAAGCCACGATGGGCTTTGTGTGCAGCTTCGACAGTGCCAAGACCTTGATCGAGAGGTGGCGGGACGTCGAGGCGACGATCCTGGCACGTCACTCAATCCAATTTCGTGCCGCCGGCGACAAAGCATGGAACGTCTATACCGCCTTCCTCACTGACGCCCAGGCGTCTGAGGAGGAGAAGCGGGAAGTGCGGTGGATAGAAGAAGACTTGGAGCGAACGCGGAAGCTCACCGCCACCGGCGTACAGTTGCGCGAAGACGCGACCCGCGCCCTTCTTCCGCTACTGCCCGTATTGGCCAAGCCACTGCTGCCTACAGAGGATGCACGCGAAAGACTGCTGCGTCGCGCTGACGCCATCGCTCCGCAAGTGCGGGATGCCCTCCTCGACGACGCGGTGAGCGCAGGCGAGGTTGCCGTCCGCCTCAGGAGTGCGCCATGAAGCTAGACTTCGTCGAGTTCGAGGGCTTCCGCGGCTTTCGCAGGCGGGCTCGATTTGATGTGCCTGCTGGGTTCATGATCGTCGCAGGGCGGAACGGCGTCGGCAAGAGCACTATTCTGGACGCCATCGATTATGCGCTGACCGGTAACATCAACAAATACGATGTGGAGAAGGCCAAAGGTGGCGGCCTTCACGAGCACCTTTGGTGGGTCGGAGAAGGCGTCGCCGACAAGCACTACGTAACTGTTGGCTTCGTCGACCGCGCGGGTAAGAGTTATGCAGTCACCCGCTATCGAGACCAAACTGAACCTGAGGGACTGGCGGCGGCTCTGGAGCGCCTTCAGGACAGCTCGGCACGGGGCACAACGGCGGAAGGCCAGGCGTTGATGGAAACGACGCTGATCCGCGACGAAGTCATTTCGTCTTCAAGCCTCGATCTTCCGGGGCAGCAGCGCTTCAATACCGTAAAGGCTGCCATCGGGGCGATTACCGGCCCCGACTACAGCGAGCGCACCGGCCGCATTCTGGCAGCTGCAAAAGAGGCCTTGGCCGAGGAACAGACACGGGAACAGTCTCAACAGGCGGACCTAGGTCGGCTGCTAGCGCAATTGACAGAGGCAAGAACCGAGGCCGCACAAACCAGCGACGTGGCCGAGGCGATGCGCCTGATCGGCGAGGCAGTACCGAATGGTCAGACAGCAGCCTCGGGCGAAACGGTCCGGGCTATGGTGGCCGATCGTCGAACCGCCCTGACGCGGTTCAACGCCGCCCTTACACGAGCTCGGCAACTGCAGTCATTGCACCATCGCGTCGCATCAGACGAGTTTTCCCGCGAACTCACTGCGGCCAATGTGGACCTCCAGAGGGAGAACGAGCTCCTAGCGGCGAGGCAGGACGCCGTCGAGGCGATCCGACTCGCCATCACGAGCGAAGAGGATGCCGACCTTATTGGGGTGCATTTCGCGGCGCTACTTGAGCATGGGTCGAGCCTTGGACTGCAGGCTGGCCATTGCCCACTGTGCGATGCCGTTCGGACGGATACTGAGTTCCGGGCCGCCCTCGACGGGATTCGGTCCAGGCTGGACGGGCAAGTTGAGCGGCTGGAAAACGCGCGGCGGCGCCTGACCTCTGCCGAAACAGAACTGCAGGCATCTCGTGCGAAAGTGAGTGAACTCACGGCCCTCATCGACGAGCTGATCGCCGAGCAAACCCTCTATGAGGGAGAGGCTCAGGCCGTTCGCCGCGAATACGAGCTATCGGGCTTCGGCGACCTCGACATGGACGACCTCATAGGAGCCGAAACACGCGCTGCCATGGAGCAGCAACGCGTCATAGGCCTCGAGCGCGCGGCGTTGATACTAGGAGCCTCGACCGCGGTGGAGCGGGTAAGTGGATTTGAGATCCAGATTGCCCGAGCAAGATCGCTTATCGAACAAACTAGGCGGGGGATCGCCTCGCTCGAACGGGCCGTCGAAACCGCCCGCCAACTCGACACTGCAGCAAAAAGCCTTTCCAATGAGATCCTCGTCGAGCAGTTCGAGACGGTAATGCCGCTCCTGCAAGAATTGTATCGGCGGCTTCGACCTCACACGGATTGGACAGAGATTGACACCGACTTCGGCGGCAAAGTCCGCGCCTCACTGAACTTTTCCGTCGGGAACGGCCGTAACCCGCAATTCTTGTTCAGCAGCGGGCAGCGCCGGGCTGCCGGGCTGGCGTTCCTGCTGGCCGTCCATCTTTCGCGGCCGTGGTGCAAGTGGGACACCTTACTTCTCGATGACCCGGTCCAGCACGTCGATGACTATCGGGCGTTGAACCTTGTCGAGGTGCTGGCCGCCATTCGGCGTTCGGGACGGCAGGTGGTCGTCGCGGTGGAAGACGCCGCCTTGGCGGATCTGCTTTGCCGACGGCTGAGGAGCAGCATCCTCGAACCGGGGCGGCGCTACGACCTAGATCACGCCAAAGACGGATCGGCGCAGATCGCGGGCGTTCTCGATGTCCTGCCGCTGCCAGAAAAGGCCCTTCCCGTCTCGGTAACCTCCTGAATCGTCAGAAGGCCTATAAGCCACCACACTGCATCTGCACATGTCGTCCAAATAGAAAATCCCAGCCTGAAGTCCGCTTTGGAGCTTCGGCGTCCTGGGCCCGTGCGGCTGAAATTGAGGCGCAAAGCCGCCGCTCGCTCGCTACGGCGCTGTTGAGTGGCGCGCTCGCGAGCGGCTCCGATGTCTTTAGCTGCGTTTCAGTTTGGCTCTGCTGCTAACCTTTTGATTGCTTCGGAAGGGTCGAATCCGAGGATTTTCGCCAGATCGATGAATTCGACTACGTCGACGCGGCGTTGGCCGCTTTCTAAGCGGGCTACAAACGACTGATATTCGCCTAGCTTCGCGGCGAGCTCGGTCTGAGTCAGCCCACTAGCCTCACGCCTTTCAATCAGCATCGCGATCAAGAATTTGTGGCGCGGCGTTCCTAGCGTTTTGACCACAGACCTGCCTCATCCTGTTCAGATGAGGGCTTCAATTATATCTGATTTCCAGTTATCTTAAATTCAGATACGACCTCGCCGTGTCGAATTGGAGGAACCAGGATGGCTCCATCATCAGCAACAAAACATGACCCTGCCATGGTCCTGTGGGCCACATGGCGTCATGCCCAACATACGTCTCAGGTGCTTTGCAGGATGCAGCAGCGGTTGGAGACGAGAATCATCAGCAATACCGGAATTCAGGTATTGACCCCGGGCAAAGTCACAAAGCAGCCCGCGCCGGTGGTCGCATCGGAGGGCGTCCGCCAATACGCTGTCGCTCTGGAGGCCGAAGTCTTAGCCGTGACTGAGGCGCTCAAACTTCAGGATGCGCTTCCAGAGGTAGCAGCTCTGTCCCTAGCTGGCATCCTGGCCAAGTTGGAGGTGATCGTCGGAGCGGACCGGGATATCGACGATCCGACCGATTTCCCTTGGCCCCACCTCGCTTCCGTTCTGCGCGATCTGAAAGCCATTGCGGGCGATTTGCCGCCATATGAGCCGGACCGCACCACGACCCGCGCTGATGTTGCGAGGCACCTGAAGCAGGCGACCGAGCTCGTAGAGGCTGTGGAGACAGAAGAGGCTGCAGAACACTTACGCCAAACTGCGACATCGTTCGCGGAAACATCCACTTTTCCAGAACCGGCTGAAAAAACGGCTGAATTCCAAGAAGCAAGCTGGCGCAGACGCTCGCGATAGGTCAAAAAAGCTGCGGAAACTCAATCGGATGGAATGGCGCGCCCGAAGAGATTCGAACTCCTGAACCCCAGATTCGTAGTCAGCCTCGAACGAGAAGGTGGCTCGTGCCTTCCCGTCTCCGTTGTCGGATTGAAACGTCTGTCCCGTAGCTGGAATTTTTCGAAGAACCAGCTAAGAGGTTTGGCTTGTGGCAGATAGGAGACATCGCGTGTCGGAAGAAATCGACAATCACCGGAGCCAACTAATTGAGCTCACCGCGGACATCGTGTCCGCGTACGTGGGCAACAACCCCATACCCGTCGCATCTCTCCCGGATCTCATCGAAAGCGTGAACTCCTCGCTCGCGAGGATCGGGCAGGCCGCGGAACCTGAGAAGCCCACCCAGGCTCCGGCGGTTAATCCGAAGCGGTCAGTGTTCCCGGATTACATTATTTGCCTTGAGGATGGGAAGAAGTTCAAATCGCTGAAGCGTCACCTTGGCGTCCACTATGGCCTGACGCCCGATGAATATCGCGAGAAGTGGGGGTTGAAGTCGGACTACCCAATGGTGGCACCGAATTATGCTGCTCAACGGTCGGCTTTGGCGAAATCGAGTGGGCTCGGCCGGAAAGTGCTGGCAAAGGCGATGACAAAGAACGGTCGTAAGCTAAACACCGGCCGGGCCAAATCGTAATCGCTCCAAGCGGACTACTATCGCGACGGGACTTCGATAATACCGCCGCTCGCTCGCTACAGCACTCGATAGGGTGCCCTCGCGAGCGGTTCGGCCGATAAGCCCCTCGGCCAGAAGATTGTCAGGAAACTGGAACAGACCGCTATGGCGGCGGCGATTTCGCGCCTCGTCATGGCAGAGCCCAGCGAGAGCGTTATCGGCCGTGTTGACCAGGTGTTGACCAGACGGAAAAAGAAAGGGCCGCCCTAGGGCGGCCTCGATCTAAGTGCTTAATTTCCTTAAGGAAATTGGAGCGGGTGAAGCGATTCGAACGCTCGACCCCAACCTTGGCAAGGTTGTGCTCTACCCCTGAGCTACACCCGCTCACACGGCGTCTTGGCCGCAAGCCGGGCCTATATGGCTGAAGAGCGCGGCGATTGCAACAGGGAAATAGCAGGCTTTTTGCAACCTTCCGAGCGATGCCGGCAAACCGCCCGCGACGCGCCGATTTCATCGCCGCTGGCGCGGCGGTCTTGTGTCGGCCGCCTCATTGGCCGTAAACGGCAAGGCCGAGAAACCAACGAAGAAGAGACCCATGCCGAAGACCGAAGCTGACCTGATGGCCTTTCTTGCCGAACTCGGCATCGCGGTTTCGACGATACGCCACCCGCCGCTCTATACGGTTGCCGATTCGCAGGCGCTGCGCGGCGAAATCGCCGGCGGGCACACCAAGAACCTGTTCCTGAAGGACAAGAAGGACAATTTCTTCCTGGTCACCGTCGGCGAGGATGCGGTCGTCGATCTCAAGCAGATACATCAGCTGATCGGCGCCGCCAGCCGGGTTTCGTTCGGCAAGCCGGAAATGCTGATGGAGCTTCTGGGGGTCACGCCGGGGGCGGTCACGGTGTTCGGCATCGTCAACGACAGGGAAAACCGGGTCAAACTGGTGCTCGACAAGGATCTGATGGACCATTCCGTCATCAATGCGCATCCCCTGACCAACGAGGCGACGACATCGATCGCGGCCGCCGATCTCATCAGATTCGTCGAGGCAACCGGGCATGATGCTGCTATCTTGAAAGTCTCGGCATGATCGCCACATGGGTGGCAAAGCCGATTTCCAATTGAGACAGGGCGCCGGGCCACGGGCCGGCCGCGCGACCGAAAGGGTGACGAGATGAGCGACAACAATCCGTTTGGCGGATCATTTGGAAACAAGGGCGGCCAGTATGCCACCACGGTGCAGTATGGCGGAACCGAGCCCAAAGCCGGATTCGGCGAGACGTCCGCGCCCCCAGCCGCCAGCCCCACCACCACAGGCGACGTCATCAAGGACACGACGACCGCGGCCTTTGCCGCCGACGTCATCCAGGAATCGCGCCGCCAGCCGGTGCTGGTCGACTTCTGGGCGCCGTGGTGCGGACCTTGCAAGCAGCTCACTCCGCAGCTGGAAAAGGCGGTCAAGGCCGCCGGCGGCAGGGTCAAGCTGGTCAAGATGAACATCGACGATCATCCCTCGATCGCCGGCCAGCTCGGCATCCAGTCGATACCGGCGGTCATCGCCTTCAAGGACGGCCAGCCGGTCGACGGCTTCATGGGCGCCGTTCCCGAGAGCCAGATCTACGAATTCATCACCAAGGTCGGCGGCAAGGGCAATGGCGCGCCGCCGGTGGCCGAGGCCCTGGCCGCGGCGGCGGAGGCGCGCGACGCCGGCGACATGCAGACCGCGGCCGATATCTACGATGCCATCCTGGCGCAGGCGCCGGAAACGGTCGAGGCGATTGGCGGGCTGGGCGACCTGCTGTTCGAGGCCGGCGACACCGAGGGTGCCGAGGCGCTCCTGGCAACAGCGCCGGAGGCCAAGAAGGACGCACCGCCGCTGGCTGCCCTGCGCGCCAAGATCGCGCTGGCCGCGCAGGCGGCGGCGCTGGGCAATCCGGCCGAGTTCGAGCGGCGGCTTGCGGAAAACCCCAAGGACCATCAGGCGCGTTTCGACCTGGCCATGATCCAGAACGCCATGGGCGATCGCACGGCGGCTGCCGACAATCTGCTGGCCATCATCAAGGCCGACCGGAGCTGGAACGAGGATGGCGCCAGGACGCAGTTGCTGCAGCTGTTCGAGGCCTGGGGCATGACCGACGAGGCGACGCTTGCCGCGCGCCGCAAATTGTCGGCATTGCTGTTTTCCTGAGCCGGTTACGGTTGTTTTGTCGCAAGGGCTTGTGGCGCCAGGCCTGTGCGCCAGATAGGACAGGGCAGGATTGACGCTTCGCAAGGGAAGCGATCGGAGGAACGAGGTGCAAGCGGGAAACGCGCATTACCGGCTCGCCAAGGATCTGCCGTCGACGATCCCGCTCTTTCCGCTCGAAGGCGCGCTGCTGCTGCCGGGCGGCCGCATGCCGCTTAACATCTTCGAGCCGCGCTACCTGCAGATGGTGGACGAGGCGGTCGCCGGCTCGCGGCTCGTCGGCGTCATCCAGCCCGGCCTCAATGGCGCATTGCGCGAGGATGGCGAGCCGGAGCTTTGCAACGTCGGCTGCATCGGTCGCATCATCGCCTTTTCCGAGACCGGCGACGGCCGCTACCTGATCTCGCTGCAAGGCGTGTGCCGGTTCCGCGTCGCCCACGAGCTGACGGTCAAGACGCCGTTCCGCCAGGCGAAGCCGGCGCCCTTCCTCGCCGATCTTGACGAGGAGCAGGCGGCTGATGAAATCGACCGGCCGGCGCTGCTCAGAGCCTTTCGCGCCTATCTGCAGGCCAATGACCTGGAAGCCGACTGGGAAAGCGTCAGCCGCGCCGAAAACGCCATGCTGGTCAACGCGCTGTCGATGATGGCGCCCTATGGACCGGCCGAGAAGCAGGCATTGCTCGAGGCCGCGGACCTGAAAACCAGGGCCGAAACGCTGATCGCCATCACCGAGATGACGCTGGCGCGCGAGAATGAGGATTTTGGCTCGAGCCTGCAGTAGGAATGCGTCGATATCCAGCCGGCCTGCAAATAACGGCCTGACGGATCTCGACAGATCCTGACATGCTTGGCGTGAAACGGAAGAGGACCCAATGGCGGATGGGCGCGACGGAAAGAAGACGAATGTTGACCCGAAGCTGCTGGAACTCCTGGCCTGCCCGCTGACCAAGGGGCCGCTGGCCTGGGACCCCGAGCGCGGCGAGCTGGTTTCGCGAGTCGCCAAGCTCGCTTATCCGGTGCGCGACGGCATCCCGATCATGCTGCCTTCGGAAGCGCGGGTGCTCTCGGCCGAGGATGTACTGTCGCCGCCACGGCCGGGTGGGCCGAATTGAGGTGGCGCGGAGCCATCCGCTCCGCTTCAACCATATACGTGTACAAACCAAGGGATATCAGGTCTTCGCGACATCGCTTCAGTTCGGCTTGGCCAGCGCCTTGTCGATCTGCGGCAGCAGAAGCTCCCTGGCGGATTCTGGCGTCAGCGGGCCGACATGTTTGTAGGCTATCTTGCCATCCTTGCCGATGACGAAGGTTTCCGGCACGCCATAGACACCCCAGTCGATCGCCGTGCGGCCGGCTTCGTCGACGCCGATTGCCTGGAACGGATTGCCAAGGTCGCCGAGGAAGCGGCGGGCGTTTTCCGGCCGGTCCTTGTAATTCAGCGCCGCCATCGCGAACCTTTTGTCCTGCGCCAGCGCCAGCAGCACTGGGTGCTCTTCCCGGCATGGTGCGCACCAGGACGCAAACACGTTGACCAGCGTGACCTTGCCGGCGAAGGCTTTCGAATCGAGCCCGGGCAGATTGCTGCCCTCCAGGGGCGGCAAGTTGGTCCGCGGCGCCGGCAGGCCGATGAGCGCCGACGGCACTTCCGAGACATCGCGTCCCGACAAGAGCTGCGACAGGAACAGTCCGGCCAGTCCGAGGAAGACCAGCAGCGGCAAAAATACGAACAGGCGGCGACGGGCCGGCGTTTCCGTCCCTGTGCTCATGACTTGGCTGCCTTGTCGGAACGGCGGCGCACGCCGGCCGCCTCGAGTTCGGCGAGTTCGCGCTTGCGCGCCCGCTGGTCGATGAGGATCCAGCCGATCAGCCCGGCCAGTGCCACGGCGGTGATCGTGTAGGCCGCCGCGACGTAGAGCGCATGCGCGCTCATGCGCGCCGCTCCATCGCCGCGTCTCGTTCCAGCCGGGTCTTTCCGCCTCGTTCGATCATGTCTTCCCTTAGCCGCGCGCCGGCGGCTTCGCAATCGGCCGCCACGCCGCAGCCTTCAGACCTCTGGCGCCTCAATCGGTGCCGTGGCGCAGCGCCAGCGCCGCTGCGGTCGGCCCCAGCACACCAAGAAACAGCGTCAGCGCGGCAAGAATGAGGAAGGGCTGCAGGAATGGATCGGGATTGGCCGTCGCGCCATAGCTCGCCGAAACGCCGAAGATCAGCACCGGTATGGTCAGCGGCAGCACCAGCACCGAGATCAAGAGGCCGCCACGCGGCAGCGCCACCGCCACCGCGGCGCCCACGGCACCGATGAAGGTGATTGCCGGCGTGCCGACCAGCAGCGTCAGCGCCGTGGCGCCTATGGCCAACGGTTCCATGTTCATGAACAGGCCGAGCAGGGGGGCCGCGACCACCAGCGGCAGGACGCTGCCCGCCCAATGCGCGACGCACTTCACCAGCACCGTCAGCGCCAGCATGTGCCGGTCGTTGCCGAGCACCAGGAGATCGAGCGAACCGTCCTCGCGGTCGGCCTGGAACAGCCGGTCGAGGCCGAGCAGGCAGGCAAGCAGCGCGCCGATCCACAGGATCGCCGGACCGATGCGGGCCAACAGCTTGAGATCCGGCCCAACGCCGAAAGGGATGGTGGCGATGACGGCGAGGAAGAAGATGACGCCCGTCAGCGCGCCGCCGCCGGCGCGGATCGAGAGGCGGATGTCGCGCAGGAAGAGGGACCACATTACGATGTGGTCCCCTGTTGAAGAAGGGGAGCGCCGTAGGGTGCAGTCATCAAAAGGCCTCCCCCATCGCCAACTCTTTCGCCCCTTCCAATCCCAGCGGCAGATGCGTGGCCGCCACGATCATCCCGCCTTCCTCGCAATGCCTGCGCATCAGCCCTGCAAACCGCGCTTCCGAAGCCTTGTCCAGCCCTGCCGTCGGCTCATCGAGCAGCCACAGCGGCCGATGGCTGACCAAGAGTTTCGCGATCGCCGCGCGGCGTCTTTGCCCGGTCGAGAGATAGCCGAACGGCAAATGGCCGATGCCGCCGAGCCCGACCGTTTCCAGCGCCTCGTCCACATCGAGCCGGCCTTCGCCATGGAACTCCCGCCAGAAGCGCAAATTCTCGGTCACGCTCAGCGCCGTCTTCATCGCGTTCTGGTGGCCGAGATAGTGGCAGGCCGAGCCGATCGAAGGGAACTCGTCGCCGCCGCCTTCGAGCAGCAGCCGGCCCTCGGTTTTCGGCAGCAGGCCGGCGACCACCCTGAGCAAGGTCGATTTGCCCGAACCGTTCGGCCCGGTGACGACCAGGGCCCGGCCCTGATCGAGGACAAAGCCGATGCCGGAGAAAACCGGCTCGCCGCCGCGTTCGCCGCCCAGATTTTCGGCGATAAGCCGCATCCCTCGCCTGCCCTGAAATCAATGTTTCGCGAGCGCTGCCGCATCGCACAAATTTGCTCAGCAACTGTCTAGAACTATTCCAGAAAATTCTCTATATGCGGGGCATCCGTGCCAGCGGTCGGCGCGGGAACAGAATTAGCGCCGAACCAGCGCACGCGCCGCCTTGAACGGCTCGGGTTGCTTGGGAACGGACAGCGGAAATGGCCGTACCCGCACCTTTGCGCGTGATTGCATGCCATCGGCGTCCGTTCCCTTTCAGGCTGAACAGACAAGGACGGATCGCACGTGTCAAAATCCCTCGACAGTTTCAATTGCCGCCGCACGCTGAAAGCGGGCGACGCCGAGTATGTCTATTTCGACCTCGTCGAGGCTGAGAAGAACGGCCTCACCGGCATTGCCCAGCTGCCCTATTCGATGAAGGTGCTGCTGGAAAACCTGCTGCGCAACGAGGACGGCCGCTCCGTCACCAAGGAGAGCATCCAGGCGGTGGCAGGCTGGCTGACCGACAAGGGCACCGCCGGCGTCGAGATCGCCTATCGCCCGGCCCGCGTGCTGATGCAGGATTTCACCGGCGTCCCGGCCGTGGTCGACCTCGCCGCCATGCGCGACGCCATGGCCTCGCTTGGCGGCGATCCGCAGAAGATCAACCCGCTGGTGCCGGTCGACCTCGTCATCGACCATTCCGTCATCGTCGACGAGTTCGGCACGCCGATGGCCTTCGCCCGCAATGTCGAGCTCGAATATGAGCGCAACGAAGAGCGCTACAAGTTCCTGAAATGGGGCCAGCAGGCGTTCCGCAACTTCCGCGTCGTGCCGCCCGGCACCGGCATCTGCCACCAGGTCAATCTCGAATATCTCGGCCAGGTGGTGTGGACCAACACCGAGGACGGCGAAACCACCGCCTATCCCGACACCTGCGTCGGCACCGATTCGCACACCACCATGATCAACGGCCTTGGCGTGCTCGGCTGGGGCGTCGGCGGCATCGAGGCCGAGGCGGCCATGCTAGGCCAGCCGGTCTCCATGCTGCTGCCGGAAGTCATCGGCTTCCGCCTCACCGGCAAGCTCAAGGAGGGCGTCACCGCCACCGACCTCGTGCTGACCGTCACCCAGATGCTGCGCAAGAAGGGCGTCGTCGGCAAGTTCGTCGAGTTCTTCGGCCCCGGCCTGTCCAACATGACGCTGGCCGACCGCGCCACCATCGGCAACATGGCGCCCGAATACGGCGCCACCTGCGGTTTCTTCCCGGTCGATTCCGAAACCATCCGCTATCTCACAATGTCAGGCCGCAGCGAGGACCGCATCGCCCTGGTCGAGGCCTATTCCAAGGCGCAAGGCATGTGGCGCGAGGCCGGCTCCGCCGACCCGGTCTTCACCGACCTGCTCGAACTGGAGCTGGACAGCGTCGTGCCGTCGATGGCCGGTCCCAAGCGCCCCGAGGGCCGTGTCGCGCTGGAAGGCATTCCGGCCGGCTTCGCCAAGGCGATGGACACCGAATACAAGAAGGCGGCGGAAATCTCCAAGCGCTATGCGGTCGAAGGCACCGACCATGACCTCGGCCATGGCGACGTCGTCATCGCCGCCATCACCTCCTGCACCAACACCTCGAACCCATCAGTGCTGATCGGCGCGGGCTTGCTTGCCCGCAACGCCAACCGCCTTGGCCTGAAGCAGAAGCCGTGGGTAAAGACCTCGCTGGCCCCCGGCAGCCAGGTGGTGGCGGAATATCTGGAAAAGTCGGGCCTGCAGAAGGAGCTCGACCAGATCGGCTTCAACCTGGTCGGCTTCGGCTGCACCACCTGCATCGGCAATTCCGGCCCGCTGCCCGCTCCGATCTCAAAAACCATCAATGACAAGGGCCTGATTGCCGCCGCGGTGCTCTCCGGCAACCGCAACTTCGAAGGCCGCGTCTCGCCCGACGTGCAGGCGAACTACCTGGCGTCGCCGCCGCTGGTCGTGGCGCATGCGCTGGCCGGCACCGTGACCAAGGACCTGACCACGGAGCCGCTCGGCGACGACAGGAACGGCAATCCGGTCTATCTCAAGGATATCTGGCCGAGCTCGGCCGAGATCCAGGAGTTCATCGAGAAGAACGTCACCCGCGAGCTGTTCGCCCGCAAATATGCCGACGTCTTCAAGGGCGACGAGTACTGGCAGAACGTCAAGGCGCCGGAAGGCCAGACCTATGCCTGGGACAACAATTCGACCTATGTGCAGAACCCGCCCTACTTCGCCGGCATGACCACGGGTTTCGGCAAGATCGGCGACATCAAGGGCGCCCGGGTGCTCGGCCTGTTCGGCGACAAGATCACCACCGACCACATCTCGCCGGCGGGTTCGATCAAGGCCGCCTCGCCGGCCGGCAAATACCTCACCGACCATGGCGTCGGCGTCGCCGACTTCAACCAGTACGGCACGCGGCGCGGCAACCATGAGGTGATGATGCGCGGCACCTTCGCCAACATCCGCATCCGCAACCACATGCTGGGCGAGAACGGCCGCGAGGGCGGCTACACCATCCACTATCCCAGCAAGGAAGAGGAATCGATCTACGACGCGGCGATGGAGTACAAGAAGGAAGGCGTGCCGTTGGTCATCTTCGCCGGCGTCGAATACGGCAATGGCTCGTCGCGCGACTGGGCGGCCAAGGGCACCAACCTGCTGGGTGTCCGCGCCGTCATCGCCCAGTCCTTCGAGCGCATCCATCGTTCGAACCTGGTCGGCATGGGCGTCATCCCCTTCGTCTTCGAGGAAGGCACCTCATGGGCTTCCCTCAACCTTAAGGGCGACGAGCTGGTCGAGATCGACGGATTGAGCGCCATCAAGCCGCGCCAGACGATGACCGCCAAGATCACCTATGGCGACGGCACGGTGAAGAACGTGCCGATCATCTGCCGCATCGATACGCTGGATGAGCTCGACTACTTCAAGAACGGCGGCATCTTGCAGTACGTGCTGCGCGATCTGGCGGCCTAGAAAACAGCGAGTAGCGAGTGGGATGCAGGGGACGCCCCTGCTCACTACTCGCTACTCCCCTGCCGCGGCACAGCAGACCAGCATGCCGCACAGTCCTGCCGCGATGAAGGCAAGGTCGTCGAAGCATTGAACGGCCCGGACCAAAGTCCAGGGCCGGTGCGTTCGCAATAGAGATCGATGGCGGTGAGGAGAACCTGCCGCATGGCGATGATGCCGCCGCTCAATCGAACCACGCCTTGAAATGCAGCGGCTGCTCCTATTGCGGCCTTACCTCACGATTGCAGCGGTAAAATTTCACCGCAACGTGACTTCCCGTTGACTTCCCGTTCTGCCACATATTTCGGCAAAGCAGAACAAAGCCGGCATCACCGGCGGGAATTGGAATGGTCATGGCCTCGCGACGATCATTGTGGCTGGCAGCCTTCGCGCTGGCCTTCTCGGCTTTTGCCGGCGCTGGGCATGCCAGCGAGCCCGAAAGGGCCCAGGCCGAAAAATCCGACAGGCCGCTCGGCGTGGTCGAACTGTTCACCAGCCAGGGCTGCAGTTCCTGCCCGCCGGCGGACGCGTTCTTCGCCGAACTCGCCACGAGGCAAGACCTTGTCGCACTCGCCTATCACGTCGATTACTGGGACTATCTCGGCTGGAAGGACACGCTGAGCCACAAGGAAAACACCGAGCGGCAATATGACTATATGCGCTATTTCAGCAGCCGTTCGGTCTATACGCCGCAGGCCGTCCTGAACGGCCGCATGCATGTCAACGGCGCCAATCGCGGTGAGGTCGACGGCGCGCTTGCCCGCATGGCCCGTGCCGGCGAAGGCATGCGTGTGCCCATCAAGGTCAGCCGCACCGGCGACCGTGTGATCATCGACGCAGGTGACGCCGGCACCGGCCCGAACGACGCCCATGTCGTCATCGTCTATTTCGACGCGCCGCAGACGGTCAAGATCGGCCAGGGCGAGAACTCCGGCCGCAAGATGACCTATTGGAACGCGGTCACCGGGATCCAGACCGCCGGCATGTGGCATGGCAAGGCGCAGCGCTACGAATTTCCGCTGAGCGAGATCACCAAGAAAGGCGGCTGCGCCGTGCTTTTGCAGTCGGTCGGCAAGGATGGCCTGCCAGGCCCCATCCTGGGTGCGGCTTTCATCCACAAACCGGGATCCGAGGCCTCCCTCGATCGTAAGCTGTAAGGTCACGGGCTCGGCGCAATTCCAGACGGAAACCGCTACATTTCCTGCTCGAATGCTTTCAGTGTCCGGTCAGGCGATCGGCGAAGGCCGCAAGGCGCGAGGTCCGGTCCAGGCCGTTTGCTTCACGCCGGTCGGCGATGCGATAGAGCTGGTACATTGTGTGCACGCCGAGCCAGCGCAGCGGTTCCGGTTCCCATTTCTTGACCGTGCGGTTGACCCAGGGCAGCCGGGTCAGCTCGGTGTCGTGGCCGAGCACGAGATCGCGCAAGGTGCGGCCTGACAGGTTGGAGCTGGAAACCCCGAGCCCGACATAGCCGCCGGCCCAGCCGATGCCGCTTTCCCGGTCGAAGCCTGAAGTGGTGCACCAGTCGCGCGGTACGCCAAGCGTCCCGCACCAGGCATGGTCGAGACGCAAGCTCTTGGTCTGCGGCAACAGCCTGGTCAGCACCTCATGCAACTGGTCGATGGTCGCCTGCTGGGTCCGGCCGCGCACATCGGTGCGCGAACCGAAGCGGTAGGGCACGCCACGGCCGCCCATGGCGATGCGGCCTTCGCGCGTGCGCTGCGCGTAGCAATAGGTGTGGGCGGCATCGCCCAACACCTCGTAACCGTTCCAGCCGATCTGGTCCCACAGTTCTTGCGGCAGCTTCTCGGTCACCACGATGGCGCTGTTCAGCGGCAGCCAGAGACGCTCGTAGCCGGGAATGCCAGCCGTGAAGCCTTCGGTGGCGCGGATGATCTTCCCTGCCCGCACGATGCCTCTGCTGGTGGTGACCTTGCCCTTCTCGATCGCCAGCACCTGCGTCTGCTCGTAGATCGGCACGCCAAGCCGCTCGACAGCCGCCGCCAGGCCTTGCACCAGCTTCGCCGGCTGGACACGCGCGACGTTGCGCACGACGAAGGCGCCCAGCACCTTGTCGATGGCGATGCGCTGACGCGCCTCCCGCGCGTCGAGGAAGGCCAGCCGCTCCGGCGGCATCTCCCAGCGCAGCAGCTCCTCGTATTCGGCCTTGGCGCGCTGCAATTGTGCCGCGTTGGTGGCGACGGTGATGTTGTCGACGCGGCGGATATCGGCGTCGATGCCTTCGGCTTCCGTCACCGCGATCACCTCATCGACCGTGCCGAACATGGCGCGCTGCATGTCGATCACCGCGCCGCGCGAGGAGGTCTTTGCGTATTTCTCGCGCGACCAGCTGAAGCCGCCCGACAGCCAGCCGCCATTGCGGCCCGACGCGCCGAAGCCCGCGAACTCTTTTTCGACGATGGCGATGCGCAGCGCAGGCTGCGCCTTCTTCAGATAATAGGCGGTCCACAGGCCGGTGTAGCCGGCGCCGACGATGCAGACATCTGCCTCGATGTCGCCGGGCAAGGACGGCCGGTAGGCCGGCACGCCGCCGATATCGGCATACCAGAACGACACGTCGCCATTGTGCTTGGCTTGCATTTTTGAAATCCGTTCCGAAATCAGGTGAGCGTCAGGTCAGCCTTGTCGTCGTCGTCGAGCAGCTTCACGTCGGCGCCGGCGAACAGCACCTCGACCTCGTCTCCGATGGCGAAACTGTCTGCTTCCAGCGTCGAGCGCACGATGGCTTTCGAGCCGTCGGCCAGGTCGACCTCGTATTTTGAGCCGGAGCCGAGATAGATGGCTTCGCCGATACGGCCCGTGAGCCGGTTGCGGCCGTCGCCGCTGGCACCAGGGCGGGCGAGCGCCAGCTTTTCGGGACGCAGCAGCATGACCGGCCTGCCGCCATTGGCGAGACGCTTGGCGGTTGTCACCGTCTGGCCTGATATCTCGATCGCCGTCTCCTGGCCCGAGGTGGCGGCGGCCCCGCGCAGCACGGTGGAATCGCCGATGAACTTGCCGACGAACAGCGTCGCCGGCTCGTCATACAGCTCGCGCCCGGTACCGATCTGTTCGATCCGGCCCCGGTTGAACACGGCGATGCGATCCGACAGCACCAGCGCCTCTTCCTGGTCGTGCGTCACATAGACGAAGGTGGTGCCGAGTTCGCGGTGGATGCGCTTGATCTCGAGCTGCAGCCATTCGCGCAGTTTCTTGTCGAGCGCGCCGAGCGGCTCGTCCATCAACAGCAGCGGCGGATCGAAGACGATGGCGCGGGCCAGCGCCACGCGTTGCTGCTGGCCGCCCGAAAGCTCACTGGGGAAGCGATGGCCGAAATCCGCCATCTTGACCATGTCGAGCGCCTGGCGCACCCGGCGTTCGCGCTCGGCTCCCGCCACGCCGCGCAAGGCGAGCGGATAGGCGACGTTGCGGCTCACCGTCATATGGGGAAACAGCGCGTAATGCTGGAAGACGACGCCGATGTTGCGCTTGTGCGCCGGCACGCCGACGACGCTCTTGCCGCCCACTTCCAGCGCGCCGGAACTGGCCTCGGTAAAGCCGGCGACGACGTTGAGCGTCGTCGTCTTGCCGGAGCCGCTTGGTCCGAGCAGCGTCATGAACTCGCCGGCCTCGATGTGCAGCGACACGCCGTCCAGCGCCTTGAAGCTGCCATAGGCCTTGCTGATCGACCTGAGATCGATCGCCGCGCCCCTGCTGTCTTGCCCCGGGGTCATTGGCGTCCTTTCCGCTCGCGGCCAAGAAGAAGCATGCCGCCGCCGATCAGGATCGTGGTGGCAAACAACAGGATCGTGCCGACGGCCGCGACCGTCGGGTCGGCGTCGCGCGTGATGGAAGCGAAGATCTGCACCGGCAATGTCTTGAGGTAGGGATTGGTGATGAACAGCGACACGACGATCTCATCGAAGGAGGTGGCGAAGGCGAACAGCAGGCCCGACAGCACGCCGGGTGCGATCAGCGGCAGCGTCACCGTGCGGAAGGTGGTGAGCGCGCTGGCGCCGAGGCTCGCCGCGGCTGTCTCGAGCCGCCTGTCGAAAACTTCGAGATTGGCCGAGACGGCAATCAGCACGAAAGGCAGCGCAAGGATGGTGTGGGCGAGCACGAAGCCGAGCAGCGTGCCGACAAGCCGCGTATCGAGATAGACCGCGTAGATGCCGATGGCCAGCACCACGCCCGGCACCACCATCGGCGTCAACATCAGCATGCGCAGCAGGTTTGCCGGCCGCGCCTTCATGCGGTCGAGGCCGAAGGCGGCAAGCGTGCCGAGCACCGTTGCCAGCACGGCAACGATCGAGGCGACCTTCAGCGAATTGAGGAAGCTGTTCGACCAGTCCGGGTTGGTGGCGAAATTCTGGTACCATTGCCAGGAAAAGCCCTGCGGCGGAAACGCCAGCGACTTGTTCTCGTTGAACGACATCGGCACCACGACCAGCGTCGGGGCCACCAGCCATATGGCCACCAGCAGGCAGACAAGGCCGAGGATGACGCGGGTGAGCGGCTTCATCTCCATTAGCGCCGCTCCGCTTCCCGGTACCGGGACCGCATGACGGGCGCGGCGAGCGCCAGCAGCACGAAGGTCGTGACCAGCAGCACCACGCCCATGGCGCCGCCACGGCCCCATTGCAGCAGGCTGAGCACCTGTGTCTGCACCAGGGTGGACAGCATGGTCGAACGCGGACCGCCGAGCAAAGCCGGCGTGATGTAGAAGCCGAGCGCCAGGATGAAGACGATGATCGCGCCGGCATAGACGCCCGGCAGCGACAGCGGCAGGTAGATGGTGAAGAAGGCGCGGGACGGCCGCGCGCCAAGGCTTTGCGCCGCGCGCATCAGCCTGAGATCGATGCCTTTCATGACCGAATAGAGCGGCAGGATCATGAACGGCAAAAGCACCTGCGCCATGCCGATGACCACGCCCGTCTGGGTGCGGATCAGCCTGACGCCACCGAGCCCGAGCGACCGCAGGACCGAGTTGATGACGCCTGAATCCTGGAGCAGGATAACCCAGGACAAGGTGCGCACCACGCCGCTCACCCAAAACGGGATCAGCACACACAAGAGCAGCACCAGCCGAACGCGCGGCCCGACCGCGGTCATCAGATAGGCGTAGGGATAAGCGCAGACCACGCACACCAGCGTGACCCACGCCGAAATGACGAAGGTCCGCTGGAGCACGACAAGGTTGATCGGCGCACTGAAGAACCAGACATAGTTCTGCGCTCCCCACTCCGGTTCCGACAGGCTGCGCAGCACGATGGTCAGCAGCGGATAGCCGATCACCGCGAAAAGCAGGACCAGGGCCGGCAACGCGAGCGCGAACGGCCGCCATGCCCAGCGCCTTTCGGCGGCCGGAATGGTTGGCTCGGACGCGCTCACGGCCCTTGCTTCCCGTCAGCCGGTCAGTTGCCGGCCATCAGCGCCGACCACTTCTCCTGCGCCACCGCAAAGTTCGGGACCCAGAACTTGAAGTTCTGCTTGTAGCCCTGCTTCTGGCGTTCAGGCGTATTGGTCAGGTAGGCGGCAACAGAAGCGTCGACCTTGGGCTGCGCGTCGTTGTTGATCGGCGTGTAGGAGGTCTTCTCCGCCAATATCTCCTGGGCATGCTTGCCGAGATAGGCATTGAGCAGCGCGTAGGACGCATCCGTATCCTTGACGCCGACCGGAATCGTCATCTGGTCCATCACCACCAGCCAATCCTGCCAGGCGGGCGCGTACTTGGCGCCGTTCTTGACCGCCGTCATGGCGCGGCCCGTCCACATCATCAGCATGTCGGCCTCGCCGGATTCGGCGAGCTGCTGCGATTCGGCACCCGTCTTCCAGAAGATCGTGTCGGGGCCGAGCTTGCGGACCACATCGATGGCCTTGTCGATATCGGCCACCGTCATCGCCTTCGGATCGCCGCCGGCAACCTTGAAAGCCTGTTCCAGCAGGCCACCGGTCGGGCTGCCGGAGCCGTCGATGCCACGCACGCCGGGGAATTTTTGGGTATCGAAGAAGTCGGCCCAGCTCTTGGGCGGATTATCCCCGTACTTTTCCTTGTTGTACATCAGCACGACACCGTAGTTCATCGCCGGCACCGAGCATTCGCCGACCTGGCCTTCCGGGATTTTCGAGACGTCGAGCTTCGTCAGATCGAGCTTCTGGAACAGCTTGCCGCAATAGACATAGGGCGGCAGGTCGTCGGTATCGACGACGTCCCAGGTCACATTGCCGGACTCGACCTGCGCCTGCAGTTTGGCGATCTCCGTCGGGCCGTCATTGAGCAGCTTGACGCCGGACTTGTCGACGAACTCCTTGAGTGCCGCCGCCTGGCCGTCCTGGTAGATGCCGCCATAGGAAACGAGCGTCAGCGTCTTGCCCTTCAGCGAGCCTTCGGCGACCTCTCCCGCCACCGGCTTGGATTGCGCGAGCGCGGCGGTCGCCGCCATAAGCACGGCGACGGCCGCCGCATGTCCAAATCTCAGTTTCATGATCATCTCTCCCATTTGCAGAACTCGCATTGTTTTCATTCACCCGGATGCGAGCGGTTTCCGGGCCTGTATCGATCGAGTTCGAGCGCGCCGGCGGTCGGCGGCGCGATGATCCAGAGCACCTCGGCCGGCGTGTCGCCGACATTGACGGTCCGGTGCGGCACCGAGGTTGCGTATTCGACGCTGTCGCCCTCGCGCATCAGATGGCGCTCGTCGGCAAGCGTCAGTTCGACGGTGCCCTTGAGCACCATGAACATTTCATGCTCGCCGCCATGCACATAGGTCTCGTCGCCGGTCGAGCCGCCAACCTCGAAATGACCGGCATAGACTTCGAATTGACGGATCGGCCGCCGCGACAGGAGCATCTTGCGGCCTTGGAGGCCGACCGGAACGACCGGCCGCTCCTCGCGCCTCAGCACCTTGTGCAGGGGACGGGCATTGTCCTCGAACAGATCGTTGATGCCGAGATCGAGAGCGGCGGCGATCTTGAGCAGCGTGCCGGTGTTGGCGCCGCACAGATTGCGCTCGAGCTGGCTGATGAAGCTCGCCGTGGTGCCCGTCATGTCGGCAAGCTGGCGCAGCGAGACGCGCCGCGCCGTGCGCAGTGCCTTGATACGGGGGCCGACCCCGCCGGCCTCCGGCACGGCCGCCCCGCCATTCAACTGTTTTACTGGGGAGTCCGATGCGTGTGGCATTGTCGTCTCCGTTTCCACTTAACACCCTATTAAGTGAAACGGAAAATGGCAAGCACGGTCGGCAGAATTGAATGGCGACGCGGGGTTGGCCGCTTTCGGCCCTACGCCGATGCCGTCGGCGCGCAGTCCCGGGTGCAAGGCCCAAAAACGAAAAAACCGACGTCAGCTTGCTTCTGACGTCGGTCATTTAGGTTTTGGGATCGTCGCACCTGGCTTTTCCGAGGAAAGGCCGAGGTTGGTTCGATCCGACGCAGACCCGTGGGCGGGGGGCTTGGGGTTTACGAGCCGGTGCCGGACCGAACCGTCTCAGGCAACGCCGGTAAATTCGTCGGACATTGGGGCAGGAGCGCGGATAAAAAAAGGCGGAAATGTGGCGAAGCATCACCAATTCCAACACGCGTTTCACAAACGTGACTGGACGCAACGGAAACGGCGCGCCGCTGCCTTCGCTTCCCCGGCTCTTGCAATTGCGATGCGAAGGGGCCAACTTTGGTTGGCAAAGATTCATTTTGAAGGATCGAGGCAGGCATGATCGATGACGGCGGCGGGATGGGGGATGGAGACGCATCCGCAATATTGATCCCGCTGCACGAGGCGCGCAGCGCACGCCTCGACCAGCCGGTCCGCTTCGACCGGCGCGAACTGGACCAGATCCTCAGGCTTTACGGACGCATGGTCGCGGCCAATGAATGGCGCGACTACGCCATCGATCACCTCACCGACCGCGCTGTCTTTTCCGTCTTCCGCCGTGCCAGCGAAGTGCCGCTGTTCCAGATCGTCAAGGATCCGAAACTGGCGCGCAAGCAAGGCGCCTTCGCCGTCATCGCGGCGGGCGGGCGCATCCTCAAACGCGGCCAGGAGCTTGGCCGCGTGCTCGGCGTCTTCGACAGCAAGCTGAAGCTGGTATAGGGGTGAATTGCGAACTGAAGAATTGAGGAACGAAGGAAAGGGGCGCTTACGTCAGGCGCCGCGTGTCCTATTCCTCAATTCTTCAGTTCCCCCTTCCGGAACTTCCGCTCCGGCAGCGAATCCGGATCAGGTGGCAGCGATGCCCCGCCGTTGAGCGACAGCTGCATGAATACCGTGTCCAACCAGCGCCCGTGCTTGTAGCCGGAGCCTTCGAGGCGGCCGGAATGACGGAAGCCGAGCTTCTCGTGCAACCTGACCGAGGCGCTGTCGGCGCGGCCATCGCCGATCACCGCGACGATCTGGCGAAAGCCCGCCGCCTCGACCGCCGCGACCAGGCTTTGCATCAGCTTCAGGCCGACACCCTGGCCCTTGGCGTCAGGCGCGACATAAACCGAATCCTCGACGATGAAGCGATAGGCCGGGCGCGGCCGGAAGGCGCCGGCATAGGCATAGCCAAGCACGGCGCCTGCCTTTTCCGCCACCAGATAGGGAAAGCCGCCGGCCGCGAGTGCGGCGAATCGCGTCCCCATCTCGGTGCGGCTGGGCGGCTCCAGTTCATAGCTCGCCGTGCCGTTGGCGACCGCGTCGGCGTAGATTTCGGTTATGGCGTCGAGGTCGGCCGGGGTCGCCGGCCTGATCGCGATGTTGCTCATTCTTTATGCAAGCCTCTTTTGTGCTTTCGATAACAGCAGAGGCCCGCTTAAAAGAAAAGGGCGGCCGTTGGGCCGCCCTTCCAGGAGTCGATGGTCCAATACCGCTTAGCGGCGGTCGCCCATGAACTGGAGCAGGAACATGAAGAGGTTGATGAAATCGAGGTAGAGCGACAGCGCGCCCATGATGGCCTTGCGGCCCGCGACATCGGAAGCGTCGCCCTCGAAATACATCTCCTTGATCTTCTGCGTGTCGTAGGCGGTGAGGCCGGCGAAGACCAGTACGCCGATCGCCGAGACGGCGAAGGTCAGTGCCGACGACTGCAGGAAGATGTTGATCACCGAGGCGATGATGATGCCGAACACGCCCATGATCAGGAACGAGCCCATCGCCGACAGGTCGCGCTTGGTGGTGTAGCCGAACAGCGACAGCGCGCCGAAGGCCGCGGCGGTGGCGAAGAAGGTCTGCGAGATGCTTGCCGTGGTGTAGACCAGGAAGATCGACGACAGCGACAGGCCGACCAGACCGGCATAGACCCAGAAGGTGGTCTGCGCGGCGGCGACGCTCATCGACTGGATCCTGAACGACAGGAAGAACACGGCGGCCAGCGGCGCCAGCATGACAACCCAGCGCAGCGGCGAACCGAAGATCGCGTAGCCGAACGAGGTCAGCATCTCGCCGCTCGGCAGCGTCGCGACGGCCGAAGCCGGATCGGTGGTGGTGGCCAGCATGATCGTGCCGACGGCGGCAAGGCCGGTGATGAGCAGGCCAAGCCCCATCAGATTGTAGACCTTGATCATGTAGGCGCGCAGACCCTGGTCGATGTCGGCGCGGACGCCGGGCACCGCCGACGTCTGATAGTTGCGAATGGGATCAGCCATTGGAAATCCTCGTTGCTTCTGCCCCGTCCGGTGTCGGGCCTCTTGCGGACCCAGGCGCCGCTGGGGGGCTCCAGCATGCCTGCGCGGAATATGATGGTTATTCGCGTCAAGAACAAGACCGTAACCGGGTGTAACGGTTCGTGACAGGCCAAAATGCCGCTTCGCCGGCCGTTTCG
The DNA here is from genome assembly GCF_006658535.1 of Mesorhizobium sp. B2-4-13. Classification (NCBI taxonomy): domain Bacteria; kingdom Pseudomonadati; phylum Pseudomonadota; class Alphaproteobacteria; order Hyphomicrobiales; family Phyllobacteriaceae; genus Mesorhizobium; species Mesorhizobium sp. B2-4-13. The sequence continues at coordinate 383,200 of NZ_VFVB01000005.1, read as the reverse complement.
GACGGCATTCTTACCAACATTTAACCCGGGCAGGCGGCGCCCGCCGGCGAATCAGAGGTTTCGCAGCACGGGTGCCGCCTTGTGGCCGAGCACCCGCCAGGTGCCGGCAAGGCCGATGCCGACCGTGATCACCAGCGAAGAGGCAATCGTCGCCACCGCCACCTCGGGCATGAAATGCGATGGCAGCGTCATGATGCGTGCGACCACGAACCAGGCGGCGGCGCTGCCGGCGGCGAGCGCGAAGATGGCGGTGGCCAGTCCGATCAGCATGTATTCCAGAGAGAATGCCGTGATCAGCGTTCGCCGGGTGGCGCCCAACGTCTTCAGCACCACAGCGTCGTGGATGCGCGCCCGGTTGCCGGCGGCAAGCGCGCCGGCAAGCACCAGAACCGAGGCGATCAGCGCCACGCCGGCCGCCGCCCGGATCGCCGTGCCGAGCTGGCCGACCAGCCGGTTGACGATGTCGAGTGCGTCCTTGACCCGCACCGTCGTCACGGCGGGGAAGGCGCGGGTGACGGCGTTGAGGACGCGCGCGTCGTCGGCCGCCGAGGCGTTCTTTTCGGTGAGCGTGGCTATCCAGCCATGCGGGGCGCCGGCGAATGTGTTGGGCGAGAACACCATGACGAAATTGATGCCCATCGTTTCCCACTCGACCTGGCGGAAATTGGCGATGCGGGCGGTGACATTGCGGCCGAGCACGTTGACGGTGATGGTGTCGCCGAGCTTCAGCCCGATTTCCTTGCCTTCCTTGTCGGAAAACGAAACCAGAGGCTCGCCGGCATAGTTGTCGGGCCACCATTTGCCCTCTGTCAGCGTCGCGTTTTCCGGTTGCCTGGTGTCATAGGTCAGGCCGCGATCTCCCTTCAGCACCCAGGCGCCCTCGGCCGGCACCTTGACCTTGTCGACATCGACGCCGTTGAGAGCCATGACCCGGCCGCGCAGCATCGGCACCTTGGCCAGCGTTCCCCGCGGCACCTCCTTCGCGATCAGCGAGGAGAACGCATCGACTTCGCTGCCCTGGATGTCGACGAAGAAGAAGTTCGGCGCCCGCTCCGGCAGGCTGCCGGAGATCTGGCGCCTGAGATTCCCGTCGATCAGCGCCAGTGTCACCAAGAGCGTCAGCCCAAGCCCCAGCGACAGCACCACGGACGGCGTCAGCGCCCCGGGCCGGTGGATGTTGCCGATGGCGAGCCTGAGCGCGACAAAGCGCACGCGCGGGCTTTTCCGGGCTGCCCATTGCACCAGTCCGCCGACGAGACGCAGCACCAGGAAAGCAAAAACGGTGGCGCCGACGAAGATCGAGGCGATGCGCTGGTCGCCCGAAAACAGGATCGCCAGCGCTGCCAGGAAAAGCGCGATGCCGAGCGCGCAAACGACATAGACGGGGCGCGGCAGGCCCCGGCCTTCCAGTCCCATCTCCCGGAACAGCGCGGTTGCCGGCACGTCACGGGCGCGACCGAGCGGCAACAGCGCGAAGGCCAGCGTCACCAGCAGGCCGAACAGGGCCGCCATGGCGAGCGCGCCGGGATAGAAGCCGCCCTGCGCCGGCACCGGAATGACCGACTGAAGCGCGGCACTCGCCGCGAACGGCATCAGCGCCCCGAGCACCAGGCCGAGCACGATGCCAAGTGCCGCGATGATCAGGATCTGCACGAGGTAGACGGCAAAGACGAAGCCGCCGGACGCCCCCAGGCTCTTGAAGGTGGCGATGACGCCGCGCTTGCCGTCGAGATAGGCGCGCACCGCATTGGCGACGCCGACGCCGCCGACCACCAGCGCGGTGAGCCCGACCAGCGTCAGGAACTGGGAGAAGCGTTCGATGTTGGAGGATAGCGCCGGTGCGGCGTTGCTGCGCGTGCGGATCGACCAGCCGGCCTGCGGAAAATCCTTGGCCGCCCGGTCCTGGATGGCCTTGAGCCGCGCCTCGTCGGCACCGGCGGGCAGCCGGACCTTGTAGGCGTTCTCGACCAGGCTGCCCGGTTGGATCAGCCCGGTGGCGGCCAGGCCCTCGGTCGAGATCATCAGCCTTGGCGCGAAGCCGAACCCGTCGGAGACCGCGTCGGGCTCGGCCACCAGCCTGGCGCGCAGTTCGAACGTGGCGGTGCCGAGCTTCAGCCGGTCGCCGATCTTGAGATGCAGCCGTTCGAACAAGAGATCGGGTGCCGCGGCGCCGAAAACGCCGAACTGCCTGCCGAACAGTTCCTGCTTCGTCAGCACCGGTTCGGTTTCCAGCGCGCCATAGAGCGGATAGGCCTCGTCGACAGCCTTGGCCTCGACCAGCGCCTGGTCGGATCCGTCAGCCAGGCGCGCCATCGAGCGCATGCCGGTGGTATGCGAAACCACGCCCAGCCCGTCGAGAAAGCCAAGTTCTGCCCGGCTGGCGTCGCGCTGGTTGATCTGGAAGCGAAGATCGCCGCCGAGCAGCGTCTGGCCCTGATCGGCGACACCGGCGGTGATGGAGCGGGCCACCGAATTGACGCCGCCGATAGCCGCCACGCCGAGTGCGATGCAGGCGAGGAAGATGAGGAAGCCGGACAGGCCGCCGCGCATCTCGCGCAGCGAGAAGCGGATGGCAAGCTTCAAGGTCCGCGCCAGCGGCATCAGGCGGTGATCCTGACCGGCGGCGGCGCCTCGATCCGGCCGGAGCGCATCGAAACCTGGCGCGAGCAGCGCGCCGCGAGCGCCGGATCGTGGGTGACCAGCACCAGCGTCATGCCGCGTTCGGCGGCCTTGGCGAACAGCAGATCGGCGACCTGCCGCCCCGTCGCCTGATCGAGGTTGCCGGTCGGCTCGTCGGCGATCAGGATGCGCGGCGATGGTGCCAGCGCCCGGGCGATCGCCACGCGCTGCTGCTCGCCGCCGGAGAGTTCGCCAGGATAATGGGTGACGCGGTCGCTGAGGCCGACGGCCGCCAGTTCCCGCTCCGCCACCGAGAAGGGATCGGCGTGGCCGGCCAGTTCCAGCGGCACGGCGACATTTTCGAGCGCCGTCATATTGGGGATGAGGTGGAAGGACTGGAACACGATGCCAATGTTTCGGCCGCGAAACGAAGCGATCTGGTCCTCGCTTCTCCCGTTGAGCAGCTCGCCGGCAATGCGCACCGTACCGGAATCGACCCGCTCCAGCCCTGCCAGCACCATCAGCAATGTCGACTTGCCGGACCCCGACGGACCGACGATACCCGTCGCCTCGCCGCGCGCGACGTCGAGGCTGACGCCCTTCAATACATGAACCGACGAAGCGCCTTCGCCGAGTGTCAGGGATATGTCTTTCAGCGCGATGACGGCTTCTGTCAAAATGAAAGCGTCCTATATGGAAAGGGAGGCTCTGCCTGTCGGAAGCCATCGCCGGAAGAATTCTCTGTCATATGGGGCCTGCCGCATGTCTTTCAAACGCCGCTTTGCCGCAGGCCTGGTCGTTTTCCTCGCCATCTGCGGCGGCATCTCGTCGGCGCGCGCCGCGCCTTTCAAGATCGTCGGCTTCGGTGACAGCCTGATGGCGGGGTACGGCCTTGGCCCGGGCGAGGGCTTTACCGACAAATTGCAGGCAGCACTTCGCGCCAAGGGCCATGACGTCGTCGTCGCCAATGCCGGCGTCTCCGGCGACACCTCCAGCGGCGGCCTGGCGCGGCTCGACTGGTCGGTGCCTGACGGCACGCAGCTGGTGATCCTCGAACTCGGCGCCAACGACATGCTGCGCGGCGTCGCGCCCGACATCACCAAACGGAACCTGGACGAGATGCTAGGCAAGCTCAAAGAGCGCAAGATTGCCGTGCTGCTGGCCGGCATGCGGGCGGCGCCCAATCTCGGCGCCGACTACCAGATCGCCTTCGACGCCATCTTTGCTGACCTGGCCGGCAAATACGATGTTCCGCTCTATCCGTTCTTCCTCGACGGCGTCGCCGGCCAGCCCGGCCTGCAGCTCGAGGACGGCCTGCATCCGAGTGCTCGCGGCGTCGACCTGATGGTCGAACGCATCCTGCCCACCGTCGAGAAGGCCATGGCGGCCGCGCCAGGAGGATCGTGAAGTCGGATGGAACCGGTTCCGCTGCGGAAGCTTTAGATTGCATCTAGATTGCATCCGGGACCAACAAACCACTTGCTCCATTTGATTATCGATGATTCGCTAGGGATGACAGTTTCGATTCGAGGAAGGGAGGCTCTTCATGCCGCGTCTTTTCACCGCCCTCGAAATTCCGCGTGATGCCGCCCTTTCGCTGTCCCTGCTCCGGGGCGGCCTGCCCGGGGCCCGCTGGATCGACGTCGAAAACTACCATCTGACGCTACGCTTCATCGGCGACGTCCAGGGCCATGTCGCCGACGAGATCGCCAACGCGCTCGACCGGGTGCACCGTCCTTCCTTCTCGCTGACGCTGTCGGGTGTCGGCGCTTTCGGCCAGAAGAAGCCGCATGCGGTGTGGGCCGGCGCTTCGCCCTCGCCCGATATGGCGGCTCTTCAGGCCGAAATCGAGCGCATCTGCCAGCGGCTCGGCATTCCCGCCGATCCGCGCAGGTTCATGCCGCATGTGACGCTGGCGCGGCTGCGCAATTCGAGCCCGCTCGACGTCGCCCAATATCTGTCGGCGCGCGGCAATTTCTCGACGCTGCCGTTCCGCATCGGCCGTTTCGTGCTGATGTCGTCGCGCGATTCGGTGGGTGGCGGCCCCTATATTGTCGAGGAGGCATGGCCGCTGTCCGGCGTCGATACGCGTGCCGCCAGCCGTGTCGCCAGCACCTCCGACGCCTCGCGGATCATGCGATAGACCTCGGCAAACGCTTGCTGGTCCTCATAGTAGGGGTCCGGTACATCGCGCGGCCTTCCCTCGGCGAATTCCAGGAACAGGTGGATACGGTCGCGCACCGCCGCCGGCGCCAGCGCCTTCAGGTCGGCGACGTTGGACCGGTCCATGCCGAAGATCAGGTCGAAGCGGTGAAAATCCTCCGGCATGATCTTGCGCGCCCGCTGCCGCGAGATGTCGATGCCGTGGTGAGACGCGATGGCGATCGAGCGCGGGTCGGGAGCGGAGCCGACCTCCCAGCCGCTGGTCGCGGCCGAATCGAGCACGATATCGCCGCCATATCCGCGCTCAGCCAGCACGGCGCCAAGGATGCCTTCGGCCAGCGGCGACCGGCAGATGTTGCCGAGGCAGACGAAAAGAATGGAATTTATGGGCTTCGCGATCATGGATCCGGCGCTATGGTGACGACTTCAGCCCAATAGCACGGGAAGCGGACATGACGAGAGAGAAACTGGGCAGGGAGGCCGCCGAAGCAGCGCTCACAGGGCTTGATGGCTGGGCACTGGCGGACGACGGCGCCTCGATCGGCCGCACCTTCACCTTCGCCAATTTCTCCGAAGCCTTCGCCTTCATGACCAGGGTGGCGCTGACCGCCGAGAAGATGGACCACCATCCCGATTGGTCGAATGTCTACAAGACCGTCAGCGTTACCCTGAATACGCATGACGCCGGCGGCGTGACGGCGCTCGACATCGAATTGGCGAAGAAGATGAACCGCTATTTCGGCGGCTGAACACGGGCTGTCCAACGTCCAGGCCCGGCGCGGACCCGGCAAATCGGCGCCCGCATCTTGCAGCCGGGTTAAGCTTTCACCACATTTTGATCGGCGGACGTGCGCTAAGACGCGCATCAGGCCCGCAAGGAGAGATTGATGGCGCAAGAATCCGGTTTTGATTTCTTCGGCTTTGGCGACAAGCTGGCCGGCGAAGGCGAAGTGCGTGAAAAGTTCTGGCGCACGGCCAGGAAGGCCGCTCGGCAGATTCCGTTCATGGAAGATGTCGTCGCCGCCTATTACTGCGCCATGGACAAGAAGACGCCGCTGCGTGCCAAGGGCATATTGGTGGCCGCGCTCGGCTATTTCGTCCTGCCGGTCGATCTCATCCCCGACTTCATCTTCGGTCTCGGCTTCACCGACGACATCGCCGTGCTGACCGCCGCGATCACCGCCGTCAGCGCCCATATCACGCCCGCGCACCGGCAAGCCGCCAAGGACGCCATCGCCGATAAGAGCTGAAGTCCCGCCGGCCGAATCCCGCCGCGACGGCTCGACCGCTGGACAGGGGCGTTCAGCGGCGGGTTAGAAGTCAAACTCTTGCCGTTTTCGTGGCCTCCAAGTCGCCAAAGGGACACCGAGCCGGCCGCTGACAAGGCGGCGGCGCGGAAATGGCGGCGGTTTCCTGGGGTGAAGGTCCTTTTCTCTTGGGAAATTCACCGTTTGGTAACCCAGATTAAATCAAAATGAAGCGACGGCAGGACGCCACGCGGCCCGCCTCCGCACCATTTGGAATACGGGAAAAACGATGCGCGGATTGATTGTACTAGTTTCGAGCCTGGTCCTGGCGGCCTCGGCGGCGCCGGCGCTGGCGCAGCAGGCGACCAAGATCGGCCAGCACAATGCCTGGGGGACCTACAGCTACCAGGCTTCGGGCGGCAAGGTCTGCTACGTGCTGACCGTGCCGACCGACAAGCAGCCGCCGACGCTCGACCATGGCGACATGTTCTTCTTCGTCAGCCAGCGGCCCGGCCAGCAAGTGTCCTATGAGCCTCAGTTCATCGCCGGCTACAATTTCCAGGAAGGTTCCAAGGCCACCGTCACCATCGACAAGAAGAGCTTCTCGATGTTCACGCGCGGCAAATCGGCCTGGGTCGAGAACGCGGCGGAAGAGCCAGTGCTGATCGCCGCGATGAAGACCGGAACCGACATGAAGGTGTCGGCGAAGTCGGGCCGCGGCAATCCCACGAACTATGTCTTCTCGCTTAAGGGCATTTCGGCGGCGCTGTCCTCGATCGCCAAGTGCAAATAGGCTATCTTCGTTTTTGAACCGAAGGCCGGGCCGTAACGCCCGGCCTTTGCTTTTTCAGCCCAGCCCTGATTCCGGTGCGGCCTCCGCCCGCCGCCGCCGGATCGCCTCGGCGATGAACACCCGCGACAGGGCGTGATAAAGCGGCTCGTGCGAGATCAGCCGCGCCGTGCCGTAGCCCAGCATCGAAGCCAGCATCAGGCCGATGACATTGTCGTGATTGCCGGTCATTTCGAGGATGATGACGAAAGCCGTCATCGGCGCTTGCACGACGCCGGCGAAATAGCCCGCCATGCCGAGCAGGGCCGCGACGCCCGCGCTGCTCCCGAACATCAGGCCGAGCGAGCTGCCGATGCCGGCGCCGACCGCCAGCGAGGGCGCGAAGATGCCGCCGGGAATGCCTGAGATCATCGACAGCAGGCCGGCCGCGAATTTCTCGGCAAAGAAGAACCAGGGCAGCGGCGTGCCTTCGACCGCGCTGCGCGCCTGCGCGTAGCCGGTGCCGAAGGTCAGCCCGCCCGAGGCGATACCGATCACCGCGACCGCCAGTCCGCAGATCGCGGCCACCAGCAGCGCGCGCCACAGCGGCTGCAGCGCGTTCCAGCGTCGGATACGCCGTGTCGCCTTGAGGGCCAGCAACGAGAACAAGGCGCCAAAGCCGCCGCCGATGACGCCGCAGGCGATCACCAGCGGCCAGTCGACGGCAAACGAGATCGTCTCCTTGGACACGCCGAAATAGGTGTAGTTGCCGAGCACGCCGAGCGAGGCGAGGCCGGCCAGGATGACCGCTGTCAGCACCAGTCCGTTGGTGCGCGCCTCATAAGTGCGGCCCATCTCCTCGATGGCGAAGACGATGCCGGCGAGCGGGGTGTTGAACGCCGCCGCGATGCCCGCCGCCGAGCCGGCCAGGATCAGGCCGCGCGCCTGCGCCATGCCGCCCCAACGCGCCGCCTGCAGCATCAGCGACGCGCCGACCTGTACGGTCGGTCCCTCGCGGCCGATCGAAGCGCCGCAGAACAGGCCGACAAGGGTGAGCGCGATCTTGCCCGCCACCAGCCTGAGCGACAGGATGTGGCTGCGGTCGTCGTCGTCGCGCAGGTGGCGGGCGGCGATCGCCTGCGGAATGCCGCTGCCTTGCGAGCCCGGGAAGAAGGCGTGCGCCAGCCAGGCGCACAGCACAAAGCCGAGCGGCGTGATGGCCAGCGGCAGATAGAAACGCCAGCCGCCGTCATTGCCGATCACGACATGAAAAAGCGCCTGCGCCTTGTCGGCCAGCACGGCAAAGAGCACGCTGATCAGGCCGATGGAGATCGCACCGGCCCAGAACACCAGACGTGGCTGCCAGACGCGGCGCGAGGCCCACATGGCGCGCGAACGCCGCAGCATGGGGTGTTTTCGCGATTGGCCGGCCATGTCTGCCCTCGGGGGGAAAACCCAGCCCTAACACAGGCATGACGCCGATCAAGTGTGAGTCTGCCGATCGGACGGGATCAAAAAGCCCACCGTCGCGGTTGTGTCCCTTTGAACAAGGAGCCCGCAGTCATGAGCTATGTCAGATTCGCCGCGATGATCCTGGTTTCCACGGTCCTCATGTACGGGCTCATGTACCTGAACACCTATGCGCTGGATCATGTTTTCTTCAGCCAGACCCGGGTGTGGATGGCCATCGTGATGGGCGCCGCCATGGCCATCGTCATGATCGGCTTCATGTGGGGGATGTACGGGAGCGTGGCCGCGAATGTCGGCATCGTCATCGGCGGCATGCTCGTATTCGCTGGTGCCTTGTGGCTGGTCAGAAGCCAGGAAACCGTGAGCGACGTCTCTTACATGAAGGCCATGATCCCGCACCACTCGATCGCGATCATGACCAGCGAACGCGCCCATATCCGCGACCCGGAGGTGCGAAAGCTCGCGGACGGCATCATCGACGCCCAAGTGCGCGAGATCACGCAAATGAAGCGTCTGATCGCGCGACTCGAACCGAATCCCGTAGCGGCCGGCGCTCCTGACCTGCCGTCCTACCGAGCCCGCGGGGCCGCGCCGCCGCCACCGGAAACCGACCAGAGCACCGGGATCGATACGCTCTCCATCGACAGGTAGGCGCGGGGAGACGCGCGGATAATATGGAAGTTGCTCGTCCCGCCGGCCTCCAAGCCGGCGGGAACATCCTTGCGGGATCGTCACATAGCCATTTTTTCACATTCGGCCTGGGCCTTCTTGGTCGAGGTGTCGATCATGTAGGCTTTGCCCTTGGCGTCGGTCATCATCATCATGCAGTGCTTGATCGGCTTGGCCATCTTCATCATGTCGGCGCCCATCTTCGCGTCCGGCGTCATGGTGCCCATATGCCCGTCGGGCATGATCGCCGTCACTTGTCCGCCTTTCATCATGCTCATGGTGCCCATCGCGTCCTCGGCAAACGCCTGCGAGGCGCAAAGAGCGGCGAAGCCGGCAACGACGGCGAGCTTGATCGATTTCATCCTGCATACTCCCATTCTGTAGGGGCACAGTTGCCCCATTTAGGGTTCGAAGGCGCGATGGGGATCGTTACGCCAACACGACTAAGTGATCGCCGCCAACGACATCGCGTCCACCGGCGGCGATCGTCCTTCACGGGGACGGTGGCGATCGGGACACCGACGGCGGACCCCAGTTTGGCGTGCACGGCATGACTTCGCGCTCAACCTGTGCTATGCGCCGCGCTTCATATCGGGCCGATGGATGAAATCGGCCGCAAACCGCTTATATCTGTGCAACCATGACCCTTTCACTCGACCTTACCGCCGAAGGCGCCCGTGACGCCTTGCGCGGCCGTGCCGCGCGGACCGAAAAGCCATCGCTGATCGGCCTCACGCGGACGGAACTCGCCGCCGCTCTTGTCGAATCCGGCACCGTGCCGGAGCGCCAGGCAAAGATGCGCGCCCAGCAGCTCTGGCACTGGATGTATGTGCGCGGCGTTTCCGACTTCGCCGGCATGTTCAACATCTCCAAGGATCTGCGCGCCGAACTCGACAAGCATTTCACCGTCGCCCGGCCCGAGATCGTCGAGGAGCAGATTTCCGCCGACGGCACGCGAAAGTGGCTGTTCCGCTTTCCGCCCCGCGGCGCCGGCCGGCCGGTCGAGATCGAGACCGTCTATATCCCCGAGGAAGGCCGTGGCACGCTGTGCATCTCCTCGCAGGTCGGCTGCACGCTGACCTGTTCGTTCTGCCACACCGGCACGCAGAAGCTGGTGCGCAACCTGACCGCGGAAGAAATCCTGGCGCAGTTGCTCACCGCGCGCGACCGGCTCGGCGACTTCCCCGACCGCGACACGCCGGATGGCGCCATCGTGCCGGCCGAGGGTCGGAAAGTGTCCAACATCGTCATGATGGGCATGGGCGAGCCGCTCTATAATTTCGAGGCGGTGAAGAAGGCGCTGCTGATCGCCTCCGACGGCGACGGCCTGTCCCTGTCGAAGCGTCGCATCACGCTGTCGACCTCCGGCGTCGTGCCCGAGATTTTCCGCACCGGCGAGGAGATCGGCGTCATGCTGGCGATCTCGCTGCATGCGACGAATGACGATCTGCGCGACCTTCTGGTGCCGATCAACAAGAAGTATCCGCTGAAGGAGCTGATCGCCGCCTGCCGCGCCTATCCCGGCCTCTCCAACGCCAAGCGCATCACCTTCGAATATGTGATGCTGAAGGACGTCAACGATTCCATCGAGGACGCCAAGGGGCTGATCAAGCTGCTCAAGGGGATTCCGGCCAAGATAAACCTGATCCCGTTCAACCCGTGGCCGGGCACCAACTACCAGTGCTCGGACTGGGAGACGATCGAGAAGTTCGCCGACTACATCAACAATGCCGGCTATGCCTCGCCGATCCGCACGCCGCGCGGCCGCGACATCCTGGCCGCCTGCGGCCAGCTGAAGTCGGAATCGGAACGCATGCGCAAGGTCGACCGGCTGGCGCTGGAAGCCATGATGATCGCGGGGCACGGCGAGGTGTGAGCCGTCTCGCCGCCGGCCTCACACGTTTCGCCATGATTGCAGTCGGCTACCTCGCCGCCGTGCTGACCTCGATCCTGGTGCCGGTACTGCTGATCGTTCTTCTGGCAGGGATCGAGGACGGCAACTGGTCGATCATTTTCACATTCGACTGGCTGGCCTCCTTCCCGCTCGCCGTGTTGACCGTGGCGATCTGCGCGCTGCTGATCGTCGGCCCGGCGATCTTCGTCGCCGAACGGCTGGCTCTGCGAGGATGGTTCTACTTCGCCGTCACGGGCGCGGTCACGTCGATCGCCTTCGGTGTTTTTGTGCCGGGCTCCGCTGGAGGCTTTGTTTTCAATCCGGGCTTCCTGGGTTTTCTGGCCGCCGCCGGCATTGCCGCCGGCTGGGTCTACTGGCTTCTGGCCGGACGCAGCTCCGGTCGTCTCAAGGGCCGTGATCCCCGATGAACCGTCTCGTCGCCTACATCGTGCGCTTCGCCATCATCCTGTTCGGTTATGCCGTCGCCTCGCTAGCGGCGAGCGCCTTCCTCAACATCCTGTTCCTGGCCTCGCTCGGCTACGCGCCGGCGCAAGCGCATCCGGCGGCAACGGCATCGCTCTATTTTTCAATTCCCTTCGTCGCCCTGTTCGTCGCCTATTTCGGCTTCATGCCGGCGGCGATCGTCATCCTGATTGCCGAAATCCTCGGCCGGCGCGACTGGTTGTTCTACGCGCTCGCCGGCGCGGTGGTGGCGGGGGTTTTCCTCGGCCTCGTCGACAATGTCCGCGATTCCCCTTTCGCGGTCACCGAAGCCAGCGCCATCATGGCGGTGCTCGGTGGCGGCATGGTCGGTGGGATCTTCTATTGGCTTGCCGCCGGGCGCTGGGCGGGAAGCTGGTGGAAGGTTTCTACTTCGCCTGGGCCGTCAGGATCTTGAGCGCGAACGCCGAGAACACGCCGGCGAAGAGATAGTCGACCACCCGCGTCACACGGGGGCTGGCTTTCATTGCCGCCGAGAATTTTTCCGCCGCCAGCACCATCGGTACCGTCACCGGGATCGACAGCACGATGAACATGGAGCCGAGGAAGAACAGTTTCCCCGGCGCGTTCGGATCGTGCGCGGAGACGAATTGCGGCAGGAAGGTCATGAAGAACAGGATAATCTTCGGGTTGAGCAAATTGACGCCGAGCCCCGCCGCCCAGCTGCGCAACAGGGAAATTTGCGGACCGGTCTTCTTTTCCGGCGAGAAAGCCGAGCCCTTGGCGATCGCCTGCCAGGCGAGGAAGACGAGATAGCCGGCGCCAAAGATCTTCAGCACGAAAAAAGCCATCGGCGAGGCGACGATCAGCGCCGAGACGCCGACCACCACCAGCGTGGTGTGGATCAGCGTGCCGCACAGCGCGCCGGCCATCGAGGCAAAGCCGGTGGCGCGGCCCTGGCTCAGCGTGCGCGACACGAACAGCGTCATGTCGGGGCCTGGCGTGATCGCCAGGATCACGGTGGCGATGGCGAACTGGATCAGCGTGGTGGTGTCGGGAATGAAGGACATGGCAGGCCCCGGGGGAACGCGTCGGCTATACAGGACCCGTCTCGCCGGCGCCAGATGGGGCCAGCGCGTCCTCCGGTGGAGTGGAGCGGTTCGGCCAGTTTCGCCAGCTTACATTTCGCCAGCTTACAGGCGGCGGTCTTGAGCGCCTGGTAACCGGCGGCATGGCCCCGGGATCGGTCCTCCCGATCAAGCCCGGCGTCGTACTGCCGCGCTGGATCAGCAACCTTGCGCCGCGTGCGCTTGCTCGCTTTGCCGTTCCTGCTAAAAGGCGCTCCGACAATCCGTGACGCCTTGCCTCAGGCGTCCACCTTTCGACGGAGCAGAAATGTCCAAGATCAAAGACGTCAAGAAGGTCGTGCTCGCCTATTCCGGCGGCCTCGACACATCCATCATTCTGAAATGGCTGCAGACCGAACTCGGCGCCGAAGTCGTCACCTTCACCGCCGATCTCGGCCAGGGCGGCGAACTGGAGCCGGCGCGCCGCAAGGCCGAGATGATGGGGATCAAGGACATCCGCGTCGTCGACGTACGCGAGGAATTCGTCGCCGACTTCGTCTTCCCTATGTTCCGCGCCAACACCGTCTATGAAGGCACCTATCTCTTGGGCACCTCGATCGCGCGGCCGCTGATCTCCAAGCACCTGGTCGAGATCGCCAGGGAAACCGGCGCCGACGCCATCGCGCATGGCGCCACCGGCAAGGGCAACGACCAGGTCCGTTTCGAGCTTTCGGCCTATGCGCTCAACCCCGACATCAAGGTCATTGCGCCGTGGCGCGACTGGTCGTTCAAGTCGCGCACCGACTTGATGAACTTCGCCGAACAGCACCAGATCCCGGTGCCGAAGGACAAGAGGGGCGACGCACCGTTCTCCGTCGACGCAAATCTGCTGCACTCGTCCTCCGAGGGCAAGGTGCTGGAAGACCCATGGAGCGAGCCGCCGGAATTCGTGCATCAGCGCACCGTGTCGCCAATGGACGCGCCGGATGCCGTCACAGAGATCGAAATCGAATTCCTGAAGGGCGACCCGGTCGCGCTGAACGGCAAGAAGCTGTCGCCGGCCACTATGCTGGCGGCGCTCAACGATCTCGGCCACGACAATGGCATAGGCCGGCTCGACCTGGTCGAGAACCGTTTCGTCGGCATGAAATCGCGAGGCGTGTATGAAACGCCGGGCGGCACCATCCTGATCGTGGCCCATCGCGCCATCGAATCGATCACGCTCGACCGGGGTGCCGCGCACCTCAAGGACGAGTTCATGCCGCGCTACGCGGAGCTCATCTACAACGGCTTCTGGTTCTCGCCCGAGCGCCTGATGCTGCAGGCGATGATCGACAAGAGCCAGGAAGACGTCGAAGGCACGGTGCGGCTGAAGCTCTACAAGGGCAATGTCATGGTCACCGGCCGCAAATCTGGGAAGACGCTCTATTCCGACGCGCTGGTCACCTTCGAGGACGACCGTGGCGCCTATGACCAGAAGGACGCCGCCGGCTTCATCCGCCTCAATGCGCTGAGGCTGCGGACATTGGCCGCGCGCAACCGCAACAGCTAGACGGAATGCGCTGTCTCGGTCGATGCCTGGTGCCGCTGCTCTTTCTGGCGGCGCCGGTCATGGCTGGGGACTTCGACCCCGCCTCCGTCGACCTTGCCGCCCTCATCGAATGCAGGGCCGATGTGCCGGCGTATAATGGTCTTGCCCTCTGGCTGGCCGGTGAGCCGGACGCGGCGCAGACCCTTGGCTGGAAGGAGGTCGCTTCCGGCAATCCCTTCCTGCGGCAGTATCGATTGTCGGCCCCGGTCCATGTCTTCGGGCGCGAGACCGCGACGATCGTCTTTACCGCGACAGGGCCGATGGCCGTGCTTGATGGCATCGCCGCGCCGGACCTCGCCCGCCAGCTCGACGTCCCGGCGACGGTCTCGACGCCGGACAAGTTCCTCGGCGAGAAGGTCATGGCCGAAAGCAGCGAGGACGCCGGCGGCGTGAGCCTTGCCACGCGCATCACGCTCAACGTCTCGACCGTCGAGTCCCACCCCGGCAGGACGCTGGCCGGCTGTTCCTATGCGCTCGACGTGAAATGAAACCCGGCGCGGTGGCCGGGTTTTTCGTTCAATGGCCGTGCGGTTCGATCAATCGGCGTCGATCGCGGTGGCGATGCGGGCGATGGCCTGCTGATAGACGCTTGCGGAATTCCAGCCGGCGATCGCGCCCATATTCGACTGCGCGCTGGCGCCAGCCCGCCAGCCGTGACCCTTGAGGAAGTTGGCGGTGGAGGCCAAAGCTGTGGCCTTGTCGCGCAGGTTTCCGCTACCGACCGCATACTTCAAGACATTTCCGGGCAAGAACTGCGTGTGGCCGATCTCGCCATGCATGGCGCCGACCGACGAGGCGGTCAACGCTCCGCGATCAACCAGCTTCAGGGCCGCGATGGCGTGCGGATGGAAGTAATCCGGACGGCGGCAATCATAGGCAAGCGTCACAATGGCGGAGACCGTGTTCTGGTTGCCCATGGAAGCACCGAAGCCGGTTTCCATGCCCCAGATGGCGAGCAGCACGCCCGGCGACACGCCGTAGTTGGCTTCGATCTGGTTGAACAGCGCCGCGTTCGACTTCTTCAGCGACCGGCCCTTGGAGATGATCGCCGACCCGCCGCGGCGTTTCATGAAATCGTCCACCGAGCCGCTGAAAGCCTTGTGGATGGCGCGGTCGGCGGAGATCGTCCTTGTTGCGTAGGTCGCGCCGGCCAGAGCGGCCAGACCCCTCGACCCGACACCTTCGGACTTGGCCTCCGCGGCGAAGTCCTGTTTCCAGGCGTCGAAGCCGGCGCCGGTCTTGCCGCAGCTGGCCGCCGCTTGCGCGCCGGTTGCCAGCCCCAGCACCGCCACCACCGCCGCCGCTAAAATCCTACCCTTGGCAAGAAATGCCATTTTGTTCTCCTGGTTGCCTGATTCACGTCCCGTTTGCGAATTTGCCAGCGAAACGCGCATTTGTCACCGTCTGTGGCGCGATGCTGGCGAATGCCGGGGAATTTGCCTACGATCAAGTGATTATTATGGCGAGTGTCAGGCATGAAAGACGCTGATGCCGCCCATGGACCGGGGCAGGCGCGCCTGGACCGGCGAAGCAAAATAGTCGCGCTGGACCGCGGAACACCGGCCGGTGGTTCGCGTTTGGGCATGGGCCGCCATGCATCCCTTTCAGATGAATCATGCATCCCTTCTGACGAATTGAGACCGAGATGAAACTTTTCGACTGCCCGCATTGCGGCCACCGTCTCTATTTCGAGAATGCCCAGTGCCTGAACTGCAGCAGTCTCGTGCTTTATGATCCCGAGGGCGCGCGCTTTGTCTTGTCCGGCGTCGACGGCGCGATCCAGTGCACCAATGCCGACGAATGCGCCTGCAACTGGATGGCCGAGCCGGGACAGGTCTTCTGCCGGGCTTGCGTGCTGAACCAGCTGATCCCGGATCTCTCGGTCGACGGCAATCGCCGCCGCTGGATTCGCGTCGAGGCGGCGAAGAAGCGCGCCATCTATTCGCTGCTCGCCTTCGGCCTGCCGGTGGCGCCCAAGCAGAGCCCGACGGACGAGATCGGGCTGGCCTTCGACTTCCTCGCCGATCCGATCGGCGGCGGCCCGGGCGGCGAACGGATTCTCACCGGTCACGACAACGGCCTGATCACGCTGAACGTCGCCGAAGCCGATTCAGCCGAGCGCGAAAAACGTCGCGTCCAGATGGGTGAGAATTACCGCACGCTGCTCGGCCATTTCCGCCACGAGCTCGGCCACTATTACTGGGACCGCCTGATCCGCGACGATCCGCAAAGGCTGGAAGCGTTCCGCGCCTTGTTCGGCGACGAGCGTGCCGACTACGAACAGGCGCTGAAGGCTTATTACGCCAATGGCGCGGCGCCCGACTGGCAGCAAGACCACATCTCGGCCTACGCCACCTCGCATCCGTGGGAGGACTGGGCCGAGACCTGGGCCCACCACCTGCACATCACCGACACGCTGGAGATGGTCCATGCGCTGAACTTCCCGCTCGGCCGGCTGGAGACGGTGGAGGCGAACGAACTGCCGCGGGGCGATACCGGGGGCGAGCCGCAGGCGGCACCCTCGGAGCCCGCCAACACGCCCGAGCCCTTCGACAAGATCCTTGCCCGCTGGCTGGTGCTGTCGGAAGCCTCCAATTCGATCAACCGCTGCATGGGCCTGCCCGACCTCTACCCCTTCGTCATTTCGGACGCGACCGCGAGGAAACTGGCGTTCGTACACGATCTTCTGACCGGCTTGCCGATAGCCGCCGGAACAAATCGTGAGTTGGCTCGCGCATTTTAGCCGGAACGCATGCGCTGCTGTCCCGTTGTCACCGCCGAGGGACTGTGAAACGGAGAGAACCCATGAAATCCTTATTGTTTCCCGCAATAGCCGGGATGCTGACCGCAATGTCGGGCGCGGCATTGGCCGATACCGCTGTCTCGGCAGTCACCGATCTCAACGTGCGTGCCGGTCCCGGCCCGCAATATCCTGTCATTGGCGTTCTCGCCGCAGGCCAGTCGGCAACGCTCAACGGCTGCATCGAAAACAGCAAATGGTGCACCATCGCCGAAGCCGGCGGCCAGGGCTGGGTCTATTCCGACTACGTCACCGCCGATTTCGGCGGCAGCCGCGTGGTGCTGACGCAGCGTCGCTCCGCCGTTGCCGTGGTCTCGCCGCCGGACGACATCGGCAACTATTCGACCGACTATACCGGTGCGATCATTTCCAGCGATCCGGTGGTTGGCGACTTTCCAGCGCCGCCGGCCGCGGTACGGACCTATGTCGACACCCATCGCCTCGACCCCGTCTATCTCGACGGCGAGGTGGTCACCGGCGCGACCCTGCCCGATACGGTCGAGCTGCGCGAAATTCCTGACTACAACTACCGCTACGTCTATGTGAACGGCCAGCGGGCGCTGATCGATCCGCAGACACGGCGCATCATGTACGTCGTGCGTTGACGCGATGCCGGCGGTCGCCGAAGCGGCCGCCGGCGAAACCTGGATTGGCTGCCTCGGCAGGCTGGCCCGCGCCTGCGTTCCGTGGGTGTGCGCGTATTCCTGCTGATATCGATTCCGGTTCCCGAAGCCATCAGCTGGATCAAGCAGCGATGGATTGGGATCGAGGACAAGCGTGACGATCGACGACACCGCCTTCGAGCGCTATCGCAACACGCCGAACGCCAGGACGACCTTGCCGCGCCTGTTGCTGGGAACGCTGATCGCCGTCCTGTTCTGGGCCGCCACCACCGCGGCCGTGCTGTTCGGTGGCACCCATGTTTACTTCGCCTGGCAGGGGGCGGCGGCTTCGCCATACGGCGTGGAAGGTTTTCTCGCCTCGCCCGTCGGCATCCTCTGCGCGCTCGCCTCTTTCGCCGGGATCTGGATCGGCCTGTGGATCGTGATGCGCTGGGTGCATGGCGAGCCGCTGTCGGCGCTGCTTGGCGCCGGCCGCCGCGTAGCGCGACCGGACTTCCTCAAGGGGCTGATCGCGGTGCTGATCACGTCGGCCTTGTCCGAAATCCTGCTCTATCTGCTGCAGCCCGGCATTGCGCGCGGCACGATCAGCCTGTCGTCATGGCTGCTGTTCGCGATCCCAATCGCCACGCTCACCTTGCTGCAGACTTCGTCGGAGGAGGTGCTGTTTCGCGGCTATCTGCTGCGTGGCCTGGCCAATCGGTTCAGAAGCCCGTGCGTCTGGGCGCTGCTGCCCGGCCTGCTGTTCACCTCGCTGCACTGGAGCGGCGGTTCGTCGGCCGCCATCAACGCCAGCGTGCTGGTGTCGATCGCTGCCTTCGCGCTGCTTCTGACCCTCGTGGTCTACGCCACCGGCAATCTCGGCGCGGCACTTGGCGCCCATCTTGGCAACAACCTCACCGGCTTCCTGCTGATCTCGCATCAGGAGAGCTACAATTCCTTCGCCTTGTTCACTGCAAAGCCGCTCGAGGGACCGGGCTGGATGATATCGGATGCCATCCTCATTGCGCTCATCGGTATTGCCTGCAGCCTGCTCACGATTGTTTTGCTGCTGCATCCGCGCTCGCCGCTGAGGGTCTCAGCCCAGGTCCCCAACGGCCCGAGCACGGCCTGATCGCGGCCCGGGAAACGGCGCGGCACCGGCCTTGCCTTGACTCTCGCGCCAAATTCCTGTCTACAGCCCACCAATTCCGCGACGAGTATCCCTCCGAGCAAGCCGACCAGGACGCCGAAACCTCTTTGAGGCCGAGTGCTGTAAACAGATCCTGGAGGCCAACACCCGGCAGCGCTGTGCGCCCCCGGGTGCTTTTTGGTTTTGGGCTTTTGCTTGGACTGGCTTTTGCTTGGAGACTGGGCGCGAACGCATTACCTCTCGGGCACCATCCGGGTGCCAGGGAAAAGGAAAACGAATGTTTGAATCGCTGCAGGAGCGTCTTGGCTCCATCCTGAACGGCCTGACCGGCCGTGGCGCGCTGTCGGAGGCGGATGTCTCGGCAGCGTTGCGCGAGGTGCGCCGTGCGCTGCTCGAGGCCGACGTGGCGTTGGAAGTGGTGCGGTCCTTCACCGACAAGGTGCGCGAGAAGGCCGTCGGCGCCGCGGTGCTGAAGTCGATCAAGCCGGGACAGATGGTCGTCAAGATCGTCCATGACGAGCTGGTCGACATGCTCGGCGCCGAGGGTGTCGCCATCGACCTCAACGCGCCGGCCCCGGTCGTCATCATGATGGTCGGCCTGCAGGGCTCCGGCAAGACCACCACGTCGGCCAAGATCGCCAAGCGGCTGACCGAGCGGCAGAACAAGAAGGTCCTGATGGCCTCGCTCGACACGCGGCGTCCGGCCGCGCAGGAGCAGCTGCGCCAGCTCGGCGAGCAGGTCAAGGTGGCGACGCTGCCTGTTATCGCAGGCCAGAACCCGGTCGATATCGCCAAGCGCGCCGTGCAGGCCGCCAAGCTCGGCGGCCATGACGTCGTCATCCTCGACACCGCCGGCCGCACCCATATCGACGAGCCGCTGATGGTCGAGATGGCCGACATCAAGAAGGTGTCGAGCCCGCACGAGATCCTGCTGGTCGCCGATTCGCTGACCGGCCAGGACGCCGTCAACCTGGCGAAAAGCTTCGACGAGCGCGTCGGTATCACCGGCCTGGTCCTGACCCGCATGGACGGCGACGGCCGTGGCGGTGCCGCGCTGTCGATGCGCGCCGTCACGGGCAAGCCGATCAAGCTGATCGGCACCGGCGAAAAGATGGATGGGCTGGAGGAATTCCACCCCAAGCGGATCGCCGACCGCATCCTGGGCATGGGCGACATCGTCTCGCTCGTCGAAAAAGCCGCCGAGAACATCGATGCCGAGCAGGCGGCGGCGATGGCCAAGAAGATGCAGTCGGGCAAGTTCGACCTGAACGACCTCGCCCAGCAGCTTCAGCAGATGTCGAAGATGGGCGGCATGGGCGGCATCATGGGCATGATGCCCGGCATGGGCAAGATGAAGGACCAGATGGCCGCCGCCGGCCTCGACGACAAGATGTTCGGCCGCCAGCTCGCGATCATCTCCTCGATGACCAAGGCCGAGCGCGCCAATCCCGACATTCTAAAGCACTCGCGCAAGAAGCGCATCGCCGCCGGCTCCGGCACCGATGCCGCCGAGATCAACAAGCTCCTGAAGATGCATCGCGGCATGGCCGACATGATGAAGGCGATGGGCGGCAAGGGCAAAGGCGGTGGCCTGATGCGCGGCATGATGGGCGGCCTTGCCTCCAAGATGGGCCTTGGTGGTTTGGGGGGCGGCATGATGCCCGGCGGCATGGGCGGCATGCCCGATCTGTCGAAGATGGACCCCAAGCAGCTCGAAGCCTTGCAGAAGCAGGCGCAGGCCGCCGGCCTCGGCGGCATGAAGGGCCTGCCGGGCGGTCTTCCCGGCGGCGGCTTGCCCGGCCTGCCCGGCGGCATGAAGCTTCCCGGCCTTGGCGGCGGTGGCGGCCTGCCCGGTCTCGGCAAGAAAAAGTGAGGACGCTATGAACGAAGAAAAGGACATGGCCGACGCCCGCACCATCCTGGCCGGCTACCGCGCCTCTATCGACAACATCGACGCGGCCCTCATCCACATGCTCGCCGAGCGCTTCCGCTGCACCAAGGCGGTTGGCGTGCTCAAGGCCGAGCATGGCCTGCCGCCGGCCGACCCGGCGCGCGAGCAGCAGCAGATCGCCCGCCTGCGCCAGCTGGCGCATGACGCGCATCTCGACCCGGATTTCGCGGAGAAATTCCTCAACTTCGTCGTCCGCGAAGTGATCCGGCACCACGAACAGATCGCCGCTGCCAACGGCGTGACGAAAACGGGTTGAAGAAACCCTGACTTATCAAACGAATCAGAGCTTTTAGGAGAAAAGAAATGGCACTGAAGATCAGACTGGCCCGTGCGGGCTCGAAGAAGCGTCCTTACTACCACGTCGTCGTCGCCGATGCCCGTTCGCCCCGCGACGGCCGGTTCATCGAGTCGCTCGGCTCGTGGAACCCGCTGCTGCCGAAGGACGGCGAGCGCATCAAGGTCGACGCCGACCGCGTCAAGCATTGGCTGTCGCACGGCGCCCAGCCGACCGACCGCGTGCTGCGCTTCCTCGATGAGGCCGGCCTTGCCAAGCGCGAAGCCCGCTCCAACCCGAAGAAGGCCGAGCCCGGCAAGAAGGCGCAGGAACGCGCCGCCCTGCTGAAGAAGGCCCAGGAAGACGCCGCTGCCGCCGTCGCCTCGGCCGCTGCCGCACCGGCCGAAGCGGAAGCCGCTACCGCCGAGTAATCGCGTCCTATTCCTTGCGGGAACAAAACGGCGGGCCTGTGCCCGCCGTTTTGTTGTTTGCATTTGTCACTCACCTGCCCTTTGCTGTTTCATTGGAAAGCTTCTGATTTCCGGCTGAGGATCGGATGGACGAACGGGCAGTCGCGGAGGAAATCCTGTCCGGCTTCGTCGCCGGAACCCTGTTGCGATGCCCCGAGGCCACGACAGGTGTCGTGGTGCTGAGCGGATCGAGCGGCCGCGTCGACGTCGGGCGCGCCAGGCTGTTTGCCGATGTGGGCGTCTCTGCCCTTGCCCTCCGGTGGTTTGGCGGCCAAGACCAGATCCCAGGCATATGCGAAATCCCCCTGGAGATTTTTTTCGCCGCGACCGACCGTCTTGTCGGTTTGGGATGCCGGCGCATCGTTTATGTCGGCACGTCCAAAGGTGCCGAGGCGGCCTTGCTCGTGGCGACGCATGACCCGCGCATCGACGCCGTTGTCGCGATCAGCCCGACATCGGTGGTCTGGGGAAACATCGGGCCGGGCCGCGACGGCGTCAGCTGGCCCGAGCGGTCGTCGTGGACACTCAAGGGGCGCCCTCTCCCCTTTGTTCCGGCCGACCCCAACTGGAAGGCACGCTACGTCGATGGCCTCGTGTCCTACCGAGGGCTTTTCGAACACTGCCTGACCGCTTTCAAGAAGGAGGCCGGCAAGGCCGCCATTCCCGTCGAGGAAATTTCGGCGACGGTCATGCTGGTCGCGGGCGGCGACGACGCGCTGTGGCCGTCCCTGGAATTTGCCGCGTCGATTGTCCAGCGTAGGCAAGACGCCGGAAAGGCCACGCGCCTGGTTTCGGCCCCCGGCGCCGGCCACCGCATCGTCCTGCCTGGCGAAACCACCCCGCGCTCAAGCTCGCATGCGCATGGCGGCAATGACCGCGCCGATGCGGATCTGGGACGGGACGCCTGGCGATACATTCGGGAGCTGTTGTAGCGCGGCTCGCGGCGGCGGCTGTCTCAAGCGAGTCGCGGCCAATTCATCGATCGAAAACGGCGGGTCAAAAGCCCGCCGTTTTGCTCTTCATGTTTGGACTGAGGCCGATCAATAACCGCTTGGGCAGCGATCGACATAGACCCGACCATGGCGATCGCGGTACCGGCATTGGCCGCTTTCGCTGGCATGGCCGATCAGCGCGCCGGCCACGGCGCCGACCGCACCGCCGACAACAGCGCCCTGCACCGGATCTCCGGCCACGGCCGCGCCAACCGCAGCACCGCCCAGGCCGCCCACGGCAGCCCCTTTTTCCGTTTGCGAACATGCACCCAGTGCCGTCGTCAGCACCAGAATGGTCAGTATTTTCTTCATTTGTCGTTCCTCTCACACGCGGATCGCCGTCTCGCCGCCAAGTGCTTAACTCTCAGACGGCTAATTTGATCCCGAGGAGAACGAAGATCGCGACGCTGCTCGCCCAAACAGACCGCATCGGCGGTATTGCCACCCGATGGCGTGCAGGCGAAGTGGACGCTGTTCTTGGCTCGGAACAGCTATCGGCTGAACGGGATCAGCGCACGAACCCTGGGGTCGCGCAGATAGAGGCCGCCCCATAGGATGATGCCGAGATAGACGCCGAACAGCATGTGCGAGAACAGCGGATTGCCGATGCGCGCATTGGTGGCGATGGCGCCGCCCATATAGGCGGTGAGCAGGAGGGCGCCGAGCACGGAGGTGCGCGGCAGCGCGTAGAGCGCGGTCGAGACCAGGCCGATGACGCCCAGCATGCGCGCGACGTTGGGATCGGCTGGCCACCCAAGCGGCACCATCGTCTGGGTGACCACGTCGAGCGGCGGCAGCTTGATGGCGCCGTCGAAGATCATGAACAGGACGATGAGGCCGCTGAGCGCCCGGCCGGTCCACAGGGCGCCAGCCGAGACGGGCGCGGTTTGAGAAATGCTCATTGGGTGTCCTCCTGATGGTCAGCCCCTTTTTCGGTGGGGTCGACCCAAGGACGTTCCATGAGGCGTCGATCCGACAAATGTTCGGATTTTTGACGGTGCGGCGTTACGAAAGATAGAACTTTTCGGCCGACAGCATCTTTGGTGGCGTCTCGCCCAAGGCCTCGAACACCGAGATTTCGCAGACCCGGCACAGGCCGTCGAGCGCGAGGTCGTTGGCTTCGGTGCCAAACGGATCCTCAAGCTCTTCCGAAAGCGCGTCGAGGCCGAAGAAGGTGTAGGCGATCAGCGCCGTGAACAATGGCGTTGCCCAACCGGTGGTCGAGATCAGGCCAATCGGCAGCAGCAGGCACACGATGTAGGCCGTGCGGTGCACCAGCAGCGTGTAGGCGAAGGGCAAGGGCGTGCCGGCGATCCGCTCGCAGCCGGCCTGGATGGCGGTGATTGACGCCAGCCTCTCATCCAGAATGCGGAAACCGATCGTGTCGAGGTCGCCAGCCCGGCGCTGCGCATTGGCACGGCGGCCCATGCGCCTGACCATCTCGTCCGCCGGATTGGCGAAACTAGCGGCCGTCCCGGCTTCAGCCTCGATGAAGGCATGGACCTCCTTGACGCTGTCGATCTTGCGCAACTGGCCGCGCAGAAAATGACAGAAGGCCAGCGCTTCCATCAGCAGGGCGCGTTGCTCGGCCCGATCGGGAATGAGGCTTGTCGTGGCGCGGGCCAGATTGCGGATTTCGAAGACCAGCGCGCCCCACAGTTTGCGCGCCTCCCACCAGCGATCATAGGCGGCGTTGTTGCGAAACGACAGATAGATCGACAAGGTCACGCCCACCAGTCCGAAAGGCGTGATGTTGAAGACGCCGAGATCGAGCTGGAACCGGCGCGCCACGACGAGGATGACCGCCGAATAGATCGCGAAGCCGAAAATCTGCGGCAGGATGCGTGGCACCACCGAACCGCGCATGATGAAGAACAGCTGCAGGAAGGTGGGGCGCGGACGAACGATCATTCGGGAGCCTTTCACGGACCGGCGTCGGCCCTCAGCTCCTGTATTGTGCGATGCGGCCGTCATGCAAGCCCGGCCGCCGGCGACATTGCCATGTCGTCCGTGTGTCGACTACCGGTGTGTGCTGTTTGCGGATATTGAGAAGCTGCTGCCGTCCCGATGCAGGCGAGAAAAAAATGACGGGCGAGACCGATCTGAGCACTCTGTTGGCGTCGATGACGCCGGAACTGCGCGATGGCATCTATGTCTTCGCCATGCTGGCGCCTGGCGTTCCACGGCCCGAAGGCCTCGAACCGGTCATGGCGTTTCGGGAGCGCGAAGGCACGACGCTGATCGTGACGGAGGAAGCCGCCCGGAGCACGGAACTAGCCGCCTCGTTCCGCTGCCGGATGATCACGCTGAACGTCCACTCATCGCTGGAAGCCGTCGGCTTCCTCGCCGCCATCACCGCGTGCCTCGCCGCCGCCGGCATGGGCGTCAATCCGGTCTCGGGTTTTTACCATGATCACCTGTTCGTGCCGGCGGACCGGGCGGAGGAGGCGATGGCGGTGCTGCGCGAACTGAGTGTGGATAGTGCGAGTTGAACTCGGCGCAGAGCGGCTAATCATGAGTCGGCAGCGCCAAAATTGGCAAGGCCAGCGCCGCCCCTCATCCCCCTGCCGGGACCTTCTCCCCGTATAGTGACGGGGAGAAGAGGGCTAACGGCCGGAGGCCGAGCCCGCGACAGTGGGCCGCCGATGGTCCGGCGCCCTCGCGGAGGGCCAGCCGCGGCAGCGGCGGTGCGGCCCGTGAGCGGGATTAAGCCGCCTTCTTCTTCGGCTGGATAAGGCCGCGCTCGACCAGGAGCTCGGCGATCTGCACGGCGTTCAGCGCCGCGCCCTTGCGCAGATTGTCGGAGACGATCCACATCGACAGGCCGTTGTCGATGGTCGAATCCTCGCGGATGCGCGAGATGAAGGTGGCGTCCTCGCCGGCCGATTCCAGCGGCGTGATGTAGCCGCCATCCTCGCGCTTGTCCAAGACCTGGCACCCCGGCGCATCACGCAGGATGTCACGCGCCTCATCGGCGGTGATCGGCTTCTCGAACTCTATGTTGACCGCTTCCGAATGGCCGATGAACACCGGCACGCGCACGCAGGTCGCCGTCAGCTTGATCTTGGGGTCGAGCATCTTCTTGGTTTCGGCGACCATCTTCCATTCTTCCTTGGTAAAACCGTCATCGAGGAAGACGTCGATATGCGGGATGACGTTGAAGGCGATGCGCTTGGTGAACTTCTTGACGTCGACGCTGTCGGCGACGAACACCGCACGCGTCTGCGTGAACAGCTCGTCCATGCCTTCCTTGCCGGCGCCGGACACCGACTGGTAGGTGGCGACGACGACGCGCTTGATGGTGGCGAAATCATGCAGCGGCTTCAGCGCCACGACGAGCTGCGCCGTCGAGCAATTCGGGTTGGCGATGATGTTCTTGCGTGTGAACAGCGAGATCGCGTCCGGGTTAACCTCGGGCACGATCAGCGGCACGTCCTGGTCGTAGCGGAAGGCCGACGAATTATCGATGACGACGCAGCCCTGCTTGCCGATCTTCGGCGACCATTCCTTGGAGACATTGCCGCCGGCCGACATGATGCAGATGTCGGTGTCGGAAAAGTCATACTGGTCGAGCGGCCTGACCTTCAGCGTGCGGTCGCCGAACGACACTTCCGTGCCCATGCTGCGTCGCGAGGCGAGCGCCACGACTTCGCTCACTGGAAAGCCGCGCTCTTCCAGGATGTTGAGCATTTCCCGGCCCACATTGCCCGTGGCGCCGACTATCGCAACCTTGAAACTCATAAAGATCTCCTGTCCCTCTCCGCTTGGTTTTGGAGAAAACCCGCCGGCCAAGTGCGGGGTTCCGTCCCCCGGGCCGGACCCGGGAGAGGGTGGTTAGGCCAAGGGAATCACACCGTTTTGGTGGTGGTTTTGGTGGTTTTCTTGGCCAAGAATGGGGTTTTGCCGGGACGAGGCGACGCAGCGACGCCCCCGGCCCAATGGTTCGCATTGAGGCTGGGGGCATCGAATGCAAGAAGAGCCATCAAAAGGCCGCGCATCGAAAAACGATCCCGTTCGAAGCGGGCTTTTACGCGGTTTGCGGCAGGAGTCAATTGGCGGCACGCCGCATAGCCTTCATGGCACCCTGTACAAGAAGGGCGGCACGAAGTACGAACGGCCAAGATTGTTTGGCTGGCGCCGCCAGCCCCCGGCATGTGCTCCATGATGAGCGCAGAACCCTGAATTCCGAAAGAACGAGATGTCCAACTTCGATGGTATTGTTCCCGCGCTGGCACAAGCGCTGGAAAAACGCGGTTATTCCGACCTGACACCGGTGCAGAAGGCGGTGCTGGAGCTCGGCCAGGCCGACGCGCTGGTGTCGGCGCAGACCGGCTCGGGCAAGACCGTCGCCTTCGGCCTTGCCATGGCGCCGACGCTGCTCGACGGCGCGGAACGTTTCGGCCCGGCAGCGGCGCCGCTGGCATTGGCGGTGGCGCCGACACGCGAACTGGCGCTGCAGGTGACGCGCGAGCTCGAATGGCTCTATGAGCCAACCGGCGCCACGGTGGCGTCCTGCGTCGGCGGCATGGATATGCGCACCGAACGGCGCGCGCTGGAGCGCGGCGCCCATATCGTCGTCGGCACGCCCGGCCGGCTGCGCGACCACATCACGCGGCATTCGCTCGACATGTCGACGCTCAAGGCCGTGGTTCTCGACGAGGCCGACGAGATGCTCGATCTGGGCTTTCGCGAGGACCTCGAATTCATCCTCGATGCCGCACCGGCCGAGCGCCGGACGCTGATGTTCTCGGCCACCGTGCCGCGCTCCATCGCCACGCTCGCCCAGGGGTATCAGCGCGATGCCGTGCGCATCTCGGCCGCCGGCGAGGAAAAGCAGCATCTCGACATCGAGTATCGGGCGCTGAATGTCGCCCAGGCCGACCGCGAGAACGCCATCATCAACGTGCTGCGCTTCTATGAGGCCAAGAACGCGCTGGTGTTCTGCAACACGCGCGCCGCCGTCAATCATCTGACGGCACGCTTCAACAACCGCAATTTTTCCGTCGTCGCGCTTTCGGGTGAGCTCAGCCAGAACGAACGCAGCCACGCGCTGCAGGCGATGCGCGACGGCCGTGCGAAAGTCTGCATCGCCACCGACGTCGCGGCGCGCGGCATCGACCTGCCCAATCTCGAGCTGGTGATCCATGCCGACCTGCCGACCAATCCCGAAACGCTGCTGCACCGCAGCGGCCGCACGGGACGTGCCGGGCGCAAGGGCGTCAGCGCGCTGATCGTGCCCAACAGCGCCCGCAGGCGCACCGAGCGGCTGCTGCAAAGCGCCAAGCTGACGGCGACATGGGCGAGCCCGCCCTCGGCCGACGACGTGATGCGGCGCGACGACGAGCGCATTCTTGCCGACCCGGCTTTCGACGAACCGGTCAAGGATGACGAGCGTGCATTCATCGACGCGCTTCTTAGCCGGCACGGCGCCGAACAGGTGGCGGCCGCCTTCGTGCGCCAGTGCCGCGCCAGCCGCTCGGCGCCCGAGGATCTCATGGACGTCGCGCCTTTCACGCCATCGCGTGAAAGAGCGGCGGGCGAAAAATTCAGCCCTCGCGACGAGGCACCGAGCCGCCGCGACGATTTCGGCGCCAGCGTCTGGTTCTCGCTGTCGGTGGGGCGCCGGCAGAATGCCGAGCCGCGCTGGCTGATCCCGATGCTGTGCCGTGCCGGCAGCATCAGCAAGCGCGAGATCGGCGCCATCAAGATGCAGCCGGAAGAGACGTTCGTGCAGATCGCCGCCGACTGGGCGGAGCGCTTTCTCGCCGCGATCGGGCCCGACCGCAAATTGCAGGGCAACATCGTGGTCAAGCGGCTGGACGGCACGCCGGACCTGTCGCGGGCCGGCTATCAGCCGCCGAGCCCGGACAAGAAGCCGCATCGCGGCAAGGCGCCGTTCGACCCGAACGCGCCGAAGCGCAAGTTCGAGAAGCGTGCACCGGCTTCAGTCGACCAGCGTCCGGCCACCACGCATGAAGCAAAGCCCTGGGCGAAGAAGCCGGGCAAGCCGAAATTCGACAACGCCGGTCCGCCAAAAAACAAGAAGACGAAGAAGCGGCCTTCGTAGGAATCCAGACTGGCCGCGCTCTGCTTCAGGCCGGCCCGGATGGCCGCCGCCCAGCTTGCCGACGCCAGTGTCGGCCGGTGCTGTCTGGCGATGTGCCCGGCCAGGGACGCACGGCAGGCATCGGAACGCTTGGCTGCCATTGTCTGCTTTGGCGAAGACGGCTGCACGTGAAGCCTTGTGCTTCATTTGCCGCGAAGACGGTAGCTATGGGCGGCTTGCCCATGGGCTTGGGCCTGTGCCACATCTTGGCAGGGAACGGGCTGTAAGGGGCGGGCGGATGCGCGGCGAAGTGCTTCACTATGACGAGGACCAGGGCTTCGGCTTCATCACGGGAGCCGACGGCAACAGCTACACCTTCACCCGCGAGAACCTGCGCCGGCAAACCGCCATGCCCAACGGGACGGCGGTCGAGTTCCAGCCGGGCGGCGGCCAGGCGCGCGACGTCTTTTCGATCGCTGGCCAAACCACCGCAGGCCCGGCCGTGAACTCGACGGTTGGCGCAGGCATAGATGCGGCACCGGCCCAAGCCGGCACCGCATCCACAGCCCGCGCACCGCAGGCGCAGCATTTCGGCCGATCCAGCGAGAGCGCAACCGCCGAACCCAGTGATCTCTGGGGCTATTTCTGGCGTGGACTGACGCAGAACTACTTCAACTTCGCCGGCCGCGCCCGCCGCAAGGAATATTGGGGCTATTGCCTGTTCTGGGTGGTCTGCCTGCTGATCGTCGGCGGCATCGGCATCTTCACCGATATCGAAATGGGCAATTTCGACACAGATGTCTCGGCGGTGGTGACGGTCGGCCTCTGCGGCACCTTCCTCATGGCGACGCTCCTGCCCGGCCTCGGCATGACCGTGCGCCGGCTGCACGATATCGGCCTGTCGGGCTGGCTCTATCTGGTGATCCTGATCCCCAGCATCGGCAGCCTGATCATCCTGGTCTTCGCGCTGATCCCGACTCAAGGGCATGAAAACCAATGGGGACCGGTGCCGGCGGGAGTCAGGGTTTAGGAGCCAGGTCCCGAGAAATGTCACTCCAAAAACGACGGTTCAGGCGATCTTCGTCACAGATGAAGATTCCGCTTGCAATTTAATCTGCGCGCAGATAGTCTATGCGCAGATTAAATAAGCGAATGGAGCAAAACGATGTGGACCAATGAATACACCGCGACTTCCCCCCTTCCTGCGCAAGCCATCTGGAACGCGCTCAAGGCCTTGCATGAAGGCCGCCTGACTTATGAAGGCTCCGATACCTTCGTGCTGCATGGGCCATTCGCCAAGGGCACCCGCGTCTCGGTGACGCCGGTCGGTCAGGACACGTTCGAATCGACCATCGTCGATCTCGTCGAAAACGTCACCTATGCCGATGAAACTTCGTTCGGCGACACCAAGCTGCTGTTCCGGCACACTCTGGTGCCTGTCGAAGGCGGCACGCAGGTGACGCACCGGCTCGATATCTCAGGCCCTTCGGCAGCCGAGGTCGGCCCTGAACTCGGGCCTCAGATCAGTGGCGATTTCGACGTGTCGATGGCCAAGTTGTTCGAGCAGGCGGAGGCGTTGGCGAACCATGGCTGAACTCGACACGCGCTTCAAGGGCGGGCCGTCGGAGAGCCCCGGCTTGCTGCTCTGGCGAACCACCATGCGCTGGCAGCGCGTCATGACGGCGGCGCTGGCGCCGCTCGACCTGACGCATGTCCAGTTCGTGCTGCTCGCCTCGGCGATGTGGCTTGGCCGCAATGGCGAACCGCCCAACCAGGTGCAGCTCGCCGCCCAGGCCGGCACCGAGGTGAAGATGACCTCGGACGTCGTCGCCCGGCTGGAGGCCAAGGGCTTGATCGCACGCGAAGCCGATCCCCGGGACTCCCGGGCCAAGGTGATCCGCGTCACCGCCGCCGGGGCGGCGGCCGCCCAGCAAGCGATCGTCGCCGTCGAGGCCGCCGACTCAGCGTTTTTCGAGCCGGTGGACGAGGCGCGGCTCGTCGGCCTGCTGCGGCAGCTTGCCGGCGAGATCCGCTGATTACCCCAGGAACTTGGCGATGATCGCGTCGCCCATTTCGACCGTGCCGACCTCGGTCATGCCGGGTGAGAAAATATCCTTGGTGCGCAGGCCCTGGTCGAGCACTGCGGCGATTGAAGCTTCGAGCTTGTCCGCTTCATCGACCATGCCGAAGGAATAGCGCAGGCACATGGCGAAGGAGGCGATCATGGCGATCGGGTTGGCGATGCCCTTGCCGGCAATGTCGGGTGCCGAGCCGTGCACCGGCTCGTACAGCGCCTTGCGCTTCTTGGTCTTGGCGTCAGGCGCGCCGAGCGAGGCCGATGGCAGCATGCCGATCGAGCCGGTCAGCATGGCGGCGATGTCGGACAGCATGTCGCCGAACAGATTGTCGGTGACGATGACGTCAAACTGCTTTGGCCAGCGCACCAGCTGCATGCCGCCGGCATCGGCCAGCATGTGGTCGAGCTTGACGTCGGAATAGCGTGCCTTGTGGGTCTGGGTGACGACCTCGTTCCACAGCACGCCCGACTTCATGACGTTGCGCTTTTCCATCGAGGTGACATGATTCTTGCGGGTCCGCGCGAGCTCGAAAGCGACGCCAGAAATGCGCTCGATCTCGAACGTGTCGTAGACCTGCGTGTCGATGCCGCGCTTCTGGCCGTTGCCGAGATCGATGATCTGCTTGGGCTCGCCGAAATAGACGCCGCCGGTCAGCTCACGCACGATGAGGATGTCGAGGCCTTCGACGACTTCCTGCTTCAGCGAGGACGATGCGGCCAGCGCCGGATAGCAGATCGCCGGGCGCAGATTGGCGAACAGCTCCATGTCCTTGCGCAGGCGCAGCAGGCCGGCCTCGGGGCGCACCTCGTAAGGCACGGCATCCCATTTCGGCCCGCCGACGGCGCCGAACAGCACCGCGTCCGCTGCCATCGCTTTTTCCATGTCGGCATCGGAAATCGCCGCACTGTGAGCATCGTAGGCGCAGCCGCCGACCAGGCCCTCGTCGGTGACGAAGCCACTGCCGAGCTTTGCGTTCATGGCCGCGATCAGCTTCTTGACCTCGGCCATCGCCTCGGGGCCGATGCCGTCGCCGGGGAGCAGGAAAAGATGCTTCGTTGCCATGATGAGCCGTCCCAGAAAGAATGCGTTTCGGTTTGCACAGCGTCCTTCGCGCGCCAAAGAGGCGCGCGGCGCTGTGTGACGCGGCCTTGCTAAACGCCAAGCGGTTGCAGCGCAAGGGGAGGACGAACGACCTATCGCCGCTGTCCCGCCGGCATGTCCAAGTTACTTGGCCACGTAAGGTGCGCTCACCGGTGTGCGAGAATGTTGACCAGCCGGCCCAGCGGATCGCGCACATAGAAGCGCCGCACGCCCCAGGGTTCGTCGACGGGCCCGTATTCGACGGCGAAGCCGGCGTCCTTCATGGCTTCGAATGCCGCATCGACATCGTCGACCTCGATCGACAGATCCGGCACCGGCGTACCGGATCCGCCTTGCGCCATGAAGCTGACCTGCAGCTGCATCATGTCCTCGGAACCGTAGGTTAGGATCCAGCCCTGATCCATCAGGATGTCGAGGCCAAGCACGTCGTGGTAGAAACGGTTCGCCGCGGCCACGTCCGGCGTTTCGATATTGGCCACGATACGCCGGACCTTCATGGCGGAAGTCTCCTCACACGGTACGCCGCAGCGCCGTCACCTCGATCTCGATCTTCATTTCCGGCTTGTTGAGCTGGCAGACGATCATCGTCGCCGCCGGCCTGATGTCGCCGAATGTCTCGCCGAGGATCGGGAAGACGACATCCACGAAGGCCTGGTCGGCGATGTAGTAGTGCGCGCGCACCACGTCGGATATTTCGAAGCCGCCGTCTTGCAACGCCTTGCCGATCGTCGCCAGGCAATTGCGCGTCTGCGCCTCGACACTGTCCGGCATCGTCATGGTGGCGTAATCGTAGCCCGTCGTCCCGGACACGAAGCACCAGTCGCCCTGCACCACGGCGCGTGAATAGCCGGCGGTCTTTTCGAACGGTGAGCCGGTTGAGATTAGCTTGCGCATGGGGGAGCCTCGCATTGTTGCAGCTACTCTGCGGGGAAAAACCGATCCTGCCATGGGCCAATACGGAAGGATCGGCGGTGCAGAATCAGTGGCCTCGACGGCCAGCTCTCTTTCCCGCGATGAGTCAGCCGGGTTGGCCCTCGGCCGATTCAGCCGTTTCCCCAGTGAAGACAACCTTTGTGTCTTTGTGCACCTCAAGGGCGAGGTCTTCGGCATCCCAATTGGTCAGTCTGATGCAACCATGCGAAAAGGTCTTCCCGATCTTGCCTGGTTCGGGCGTGCCGTGAATGCCGTAACTTTCAATGGACAGATCGATCCAGACCGATCCGACAGGATTGTTGGGCCCGGCAGCGATGGTGAAGGGCCGTTTGGTTTTCACCCCCTTGAAGGCGAAGCGGGGATCGTAGTGATAGGTGGGATTGTGGACCACGCGTGTGACTTGTGCCTCGCCGCTCGGTGCCGGCTTTTCTTCGCTTCCAATCGAGGCGGGGTAGACCGAAACCACTTTGCCGGAATTGTCGAGAACGCGAACCTGGCGCGCGGCCTTGTCGACCTCGACGCTGACAGCGGCTGAGGGCGGATCGCCTCGGTCGATGGCCGGCACCAGCACCTTTGCGCCCGCCTTCCTGAAGCTGATGCCCGGGTTGAGCCTTCGCAGCAATTGTTCGCTGATGTGGAAGTGCTCCGCGATCCGTTCCAGCGAACTGCGGTAGCCGAGCCTGCGAAGGCGAGCCATTCTTTCCATACTGGCCGGAATGCGCCTGGTAAACGGTCCACGCACGTCCTTGCGCGTCAGCTCGTAGTTCACAAGAACCGCGCCTGGTGAGGTTGCGACCAGCTTGTCCCAGGTCTCCCGGTTGAGCTTGCCATCGGCGGGCAGGGCGTTGGCCGCCTGAAATGCCCGGACCGCCTTGGTGAAGTTCTCCGCCTGGCGGCCGTCAATCAGGCCAGGCGAGAAGCGCGCGCGATCCAGAAGGACCTGTGCCTTCAACACGGTCGCATCGACACCCTTCGTTGCGGCGTCGGTGAATTGGGCGTTGTTGACGGCGGCTGCGTCCAGCTTTGCCGCCTCTGTGGCGCCAGCAGCGAGGGCGAACAGAACAAGCGCCAGAAGAACGAGCCTGACCATCGATGTTACTCCAGGCACTGCCGAGCGAAACTGCTTCTATGAC
Organism: Mesorhizobium sp. B2-4-13; assembly: GCF_006658535.1. NCBI lineage: Bacteria > Pseudomonadati > Pseudomonadota > Alphaproteobacteria > Hyphomicrobiales > Phyllobacteriaceae > Mesorhizobium > Mesorhizobium sp. B2-4-13. The sequence continues at coordinate 349,740 of NZ_VFVB01000005.1, read as the reverse complement.
GCCGCGCGGCCGATCTGGTTCCATTTTGTCCCAGCGAATGTCGCCGTTGACGCGGTCCTGCCCGAAACAAAGGGGCAGAGCCCTGGAGGCGCCGCCCTTTCGCCGGAAATGCCCTGGCTAGTTCGCCGACCCCAGCGCCTTGTCCAGCGCTTCCTTCACATCGGCCGGCCATGTCGCCAGCGCCGGCCAGGCGTTCGGTTGGCCATTGTCGCCGCGGCGGGCGAAATAGAGCTGGTGCATGGCCGGGTCGACGGCCATGAAGCCGTCATTGCCGCCACAATCATGCGGCACGCAGCCGCTGGCGAAGAAGGCGCCGGACGCGGTCTTTTCCGTGCCGCCGCCGACCAGCAGGCTGGTCGCCATATCCGACATGTCCTTGCCGAGCAGCTTTTCGGCTTCCTTGTAGACAGCCTCATTGTGGAAGGCGTCGATGATGTTCTGGTACTTTTCCGGATCGATGTCTTTCCAGTCGGTACCGGGTTCGGGCATGTAGGTGAGATTGCCCGAAATCGTCAGCCCATCCGTCGGCGACCACTGCAGGGCCGGCCTCTGGTCCCCCGGCAGGAGATAGGGCACGAAATAGATGGCGTTGTCGGACACTCCCGCGGGCGGCGCTCCGCACTCGTCCTGCTCGACCTTGGTGCTCTGGATGGCGCCGCCTTCCGGCTTCCAGACGATCACCGTCGCCGGGCCGCATTGATTGCCGCCATCGCCAACATCGAACAGGGCCACCTTGATGCCGCCAACCTCCACAATCTTGTCGAAGAAGAGATCGTAATTGCTGGCCAGCTGCTTACCGTCATAAGCAAGCACCTTCTCGCCGTCCTGCTCCGGCTGCGTGATGGTGAGGTGGCCGCCTTCGAACGGCACCGGCGCCTGTTTGTCGTCGTCGGCGTCGTCGGCGGCGTTGGCTCCCGCATCCTGATCGGTGGCCGGCTTTTCCACCGCCGGCGCCTGTTGCGCGGCGGGCGTCTGGGTCTGCGCGAGCACGCTCGCGGCGGGCGCCAGCAACAAGGCCAGCCCGCAAACGCCGGCAAGAAGCTGATGTCTCATGACTGTCCCTCCCTCGACCCGGCCCGGAAAGGGCCAGTCCTTGCGGCCGCTCAGGCCCAGGGGCGCAGTTCGGCGTTCTTCTTCTCGAACGAGGCGATGGCGCCTGCCTTTTCCATGGTCAAGCCGATATCGTCGAGCCCATTGAGCAGGCAGTGCCGCTTGAAGTCGTCGAGGTCGAAGGTGACCACGCCGCCGTCTGGACCACGGATTTCCTTGGCTTCGAGATCGACCGACAGGGTGGCGTTGGAGCCGCGCGATGCGTCGTCCATCAGCTTCTCCAGGTCCTCGGGGCTGACGGTGATCGGCAGCACGCCGTTCTTGAAGCAGTTGTTGTAGAAGATGTCGGCGAACGAGGTCGAGATGACGCAGCGTATGCCGAAATCGAGCAGCGCCCATGGCGCGTGTTCCCTGCTCGAGCCGCAGCCGAAATTGTCGCCGGCAACCAGGATCTGCGCCTTGCGGTAGGCCGGCTTGTTGAGCACGAAATCCGGATTTTCCGAACCGTCGTCCTTGTAGCGCATCTCGGCGAACAGGCCGGTGCCAAGCCCGGTGCGCTTGATCGTCTTGAGATAATCCTTCGGGATGATCATGTCGGTGTCGACATTGACGATCGGCATGGGAGCGGCGACGCCGGTGAGCTTGGTGAATTTTTCCATGGCTTTGGCCCGTGTTTTCGTTGCGGGGGGATTTGCTGAGGCCCGGTTTACACAAAGCCGCGGGCAAATAAAAGGCAACTGTTCGTGCGCGCCGGCACAAGGGCGCTGCGCAAAACAGCTTCGAATTCACCGCCCGATGGTGCAGTCTGGTCCAATGGTGGAAAACTCCCACGTTCTCTATGCGCGCGAACCGGCGCTCGGCATTCCCGAATTCCGCCGCGTGCTGGTGGAATCCAGTCTCGGCGAAGTCCGGCCCGTCGACGACGAGGCAAGGCTGAAGGCGATGCTGGAGGGCGCCAACCTGATCGTGACCGCCCGTCTAGACATGGCCCGTCTAGACATGGCCGGTCTCGACATGGCGCATCTCGACATGGGAGGCAGGCCGCTGATTGGCGTTGCCCGCTGCCTGACCGACTTTTCCTGGGTCTGCTACATCAGCGATCTTGCCGTCTCGGCCAAGGCGCAAGGCCTGGGCATCGGCAAGGGACTGATGGACGAGGTGGCCCGGCAGCTCGGACCGTCGGTCGCCATCAGCCTGATTTCCATGCCGGACGCTGTCGGATTCTATGAACGCATCGGCATGAAGCGCGTGCCCGACGCCTTCTGGATCTCCCGCCAGCGCTGACTTTTCTTCTGTGATCCATCCATCGCCAACGGCGCGCGTCGTCACGCGCCCTCCGCACGCCTTGACCCATGCCTCTTCTGGTCCACATCCCTTGCATGGGAAAACAGGCATGTTTCATAGGCACGGCTGGCTGGGGCATTCCGACACGATACAAGAATAATTTCCCGCAACCCGGATCGCATCTCGAACGCTACGCCCGGCACTTTCCGATCGTCGAGATCGACACGTCCTTCTACAAGCCGCACCGTCGCGAGACTTACGAACGCTGGGCACACGCCGTGCCGCAGCACTTCCGCTTCGCCGTCAAGATGCCGAAGGCGATCACCCATGAGCGCCGTCTCGTGGACTGCAACGAAATTTTGCAAAGCTTTCTCCAGGAGGTCGAAGGTCTCGGTGGAAAGCTAAGCGTGGTTCTGGTGCAGTTGCCGCCCAGCCTGTCCTTCGAGCCCGATGTAGCGAGCGATTTCTTCGACATGGTGGGCACCCGAACCGAAACTAGGCTGGTCTGCGAGCCGCGCCATCCCAGCTGGTTCGAAGCAGAGGCTGAAGCGCTTCTGGCCGATCGCCGGATCGCACGCGTTGCCGCCGACCCCGCTCCGGTGCCATCTGCCGCGGTGCCCGGCGGCTGGCCCGGCCTCGCCTATTTCCGCTGGCACGGCGCGCCGCGCGTCTATTACTCCGACTACGACGCCGACAGCCTCGACCGATTCAGCCGGCAAGTCGAGGCCGCCGCCGCTTCGGGTGCCGAGGTCTGGGGAATCTTCGACAATACGGCCGGAGGCAATGCGCTGGGCAACGCGCTCAAGGTTGACGCCCAGACTTCGTCATTCTAGGGCGAAGCAAGGAGCGCAGCGACGTCGCGCAGACCCTAGAATCCATGCCGCGACGTCGACTTGTCGCGACAATACGCGCCAATCGGCACCCCCTTCGTTCTGCGCCGTTAGAACACTACGACAACGGTAACGGCATGGATTCCAGGGTCTCCGCGACGTCGCTTCGCTCCTGCTCCGCCCTGGAATGACGAAGAAACTGAGCGCCTGGCAAACCCGCGAGGCAGCCCCTGACCTCAAATCACATTCAATTCCCGGAAGGCCCGCCCTTCGGCGACACGCGCGTAGCCAAATGCCGAGCAGTCGATCGTCCGGTAGCCGCCATGCACGATCAGTTCGGCCAGCGCCTTGCCGACCGCCGGCGCCTGTTGCAGGCCATGGCCGGAGAAACCGTTGGCGAACAGGAAATTCGTCACTTGCGGGTGCGGGCCGATCACGGCGTTCTGGTCCAGCGTGTTGTAATCGTAGTGCCCGGCCCAGGCGCGCGTCGCCTTGATCGCCTCGAAGGCCGGGATGCGGGTTGCCAGCACCGGCCAGATCACCTCTTCAAACAGCGGCCAGTCGACGTCGAAGTCCCCGGGGTCGGCCGGGCCGTCGCCCTCTTCCGGCTCGGCGCCGCCGGTGAGGTAGACCGAGCCTTCCGGCCTGACATAGATGCCGGAGGGATCGACCAATAATGGCATGTCAGTGAATTTGTCCCGCGCGTCGAACACGAAGACGTTGCGCTTGCGTGGCTCGACCGGCAGCGAAAGCTGGGCAAGGGCGGCGACCTTGCCAGCATTCGGCCCGGCGGCATTGATGACGGTGCCGGCCTCGAGCCGATCGCCATTGTCGAGGCTGACGCCGGTGACACGGTTACCCTGCCGCTCGACGCCGGTGACCGACGCGCTGATGAAGTCGATCTTCTTCTGCCGCAGCGCCTTGCGAAACAGCATCAGCATCGCATGCGCGTCGAACCAGCCCTCGCCGGTCCGGCCATAGGCGCCGGCGGTGATGCCTTCGGCCGACAGCCAGGGGAAGCGGCGCGTCAGCTGGTCGGCGTCCTCGAGCAGGATGTCGGCGCCCTCGGCGACCTGCGCTTCGTGGTTGGCTTTCAGGATCGGCAGCCCGGCCTCGCCGGCAAGGATGAGGTAGCCGCCCTCGCGAAAACCGATATCGGCGTCGGTGCCGAATTCTTCCTTCAGCCGCCGAAACAGTTTTAGCGTGAACTGCGACAGGCGGATGTTTTGCGGAATGGAGAATTGCTGGCGGATCGAGGCCATGGACAGTGTGGTCGCCGCATGGGCGAATTGCGGGTCGCGCTCGATCAGTGCGATCGAACCGGAAAATCCTTCCTCGCGCAGATAGTAGGCGATCGAGGATCCGACGATGGCCCCGCCGATGATGACGATGTCGTAGCGCACTTTTTTCTCCGATCCGCCGTCCGCAATCTACGCGACCGGCAAAGTGATCTCGAAGCGCGTGCCGCGCTCGGAGTCAACCAGCCGGATCGTACCATCATGCGCTTTCAGGAGGGCCAGCACGATGCCAAGCCCCATGCCGGTGCCGCCCGTATCGCGTCGCGTGGTGAAGAACGGCTCGAAGATGCGCGCTTGGTTGCTTGGCGAGATACCGGCGCCGTCGTCGCTGACCAGCACGGTCGCCTTGCCGCCGGCGCTTGCGGCGGTGATCGAAACCAGCGTCGCGCCGTGCCTGGCGGAATTGTCGATGAGGTTGGCAAGCATGATCGCCGCGTTCTCGGCCGAGATGCGCAAGGCCAGGTCGCCACCGGCCTTGACTTCAACCGCCAACCTGGTGTCGACGGGAAGCAGGGCCAGCGCCGCGCCGACCGAGGTGCTTTCGCCGCTGGGTGCGAGGTTTTCGGCCCGCGCCAGATCGAGCAGCCGCCGGACCAAAAGGTTGAGCCGCCCCGCATCGGTGACGATATTGTCGGAGAAGCGCCGCCGCTCGTCATCGCCCATCGCGCTGCCTGAATCGCGCAGCAGTTCGGCCGCGCCCTGGATCGCCGTCAGCGGCGATTTGAGTTCATGCGAGACATGGGTGGCGAAGGTCTGGATGGCATCCGAGCGCGCCTGCAGTTTATCGGCCATGTCGAGAAAGGCGGCGGACAATTCAGCCATTTCTCGCGTGCCATGGTGGTCGAGAGGCCGGATCGCGTCGCGCTCGCCGGCGGCGATGCGCTGGGTGCGGTCGATCAGCGCGTAGATCGGACGGCTGACGGTGCGCAGGAAGACGAGGCCGATGAGCAGCGTGCCGCCTAGGATGGCGATCGCCGCCGCCGTCACCTTGCCGCGTTCGCCATAGAGATGTTTTATGATGTTGTTGGGCGTCCGCGACACATAGACCACGCCGGAGACCTTGCCGTCGACGGCCACCGGCAAAGCGACGAAGACGCGCACCTTGGTGCCGCGGCTGACCGAATAGAGCGGCGGCGCCGGCTGGTTGGGGATGCGCAGCCTGAGCGCGCTGGCATAGCGTCCGGCAAGTGCTGCGCGCACCTCCTCGACCCCGGCGAGCGACTGCCCGGTCTCGTCGCGCCCGGCAATCACCACACCCCGAGGATCGAGCAGCCGGAAGCCGGCCAGCGTGGTCTTCTGCGTCGCGTCGAGAATGCCCGCCAGCCGCGCGCCGATCGCGGCGAAAGCGGGATCGACCGTGGTGGGGATCCCCGCCGGCCGGGTCGCAAGCACGTAGTCCGAGGCGAGATCGAGCCGCGGCTCGATCGGCCGATAGGGCGAATCGAGATTGGCGCCTCGGCTCGCATAGCCATTGGCCGGCGGCATCGCCACGCCAAGCTTTTCCGGTGAAATGCCGGCGTCGCGGACCTCCTGCGCATAGATGGCGGCGATGGCCGCGCCCTGTGCGATCAGTTCCGCCTCGGTCTGGCGGATCAGCTGGTTCTCATAGAGGCGGAAGAAGAACAGGCCGACCAGCGGCAGGGACATTACCAAGATCAGGATGGCGACGACGACCGTGGCGAGGCGCGGCCGCCATTTGCGGCCGATCCACTTGCTGCCAATCGACTTGCTTGATGTCGTCAGCCGCATCGGCCGAGCCGGAAGCCGACGCCGTGCACGGTCTCGATGACCTCCGGGCACCCCACGGCCGCCAGCTTGGCCCGGATGTTGCGGATATGGCTGTCGACGGTGCGGTCGGCGACATGGATCTTGCCGGCATAGGCATTGGCCATCACCGCGTCGCGGTCGAGCACATGGGTGGGCCGCGCCAGAAACCCTTTCAGGATCGAGAACTCGATCGCCGTCAGGGCGAGCGGCTTGCCGTCGAAGGCGGCCGCGTGGCTGGCCGGCGCCAGGGTGAGCTTTCCCTGCGCGAACTGCCTGTCGTCGGCCAGTTCCGGCGCCGCCGGACGGGCGCGGCGCAGGATGACGTTGACACGGGCGACGAGTTCGCGCGGGCTGAACGGTTTGGTGACATAGTCGTCGCCACCCATTTCGAGCCCGAGGATGCGGTCGATCTCCTCGTCGCGTGCGGACAGGAACAACACCGGCACGTCTGATGTGTGACGCAGCCGCCGGCAGACCTCCAGCCCGTCCATCTCCGGCATGCCGATGTCGAGCACGACAAGGTCGGGTGTGCTTCGTTCGATTGCCTGCAGGGCGGCGGCGCCATCGGAGACGGCAGCCGTTTTCATGCCGGCCTTTTCCAGCGCGAAGCAGATCACTTCGCGGATATGCGGGTCATCGTCGGCGACGAGGATGTGATGCGGCATGGATTAGCGATCCGGCACGGGTTCTGCGACGCTGGGAACAATAGGCCGCCTGTTGTCGAGATAGCGAAGCAGGCGCCAGTCGCGGAAGCTCCAGCTTCGCCAGTTTTCCTGCAGGCCGCGATACCAGCCTTCCTCGACACCGCGCAACCTTGCCAGTTCGCCGGCGGCACCGGCATTGGCCGTCCCGCGCTGACGATCGAAGATGCGATCGAGCGCTGGAAACGCGTCCGGCCCGAGCGAGCGGAGATACCAGACGTCGAGCGGGATGCCTTGGCCGCTCATTTCGAGGGAATGGTCGACATTGTAGGTGGCGATCATGGCTGCGAAGTTGATGAAAGAGCAGACATACAGCGTTAGGGATAACGTCAGAAGATTGGCGGAGAGCAGCCATTCACTGGATTTTCCGAGCGCGATACGGGCGATGATCAGCGCAAGGCCGGCCGCCACCAGTCCCATCCAGACGAAAGCGGCGGCGCGCCAGTAGGTCAGCGCATAGATGCCGACATAGAGGTCGAGCCGCAGGATCGACGAGACGACCAGCATGATGTTCTGCGCCACCCAGGCATAGACCAGCCGACGGATGAGCGGGTCGGCCGATGTTTCACTGCCGGGCCTCAGCGCCGCAAGGACAAAACCGGCGGCCAGCAGCGCGGTGGCGATCAAGAGATAGGCGCCGCGATGCGCGTAGGCGGCGTAGCTCAAACCATCGGGAAGCGCGACCCCGCCCCACAGATAGGTGGCGTCGAGCCCGCTCTGCAGCGCAAACAGAATGTTGAAGACGATCAACGCGCGCAGGATGGCGGCCTTGCCGAAGACGATGTCCTCGACGGCGTACCGGTCGGCCGCTGGCTGGGCATCGGCAGGAGGGTGATTTAGCCTGGCGATGCGGCGCTGAAAGCGCGGCAGGCGTGGCCGCAGAAAGGCCCAGACGCCGGCAAGCACGAATAGCCAGAAGGTAATCCGCGTCAGCTGGATAAGCTCGAGCAGCTTGAAGACGTCGATCAGCGACAGCCAGTCTTCGACGACCGGATTGGCGGCACCGAAAAGGGCGACGAAGACCGCGCCCAGCGTCAGCGGCATTACCCAGACCGCGATTGCCGCCAGCCTTATGCGATGTCCGCCGAACCGCCGCGCCGCTCTTCGCCACTGGAGAAAATCGCCGAGGAACCGGAACGGCGCCGCCAGTCCGAACAGCACGATCTGGCCGGCAATTCGCGCCATGCCGTGCCACGGGCGGCCGCTCAGCGAAAGCGCGAACGCCACCAGCGCGGCAAGCGCGACCGAGACGGACAAGGGACTGACAGTCTCGGCGAGCGGCAACAGCGCGACAAGCAAGGCGGCCGACTTGAGCCACATCTTGCCGTCGCTGAAGGCGGCGGGATGCACGGCAACCGCCGCGGCGGCAAGCAGCGTAGCGAACAGCAGAACCGTGATCCCGGCGGGCTGGCCGTAGAACAGGAAATCGGCGAGCGCGACCAGCAGCACGGCGACGCCGAAGCGGCTGCAATAGCTTGGCGCGGCGCGGAAGAAAGAGGTCATGGCCTGATCTTCCTGATGGCGTCCCATCGCCATGGCGATGGGCTCTTGCGGACAAATGGGATGGGAGTTGCAGCGGGGTTGGCGCGTTGCGGGTCGACCAGCCACCAGCCTTCGCTGCGCAGCCGGTAAGGCAGACGGGGTTTTGCTCGCTTGTGCATGCCGCCTGTGTCGCAGGCCTGCAGGAAAGCGATGCGGCGGATCGGAGGAGGTTTTCGGCAGGCGCGTGCAGTTTTCGTGCAGGGCTGGCGGCTTGCCTCGACCAATCACACACGGCATAGATCTGGCATGACCGAAATCTACCGCCCGCGCCGCTCCGTGCTCTATGTCCCGGCCTCCAACGACAAGGCGCTGGCCAAGATCGCGCAGCTTGCCTGCGACGCCGTCATCATCGACCTCGAGGACGCCGTCGCCCCCGCCGACAAGATCGCCGCGCGCGAAAAACTGGCCGGCATTTTCGCCAACCGCCCTGATGCCAATGGCCGGCGCCGCGAGATGGTGGTACGCGTCAATGCGCTGTCCAGCGAATGGGGCACTGACGATCTTGCGGCCGTGGCCAAGGCGGAGCCGGACGGCATCCTGCTGCCGAAGGTCGACACGCCGCGTGACGTGCTCGAAGTCGGCGATGTGCTGGACGATAGTTTTGCCCCGGACAGCGTGAAACTATGGGCGATGATCGAGACGCCCAAGGCCATGCTCAACATCGGCGCCATCGCCGAACTCGGCCGCGACCCCGCCTCGCGCCTGGATTGTTTCATCGCCGGAACGAATGACCTGATCAAGGATACCGGCGTGCTGGCGACGCCGGATCGCGCCTATCTGCTGCCATGGCTGATGCAGATGCTGCTGGCGGCACGCGCCGGCGGGATCGACATGCTCGATGGGGTGTTCAACGATTTCCGCGACCCGGATGCGTTCGCGCGTGAGTGCACGCAGGCCGCCGCCATGGGCTTCGACGGCAAGACGCTGATCCATCCATCGCAGGTCGAGGCGGCCAACCGTGCCTTCGCCCCGTCGGCGCAGGCGCTGGCCGAGGCGCGCGCGGTGAAGGATGCCTTCGCGCTTGCGCAAAACAGTGGCAAGGGGGTCATCGCGCTGAATGGCAGGATGGTCGAGCGGTTGCACTTGGCGCAGGCCGAAAAACTTCTGGCGAAAGCGGCCGCCATCGGCGCATGATATTCGCCGATTTGGGGATACACGACAGGAGTTGGACGATGAAACTCTACCGCTTTCTCACCGCCCCGGACGACGCCAGCTTTTGCCATAAGGTGACGGCGGCGCTGAACAGGGGCTGGCACCTGTTCGGCTCGCCGACCTACGCCTACGACAAGAAGACCAAGACCATGCGCTGCGGCCAGGCCGTGGTGAAGGATGTCGATGGCCAGGAATACGGGCCGGATACGAAGCTCAGCGACTGGTAGGGGAAAACGCCGAGGGCTATTCAGCCGCCTCTTCGATCTTCTCCATATCATCGTCCGACAGGCCGAAATGGTGGCCGATCTCGTGGACCAGTACGTGGGTGACGATGTCGCCCAGCGTTTCCTCGTTTTCGGCCCAGTAGTCGAGCATGGCGCGGCGGTAGAGCGTGATGCGGTTCGGGCCTTCGCCTGTCTGCGGGTTCCAGCGTTCGGCGATACCGCGCCCCTCGAACAGGCCGAGCAGGTCGAACGGCGTTTCCAGCGACAGGTCGTCCATGATCTCGTCGGTCGGGAATTCGGCGATCTGGATGACGATCTCGCCGGTCAGCTTGCGAAAATCCTCCGGCAGGTGGGCGTAGGCCTCCAGGGCCAGGAACTCCAATTCCTCCATCGAGGGCGCAAGTTCACCATGCCAGGTGCGGGTCTTGTAGATGCGGGCCATGCTTTGTCCTTTGATCCCGGCATATAGGCGTTCGCGCTGGTCGAGGCAAATGACGCCTGTACGCCGGTGTCGCGCAAGAAGAGGAATAAATTCCTTGATGAGCCTGCTTGACTCTTCCGATCCCCTCTGGAATCTATAGGAACATAACAGGAACAATTGTGAGTGAAAGCTGACCGTCATGGCGATGACCGCCGTGGCGCGGGAGACTGTTTTTGCCCTGCGCCGCCAGATCGCGAAGATCGAGGGAACACTGCCCGAGCGCCTGCAGGCGCCGGCTGGCGCGCCCCTTGCTGACGCCGGCAGCGATCTGACGATCGTCCGGCGCGGGCTTGCCGCCGCCTTGCCGGACGCTTTCCTGCCCATCGGCATCGAGCGGCTCGATGCCGCGCTCAGCGGCGGCCTGCCGAAAGCCGCCCTGACCGAAATCCATGGCCTGGAAACCCGCGATGCGGGCGCCGTCGCCGGTTTCGCCCTGTCGATCGTCAGCCTGATCCTCAGCCAGGCGCAGGGGCTGCCCATCCTGTGGATCGGGACATCGGAAATTTTCCATGAGGCCGGCTTTCCCTATGCCAGGGGGCTGCATGCCTCGTTCGGCATCGAGCCCCAGCAATTGCTGTTTTCCGAGACGCCCAGGCTTGTCGATGCGCTGTGGATCGCCGAGGAGGCGGCCCGCATGACCGCGCTTGCAGCCGTCATCCTGGAGATCCGCGGCAATCCGCAGCGGCTGGACCTGACCGCGACACGCCGCCTGCATGCGCGGGCGCAAGGTGCCGGCCGGCCGGTGTTCCTGCTGCGACAAGCGGCCGAGCCCGAACCGACGGCGGCGCCTGTTCGTCTGATTGTCGCTTCGGCGCCGGCCGTGCCGCGCGAAACAGTCGCCGGGCCGCTCGCCGGCTCGATCGGCCACCCGGCCTTCACCATCAGCATCGGCAAGAGCCGCACGGCCCTGCCTGGACAATTCACACTGGAGTGGAACCCCGATGAATGCAGATTCGATGAAAGAAGGGGCGAGGAAAGAAGCAGGGCAAGCAACGAATGGGCAGAGAATCCTGTCCCTGTGGTTTCCCTATCTCGCGACCGAAAGGATCCTGCGGCAGCGTCTGGGGAAATCCTGGCGTTCCCGGCCGCCGGATCATCCGCAGCCATCTCATCCACCGCTCGTGATCAGCCATCGCCAGGGCAACGCGCAGCGCATCTCGGCCCTCGACGCGCGGGCTGAGGCGCTGCACCTGAAGCGCGACATGGGGATTGCCGATGCGCGCGCCATGCATCCGTCGATCGACATCGTCGAAGCCGATCCGGAGGCCGACCGGCGCCTGCTCGAGGGCCTTGCCGACTGGTGCGACCGCTACACGCCGCTGGTGGCGCTGGACGGCATTGACGGCCTGTTCCTCGACGTCACCGGCTGCACCCATCTGTTCGGCGGCGAACGCGCCATGCTGGACGAAATCCTGTCGCGCTTCTTCCAGCAGGGTTTCGACGTCCGCGCCGGGCTTGCCGGCACGCCCGGGGCGGCCTGGGCGGCGGCCCGCTTTTGCGGCGACCGCATCGTTCCATCAGGCGAGGAGGAAGCCTTGCTCGCCCCTTTGCCGCTGGCCGCCCTTCGCATAGCGCCGGAAACCCGTACCAGCCTGGAAAGCGTGGGGCTGCGCACGGCGGACGCCGTCATGGCGGCACCGCGCGCGCCGCTCGCCCGCCGCTTCGGCGCTTTGCTGCTCCAGCGCCTCGACCAGGCGCTTGGCCGTCTCGACGAGGCGATCTCACCGCGTCTTCCCGTCGCGCCGCTTTCGGTCGAGCGTCATCTCGCCGAGCCCGTCACGCTGACGGAGGAAATAGAACGGCTGGTGGGCATGCTGGCGACGACCTTGAAGACCGACCTCGAACGCCGCGGCGAAGGCGCAAGGAGCCTGACGCTGTTGCTTTTTCGCGTCGACGGCGCCGTCAGCCGCATCGCGCTCGGCACCTCGCGGCCGATGCGCGAACCCTTGCTGATCCGGAAATTGTTCCATGAAAGGCTGGCGGCACTCGAGCAGCATATCGATGCCGGCTTTGGCTTCGACCTGGTGCGCCTCTCGGTGCTGGCCGTCGCCGCTTTCGACATGCAGCAGGCCGATCTGACCGGCGAAGCGGCCGATGACGGCGCCGACATCGCCCTGTTCGCCGACCGTATCCGCGCCCGCCTCGGCGAGGGCGCGGTTCTGCAGCCGGTTCCCGTGGAAAGCCACCTGCCGGAACGCGCCGTCGCCGTCATTCCCTTCACCGAAGCCCCGCGCCGGACCACACCACCCAAGAAGCCGGACAGGATGCAGGCGCCGATGACCATCTTCCCGCCGGAACGACCGATCCGGCTGTTCCGTTCGCCCGAGCCCATCGAGGTGCCGGCCACCGAAATGCCGGAGGGACCGCCGCTGCATTTTCGTTGGCGCCGCGCGCTTTACCGTGTGACGCGCGCCGAAGGGCCGGAGCGCATCGCCGCCGAATGGTGGCGCGAGGCGCCGGGCGACGCGGCCGCGTCGACACGCGATTATTTCCGCATCGAGGATGCCGGTGGCCGCCGCTACTGGCTCTACCGGCAAGGCCTTTACGGCGGCGTCTCGCAAACCCCGCCGCGCTGGTTCATGCATGGGGTCTTCGCATGAACGCGCTGACCGTCATTCCTTATGCGGAGTTCGGCATCCAGTCGAATTTCTCCTTCCTGCGCGGCGCCTCCAAACCCGAGGAGCTGGTGGTCGCGGCCAAGCTCATGGGCTTCTCCGCGATCGGGCTCGCCGACCGCAACAGCGTCGCCGGCGTGGTGCGCGCCTGGCAGCAGGCCAAGGTCGAAAAGCTTGCCTACCATCCCGGCTGCCGGCTGGTTTTTGGCGACGGCACGCCGGACATTCTCGCCTATCCCAGGGACCGTGCGGGCTGGGGCCATCTGTGCCGCATGCTCACCCAGGCCAATCTGCGTGACGAGACCGAAAAGGGCGCCACCCTGCTCCGGCGCGACGACCTGCTCGAATGGGGGGACCGGATGTCGCTGGCGGTCCTGCCCGATCTGGCGGCCGGCGCGCAAGACAGTCTGGCTTTGCTCCGTGAACTCAGGGATCGCTTCGGCAGGATCCTGCGGCTCGGCGTCTCACCCTGTTATGCCGGCCATGATCGCTTCCGGATCGAGCAGGCGGCGGCGTTCGCCGAGAGCACCGGCATCCCGCTGATGGCGACCAACGATGTGCTCTACCACACGGCCGAACGGCGCCCGCTGCAGGACGTGCTGACCGCGATCCGCCTCAATGTTCCGGTCGCCGAGGTGGGGCTGGAACTGACCGCCAATGCCGAACGCCATCTGAAGCCGCCGCTGGAAATGGCGCGCCTGTTCCGCCGGTATCCGCAAGCGCTGGCGGAGACGCTGCGGTTTGCGCAAGAGCTGACCTTCTCGCTCGGCGACCTTCAGTACAATTATCCCGACGAGCCGACGGAATCGGGTCTCGGACCGCAGGCGGAGCTGGAGCGACTGGCTCGGGAAGGTGCGGCCCGGCGCTTTCCCGGCGGTATCCCCGCCAGCGTGATAAAACGAATCCAGGAAGAGCTCGCCCTGATCGAGCGGCTGAATTACGCCCGTTATTTCCTGACCGTCCATGACATCATCAAATTCGCCCGAGGCGAAGGCATTCTCTGCCAGGGCCGCGGCTCCGCGGCCAATTCGATTATCTGCTTCTGCATTGGCATTACCGAGGTCGGGCCGGACAAGATCGACACGCTCTTCGAGCGTTTCATTTCCGAGGAACGCAACGAGCCGCCGGATATCGACGTCGACTTCGAGCATGAACGGCGCGAAGAGGTGATGCAGTACATCTATACGAAATACAGCTCCAAACGCACGGCACTCGCCGCCGCCGTCATCAGCTATCGCGGCCGTTCGGCGCTGCGCGAAGTGTCGAAAGCGATGGGCCTTTCGGAGGATGTCAGGGCGTCTCTCTCCGGCTCGATCTGGGGTTGGTCGACCTCGGAACTCGGCGAGAAGGAAGCCAGGGCCGGCGGCCTCGACCGCAGGGATCCGGTGTCACGGCATGTGATGGAACGCGCCAACGAGATCATGGGCTTTCCCCGCCACCTCTCCCAGCATGTCGGCGGCTTCGTCATCACCAGGGACCGGCTCGACGAGATCGTCCCCATCGTCAAGACGGCGATGGACGAGCGCAAGATGGTCGAATGGGACAAGGATGATCTCGATTCGGTGAAAATCCTCAAGGTGGATATCCTGGCGCTCGGCATGCTGACCTGCCTGCAGCGCGCTTTCACTTTGCTCGAGACCCATTACGGCGTGAGAGACGATTATGGCAGGCCATTGACCCTGGATACGATCGCCAAGGAGGATTCCTGTGTCTACGACATGATCTGCCGTGCCGATACGCTCGGCGTCTTCCAGATCGAATCGCGTGCTCAGATGTCGATGCTACCGCGTCTCAAGCCGCGCGAATTCTACGACCTCGTCATCGAGGTGGCGATCGTACGGCCGGGCCCGATCCAGGGCGACATGGTGCACCCCTATCTGCGCCGGCGGCAAGGCAAGGAAAAACCCGAATATCCCAAGGCGGAGCTGAAAGAGATTCTCGGCAAGACGCTGGGCGTGCCGCTGTTCCAGGAGCAGGCGATGAAGATCGCCATCGTCGCCGGCGGCTTCAAACCGGGCAAGGCCGATGAACTGCGCCGTGCCATGGCCACCTTCAAGCGCACCGGCACGATCGGCAATTATCGCCAGCAGATGATCGACGGCATGACAGGACGAGGCTACGAAAAGGACTTCGCCGAGCGCTGTTTCAAGCAGATCGAGGGCTTTGGCGAGTATGGCTTTCCCGAAAGCCACGCCGCCTCCTTCGCCCTGCTCGTCTATGCCTCCTGCTGGTTCAAGACCTTCTACCCGGACGTGTTCTGCGCCGCGATCCTGAATTCGCAGCCGATGGGCTTCTATCAGCCGGCGCAGCTGGTGCGCGACGCCCGCGACCATGGCGTCGACATCCGCGAGGTCGACGTCAATTTCTCCGTCTGGGACTGCACTTTGGAAAAGGCGCTTTTCGACCCGGCCCGCATCCTGCCGCGCCATGCCGAAATGCGCGGTGTCATCGAGACTCAGCATGCGGTGCGGCTCGGCTTCCGGCAGATCAAGGGACTTTCCAAGGAACGCATGGAGGTTTTCGTCGAGCGGCGCGGCGCCGGCTACTCGACGGTCCGGGATGTCTGGCTGCGCTCCGGCCTCAATGTCGACGAGATCGAGAAATTAGCGCAAGCCGACGCCTTTCGTTCCATCGGCCTCGACCGCCGCGCGGCACTATGGGAGGTCCGCGCGCTCGACGGCAAGAGTGCCGCCGAGAAGCTGCCGCTGTTCGACCAGCCGGCGCTCAGCCTGCGCGAGCTGGAGCCCGAAACGAAGCTGCCGAAAATGCCGCTCGGCGAGCATGTCATCCATGACTACCGCTCGCTCGGCCTGTCGCTGAAGGCGCATCCGGTCGCCTTCCTGCGCGAGCGGCTCGACCGCGCCGGCATCACTCCCAATGCCAGCCTGCCTTCCGTGCGCGACGGCAGGCGGGTCTCCGTTGCCGGGCTGGTGCTGGTGCGCCAGCGCCCCGGCAAGGGCAACGCGATCTTTCTCACGCTGGAAGACGACAAGGCCGTCGCCAACGTCATCTTCTGGGAAAGGACCTTCACCCGTTTCCGGCCCATCGTCATGGGTGCCCGGTTTGTGAAGGTCACCGGAAAACTGCAGTCGGAATCAGGTGTCGTCCATATCGTCGCCGAGAAGATCGAGGACCTGACGCCCTGGCTGACCGTGCTGCTGGAGAAGGTCGGTGCGGCCGCACTGCCGGCCGCCGATCCTTCGGACCGCTCCGGCCAACCCGCAATTCGGCCCGCGATGCTGAAAGACGGACGGGATCTCGCAACGCTGTCGGAAGAGGCGGAGAGGGTCATGCCCAAAGGGCGTAATTTCCAGTAGGCCGCCCCACCTTCGTCATCCACGGGCGAGCAGGAGCGAAGCTCCGTCGCGGCGACCCGAGGACGACAAACGTGATGGGTTGCTCAGCCGTAGATCTGCTTGTGGATCTGGTAAAGCATTTCCGAACGGTCGGCGCGCATGTCGGCCAGATCGCGGCTGGAGAAGCTGTCGATTTCGGCGATGAGGCGATTGTAGTGCTTGCGCTTGGCGATGCTGGTGCGAGCGCGGGTCACGAGGTCGTTGAAGATCATAGCAAGGTTCCTTCTGTGCCGCATTCGGCGCGGCCGTTTCTTCCTCCCTTGATCGGTACGGATCATGACATAGGAATGGTGCGTTGCAAAAAGAAGATGTTGCAATGCACCATTGCAGCCAGCGCATAGCCGGTTAATGGCTTCCTAAGCTCCCGCACGACGCGCGGCCCGGGCCGGCAGGCGAGCCGCCTCCCATTTTGTCTTACAAATTAGCGTTACCCCGTCTTGCCAGATCGATTGCGGGCTGGCTTGATCCAATGTCACCTGATGCCTGGAGGAAACATGGCGGCCGCAGATTATTATGAAGTTCTCGATCCGCGTTTCGGGCGCCTGTTCAACGGCAACGCGCAGGTGGAGAAGCTGTTCACCGGCTGCCGGTGGGCGGAAGGGCCGGCCTGGTTCGCCGCCGGCCGCTATGTCGTCTGGTCGGACATTCCGAACAACCGCATGATGCGCTACGACGAGACGGACGGCAGCGTCAGTGTCTTCCGTCAGCCGTCCGGCAATTCCAACGGCAACACCGTCGACCGGCAAGGCCGGCTGGTCACCTGCGAGCATTCGGGCCGGCGCGTCAGCCGCACCGAGCATGACGGCTCGATCACCACCATCGCCGCCAAATGGAAGGGCAAGCCGCTGAACTCGCCCAACGACGCGGTGGTGAAGTCCGACGGCTCGATCTGGTTCACCGATCCGACCTACGGCATCGACACCGACTATGAGGGCGACAAAGCCGAGAGTGAAATCGGCGCCTGCCATGTCTACCGGGTCGATCCCGACACGGGCGATATCGAGGCTGTCATCACCGACATGGTCAGGCCGAACGGCCTTGCCTTCTCGCTCGACGAAAGCCTGCTCTATGTCGTCGACACCGGCCGCACGCATGGCGCCGAGAACCCGGCGCATATGCGGGTGTTCAATGTCGGCAAGCACGGCAAGAAGGTTTCCGGAGGCAAGGTGTTCGCCGACTGCACGGCCGGACTGTTCGACGGCTTCCGGCTCGACGCCGATGGGCGTATCTGGACGAGTGCCGCCGACGGCATCCATTGCTACGATCCCGACGGCACGCTGATCGGCAAGGTCAAGGTGCCGGAGGTGACCGCCAATTGCGTTTTCGGCGGCGCCAAGCTGAACTGTCTCTACATCGCCGGCACCACCTCGCTTTATTCGGTGCGGCTGATGGTGAATGGGGCCAAGACCTATTGAGCCTGCTGGAAACGCTTCTCTGGCGCCCCTTATTGGCCGTTTTGCGGGTAGCCACAGCGCCCGCTTCGCCGCGGCTTCCGGAGCCACCATCCTGCGGTTCGCCGGAGCGGAGTTCGAAGCCGCATGTCGGCGGTATCAGACACAATTCAAGGGGAGGGCGTCATGCCATTCGTCAACATCCGCATCGTCAAGGAAGTGATCGCCGCCGATCCGGCCGGCAAGAAGGCTGACATCGCCAGGAAAGTCACGGCGGCCATCATGGACGCCACCGGGCTTGGCAATGACGATGTCTGGGTGGTCTTCGAGGAGGTCAACGCCCGCGACTGGTATGTCGGCAAGACCGACGTGGAGACGTTGAGAGGCAAGAAATAATCCCAAAGGCGCGATGAGCGCCGCAAATCCTGGGCTCTGCTCAGGAAGGTGAAGGTGCGGCGGCCGTGTCCGCGCCGGCCGTGCGTCCGCCGACCGTACCTTCACCCGGCCGGCGCTTCGCCCAGCTCTCCAGCCAGTCGCGGCTTTGCATCTCGATCAGCCGCGATGCGGTTCGCTCGAATTCGAACACCTCGACGCCGCGCTTGGCCACATAAAGCGCGTGCGGTGGCGCCTCGGCGCTCACCACCAGCCGCGTATGATGGTCGTAAAGCGTGTCGATCAACAGGATGAAGCGTTTGGCCTCGTTGCGCTTGCCTTCGCCCAACACCGGCACACGGTCGATGAAAACAGTCGAAAACCGCCCGGTGATCGCCAGGTAATCGCGCGCGCCGAGCGGCTTTTCGCAGAGGTCGGCGAAGGTGAAACGCGCAGCGTCACCAGCGGCGGCCGGCACCACCACCTTGCGTCCCTTCAGCGTCAGCGAGGTCTCGGCCGTCGGCGCACCGCGCGTCATCGACTGCCAGGCCTCGTCGAGCGCCTGGTCGGCCGCCGCATCGGCCGGTGTGACATAGACCGGCGTACGGGCGAGCTTTTCCAGCCGGTAATCCTTGTCGCTGTCCAGCGACAGCACCTGCGCGTGGCGTTCCAATATGGCGATGAACGGTAGGAAAAGCTGGCGGTTCAACCCGTCACGGTAAAGATCTTGCGGCGCCACGTTCGAGGTGGCGACCAGCACGACCCCGTTGGCAAACAGTGCCGAGAACAGCCTGGACAGGATCATGGCGTCGGCGATGTCGGTGACCGAGAACTCGTCGAAACACAGCACCCAGGCCTGCTCGGCGAGCGCCTTGGCCACCGGTGGGATCGGATCGTCTTCCCTGACCGTGCCTTCCTTGCGCGCCTGCCGGTGTTTCTGGATACGGTCCTGCACATCGGCCATGAAGTCGTTGAAATGCACACGGCGCTTGCGCCTGACCGGCAGGAGCTCGAAGAACATGTCCATCAGCATGGTCTTGCCGCGGCCGACGCCGCCATGGATGTAGAGGCCCTTGACCGCTTCATGCGTCTCGCGCTTGCGCGCAAACAGCCAGCCCAGTGCACTGGACTTGTGCGCCAGCCGCTTGGCCGAGATCTCGACGGTCAGCCGGTCGAGCGCGGCGGCGATCGCTTCCTGCGCAGCATCGCGCTCGATCGCGCCTGATACCACCAGATGGTCGTAGCGCTGCCGGACGGTCGGATGGGTCTGAAGGCCGTCACGCAGATGCATCGATCACGTCATTGTTCAGAGCAGGATGCCCAGAGAAAGGGTGCGCCGAGATTGAGGTCACGCCGCCGGCATCACCTGAATGTCGGCATCTCCTACCTCGTAAGCGAGATCGGTTGCCCGTTGGAAGTCTGGCCGTCGAATTTCGAGCCGCCCGACGAATAGAGCCGCGCCAGCGAACCGCCATTCTCGTCATAAAGCGTCAGCTGCTTGCCGGCGACGTTCCACGACTTGATGCCGTCGATCGGCGCCGGGCAATGCAGCGGCCCGGCGCGGAAACCGGCGCCGAACTTGGTCTGCGGCGTCGCCACCTTGCAGCTCTGGCCGGAGACGCTGACGTTCCAGACACCGGCGACGGCCGCCGCGCTGAGATCGGCGGCACCCGCGGGCGCCGCGCCGTCCGGCGGCAGCGAAGCAACTTGCGTGTTAGCCGGCGCGGTCGGGAACCGCGACGGGTCGGTGGTGCCGGGTGAGGCCGGCGGCGGCAGCTGGTTGGAACTCACCTGGCCAGCGGGGGCTGGCTGCAGCGGCGCCGGTTGCTGGTCGTCCATCGACGAGAAGCGTGAGGTTGAGCAGCCGCTCGCAACGAGTGCCGCCAGGGATACGGCCACCAGGCCGCCTTTCGAAAAATTCATTACAACCTCCGTCGGATCCGGCTGGGGGGAAACCGTCCGCGCAATCTCACCTCCACCAAGATGGAGAAGGTGGCGAAATTTCAACCCGATATGGTTAAAATAGGGTTTGTGGTATGAATTGTTGCAAATTTATCGCACTCACCCGGCGAGCGGCGCACTCGGCACGAACACATATCCGTCCGGTCCGACGATATAGCACTCGCGCAGACCATGCGGCTTGTCGATCGCGCCGGCCAGCACGATGTGGCCATGCTCCAGCGCCGCCGCCTCGATCGCGTCGGGCTCCGCGCCATAGAGACGCAGTTCGATGCCGGCACCGCGCGTCTCCGTACCCGCGATGGAGCCCGTCATGGGATTGTCGAGATAAGAATGGTCCGCATGCAGCATGAACACCGATCCCAGAAGCTCGAGCGCGGCGAAATCCTCGTCGGCATAGACGATGCGGGCGCCAAGCACGTCACCGCAGAAGGCTTCCATCGCCGCCATGTCCGATACCAGGAGATTGACGCCGATGCCGCGCGGCAGCGAGCGGCCGAAATCCTCGGCCTTCATCCAGGGTGTCTTGGTCCGCTTCATCGCCATGGCGTCTTCCTCCTGATGCCGCGATCCTAGCCGAGACCGCCTTGCCGCCCTTGGCCTTCGGCCGGCAAACGCTTGCGCCAGCCGCGTCAGGGCTTATGTCTATGGCCAATTCCAGGAAAGGTGTGTGGCGCTTTTCCCGGGAAAACACGCAGCACTTTCCCCCCCTGGGAATTGAGTGAAAACAAAGAGTTCACCGAAACCCGCCGGAGCGCAGACCTTGGCCGCCAGAAAGAAAGCCGCCAACCGCTACTACAGCGGCCCGCCCAGCGACCATTTCGACGGCAGCCTGTTCTTCAATCCCGGCGGCCGGATGCCCGGCCCCTTCAAGGATTTGCTGAAATGGCAGTTCAGCGGCCAGCGCTCGAAATGGCCGGCTGCCAGCCCGAGCCCCTTTGCGCAGGCAAAGCCGGCGGAGGCGGTCGAAGGCGCCGATCTGGTCGTGACCATGGTCGGCCATTCGACCTTGCTGATCCAGACAGCCGGGCTGAACATCCTTACCGATCCGGTCTGGTCGGAGCGCACATCGCCGTTCTCCTTTGCCGGACCCAGGCGCGTCAATCCGCCGGGTATCGCCCTTGGCGATCTGCCGGCGATCGACCTCGTGCTGGTCAGCCACAACCACTATGACCATCTCGACCTTGCCACGCTGAGGCAGTTGCAGGAGAAGCACGATCCGCTGGTGGTGACGCCGCTCGGCAACGATGCCATCATCGCCGCCGCGGTGCCCGGGACGCGGCTTTCCGCGCATGACTGGGGCGACAGGGTCGATGTCTCCGACGGCACCGCTATCCACGTCGAGCCCGCGCATCACTGGTCGGCGCGCGGGGCGCGCGACCGGCGCATGGCGCTGTGGGCCGGCTTCGTCATCGAGACGCCGGGCGGAAAAATCTATTTCGCCGGTGATACCGGCTTCCACGGCGGCATCAACTACCGGCTGATGGCGGAGAGGCATGGCGGCTTCCGCTTCGCCATCCTGCCGATCGGCGCCTACGAGCCGCGCTGGTTCATGGCGCCGCAGCACCAGAACCCCGAGGAAGCGGTCCAGGGCATGTCGTTGTGCAACGCAGCCTTCGCCGCCGGCTGCCATTGGGGCACGTTCCAGCTCACCGACGAGCCGTTCGACGAACCGGTGCGGAAGCTGGCCGAGGCGCTGGACGGCCGAGGCATCCCACAGGAGCGCTTTCGCGCCTTGCGGCCCGGCGAGATCTGGGAAGTGCCCCGGATATGATCGCCTCGATGGCTGGAATGACCGTTTACGCTGCCATGGTTTTCGCTGATGGTCATCCGCGGACAGGATAGGGGAATCAGATGAAGTCAATCATGGCAGGTCTTTTGGCGCTGGCGGTCTCTGTGCCGGCGGCTTTCGCGGGCGAGATCAGCGATCGGGCGGCCGAGGCCGAGAAGCTGCTCCAGTCGGGTGATGGCGCCGGTGCGCTGGAGAAATTCAGCAGCGCCCAGGAAGCGCTCTGGCAAGCGATGCCGCTTGGCGTCCTGAACGTCAAGCAAGTCGACACGGCCTCCGGCTTCGGTATCTACAGCGAGCGCGCCAACCACATCTACAAGCCCGGCGAGAAAATCGTGCTGTACATGGAGCCGGTCGGCTATGGCTACGGCAAGGACGGCCTCGGCAACAGCATGATCGCGCTCTCTGTCGACATCACCGTCGTGTCGGCAGCCGGCGAAACGCTCGGCACAATGGAGAAGGTCGGCCGTGTTCAGATCGCCTCTCGCTCGCACAATCGCGAACTGTTCTTCAAACTCGACCTCTCCCTCGACGGCCTGCCGGCCGGCAAATACCGGTGCAACTTCGTCATGCATGACGAGAATTCGAGCAAGACGGCCCCCTTCAGCACGGATATCGAGATCGCCGGCTGAGGCGATGCCGGGAAAACCACCGATGTCCGATGGAGACGGCACCGGCGGGGACGAAATCCGCGTCGGGCGCAATGTCTTCATCAATCAGAACTGCACTTTCTACGACCTCGGCTGCCTCGACATCGCCGACGCTATCTCCCGGCCTCGGGAACCCAAGCACGACAGCCGCGTTTTTCAACCGGTTTCAATGTGTCCGGCTTGCGAGGCGTTCCCATGCTCAAATGGATCATCATTCTCCTGATCATCGCCGCCGCGGCGAGCCTGCTCGGCATGCCGGCGCTGGCGGGCGCGGCCGCCACTGGCGCGCGCATTCTCATCGGCATCGTGCTCATCATCTTCCTGTTGATCTTGCTTGGGGTCTTTGCGGTGACGTAAGTCCCGCACCTTCGCCGTGAAAGCGGCTGCGCACTGGTAATTCCTGCCCGTTTCCGCCATATAGCGCCGAACGGACATGGAAATTTCGGAGCAATGGCAGGCACGGCCCCTTTCGCCAAGATGAACGGCATCGGCAACGAGATCATCGTTGCCGACATGCGTGGCCGTGCGGATCGGGTGACGGCCGCGGCTGCCATCGCGCTCAACGCCGATGCCTCGACGCGGTTCGACCAGATCATGGCGATCCACGACGCCAGGACGCCGGGCACCGCCTATTTCGTCGACATCCTGAATTCCGACGGGTCGGGCGCGCAGGCCTGCGGCAACGGTATGCGCTGTGTCGTCCAGGCGCTGGCCGCCGAGACCGGCGAGAAGACCTTCACCTTCGAAACCGTGGCCGGGATCTTGAACGCCCGCGAACACGCGGACGGCTCGATCTCGGTCGACATGGGCACGCCGCGCTTCGGCTGGCGCGACATCCCGCTGGCCGAGGAGTTCCGTGACACCCGCATGATCGAATTGCAGGTCGGCCCCATCGACGCGCCGGTGCTGCATTCGCCTTCGGCCGTCTCGATGGGCAACCCGCACGCCATCTTCTGGGTCGACGCCGATGTCTGGACTTATGAACTCGATCGTTTCGGCCCGCTGCTCGAAAACCATCCGATCTTTCCCGAGCGCGCCAACATAACCATCGCGCAGGTGACCTCGCCCGACTCGATGATCATCCGCACCTGGGAGCGTGGCGCCGGCCTGACCAAGGCCTGCGGCTCCGCCTCGTGCGCGGCTGTCGTTGCCGCCGCGCGCACCAGGCGCACGGGCCGCAGTGTCAACCTTTTGACCCCCGGCGGCGGTACGCTGCATGTCGAGTGGCGCGAGGACGACCACGTCATCCTGACCGGCGCGGCCGAGTGGGAATTTTCCGGCAGCTTCGATCCGTCGACCGGACAATGGGCCCGCGACACCGAAAGCGCGGCGTGATGTCCGCCCTTGCCAAGGACGTCGACGTGGCGAAGGAGACCGGCCGCATCGACGTGGTGACTTTCGGCTGCCGTCTCAACACCTATGAGTCCGAAGTGATGCGGCGCGAGGCCGAAAATGCCGGCCTCGGCGCGCTGGATGGCGGCGCCGTCATCTTCAACACCTGCGCCGTCACCGGCGAAGCGGTGCGCCAGGCCAGGCAGGCAATCCGCAAGGCGCGCCGCGACAACCCGGCCGCGCGCATCATCGTCACCGGCTGCGCCGCGCAGACCGAGCCCGAAAAATTCGCCGCCATGGACGAGGTCGATCTCGTGCTTGGCAACGAAGAGAAGCTGAAGGCCAATTCCTATCGCGCGTTGCCGGATTTCGGCGTCAACGACACCGAGAAGGCGCGCGTCAACGACATCTTTTCGGTGCGTGAGACCGCCGGCCACATGGTCGACGCCATCGAGGGCCGGGCCCGTGCGTTCGTGCAGGTCCAGAATGGCTGCGACCATCGCTGCACCTTCTGCATCATCCCCTATGGCCGCGGCAATTCGCGCTCGGTGCCGATGGGCGCCGTGGTCGAGCAGGTCAAGCGGCTGGCGGGCAACGGCTATGCCGAGATCGTGCTGACCGGCGTCGACATGACGTCTTTCGGCGCCGACCTGCCAGGCGCGCCGAAGCTCGGCAAGCTGGTGAAGACCATTCTCAGGCAGGTGTCCGACGTAAAGCGGCTCAGGCTGTCCTCCATCGATTCGATCGAGGCCGACGACGACCTGCTCGATGCGCTCGCCACGGAACCCAGGCTGATGCCGCATCTGCATCTGTCGCTGCAGTCGGGCGACGACATGATCCTGAAGCGCATGAAGCGCCGGCATCTGCGCGATCAGTCGATCCGCTTTTGCGAGGATGTGCGCAAGCTGCGGCCCGGCATTGTCTTCGGCGCCGACATTATCGCGGGTTTCCCGACCG
Source organism: Mesorhizobium sp. B2-4-13 (assembly GCF_006658535.1). Taxonomy (NCBI): domain Bacteria; kingdom Pseudomonadati; phylum Pseudomonadota; class Alphaproteobacteria; order Hyphomicrobiales; family Phyllobacteriaceae; genus Mesorhizobium; species Mesorhizobium sp. B2-4-13. The sequence continues at coordinate 324,990 of NZ_VFVB01000005.1, read as the reverse complement.
AGACCGACGCCATGTTCGAGAATTCGCTGGAGATCGTCGACGAGTGCGGCCTGACCCATCTCCACGTCTTCCCGTTTTCACCGCGCGAGGGCACACCCGCCGCGCGCATGCCGCAGCTGCGTCGAGAGCTGGTCAAGCAGCGTGCCGCCCGGTTGCGCGCCGCCGGCGAAGCGGCCTACCAGCGCCATCTGTCCTCGCTCGCCGGCAGCCGTCAGTCGGTCCTGATCGAGCGCGACGGCCTTGGCCGCACCGAAGGGTTCACGCTTGCCGCACTCGGCACCGGCGCGCCGGGAGAGATCGTCGAGGCTGATATAACCGGCCACGACGGGATCAGGCTGATAGCCACTCCCCTTGCCGCCCGCGCCGCCTGAGAACACAAAAGCATGGCTGGTTTTTTCAAGAAGATATTTTCGTTCGGCAAGAAGGAGGTGGTCGAGGAGCGCATCGACGAGACCGCCCCGCTGCCGCCGATCAAATGGGACCAGCTCGACGCGCTGAAGCCGGCGGCCGAGCAGGCCGTGCCGGAGTTTTTGAAGCGCGAGGAGCCTGTGGCGGAAGCCGCGCCGGCGACCGTGCCTGCTCCGGTCGAGGCCGCGCCCGGGCCGCAGCCCGAGGAACCCACACCCGAGGAACCCACACCCGAGCCTGCGCCGACCATTCCGCCCGCGCCGGAGCCGACTGTTCCGTCAGAACCGGAGCGGCAGCCGGAGCCTGCGCCGGAAGAGAAACCGGCACCCGCGCCCGAAACGCCTGAACCGCCCGCGCCGGAAGAGGTCCCGCCGCCGCCGGTTGCTCCCGAGCCCACGCCCGAACCCCAGCCGCAGGAGATCCCGCCGGCGCCATCGGAGCCGGAGATCGTTCCCTCGCGTCCGGAGAGGCGACCGGAACCCGCGCCCGTCGAAGTGCCGACGCCGCCAGTCGAAGTGCCGGCCGAGATACCCGCACCGGTCGAGGTGCCGTCGGCGTCGCCGGCTGAAGTGCCTCCGTCGGCGGCCGCCGTCGAGCAGCCTTCAAGGGCCGGCGCTGCCCCTCATCCGCCTGCCGGCACCTCCCCGTATAGGGACGGGGCGAAGGAAGGGGCTTCAGCACCGTCCTTGCCCGGTTTGCGGGGAGAGCATGAAGGAAAGCGCGGACCTGCCGTCGAAGCGGCGCTCGAAGCGCCACCAGCTGAAATCGCCCCTCCCATTCGCCAACCTGCACCGGTCGAGACGCAGCCGGTCGTTGCCGAGGTCGCGCCCGAGCCTCAATCGGTCCCGCGGCCCACCCCGGAGCCAAGACCCGTTCCCGGCAAGGTGACGGTCGCCAGGAAGGTCGAGCAGAAGGCCGAGCCACAGAAGGCGCCGGAACCGGCGCCGAGGCAATCCTGGTTCCAGCGCATGCGGGACGGGCTAGCCCGGTCCTCGCGCGAACTGACCGGCAACATTGCCGGCGTCTTCACCAAGCGCAAGCTGGACGAGGAGACGCTGCAGGACCTGGAGGACGTGCTGATCCGCGCCGATCTCGGCGTCGAAACGGCGCTGCGCGTCACCGATTCACTGGCCTCCAGCCGCTACGGCAAGGATGTTTCCGATACCGAAGTGCGCGCCGTCATGGCGGCCGAGGTGGAGAAGGTGCTCGCGCCGGTCGCGAAACCACTCGAGCTCGACCTCTCGCACAAGCCGCATGTCATCCTGGTGGTCGGCGTCAACGGCACCGGCAAGACCACGACCATCGGCAAGCTCGCCGCCAAGCTGACCGATGGCGGCCTGTCGGTGATGCTGGCCGCCGGCGATACGTTCCGCGCCGCCGCGATCGAACAGCTGAAGATCTGGGGCGAACGAACGAAATCGCCCGTCATTGCCTCGAAGCTCGGCGCCGACGCCGCCGGTCTCGCCTACGATGCCTTCGAGCGGGCCAAAGAAGCCGGCTCCGACGTGCTGATCATCGACACCGCCGGCCGGCTGCAGAACAAGACCGAACTGATGGCGGAGTTGGAAAAGATCGTCCGCGTGCTGGGCAAGCTCGATCCCGAAGCGCCGCACACCGTGCTGCAGACGGTCGACGCCACGACCGGCCAGAACGCGCTCAACCAGGTCGAGATCTTCCGCAATATCGCCGGCGTCAACGGCCTGGTGATGACCAAGCTGGACGGCACGGCGCGGGGCGGTATTCTGGTGGCGATCGCGGCAAAGCATAAATTGCCGGTCTATTTCATCGGCGTCGGCGAACAGGTCGACGACCTCGAACCGTTTTCCGCAAGCGAATTCGCCAGGGCGATCGCTGGAGTGGCTTGAACAAGGCACGATGCCGGAAGTGAGGCTTCCGGATTGGATCGTGCGTTAGAAGGAAACCATGAACCCACCCATTCTCGAACGCGATCCGTCCGACCCGCAGAAAGAGAAGAAGGAAGGCATCAATCCCGTGCTCAAGCTGGCGCTGGAGCTCGGGCCGCTGCTCGTCTTCTTCTTCGCCAATGCGCGCGGCGAGTGGCTGACGCAGAAATTGCCCGTGCTGGCTGAATTCGGCGGCCCGATCTTCGTCGCCACAGGCCTGTTCATGGCCGCGACCGCCATCGCGCTGATCGCCTCATGGCTGCTCACCCGCACCTTGCCGATCATGCCGATGGTGTCGGGGGTCGTCGTTTTCATCTTCGGCGCGCTGACGCTTTATCTGCAGGACGATATCTTCATCAAGATGAAGCCGACCATCGTCAACACGCTGTTCGGCGGCGTGCTGCTTGGCGGCCTGTATTTCGGCCGCTCGCTGCTCGGCTATGTCTTCGAGTCCGCATTCAAGCTCGATGCCGAAGGCTGGCGCAAGCTCACCTTCCGGTGGGGCCTGTTCTTCCTGTTCCTGGCCCTCGTCAACGAAGTCGTCTGGCGGAATTTTTCCACCGACGCCTGGGTTACGTTCAAGGTCTGGGGCATCATGCCGATCACGCTTCTTTTCACCTTCAGCCAGATGCCGCTGATCCTGCGCCACTCGCTGGACGACAAGGCCGGCGGCGAAGAGAAAGTCGGCAAATAGGGCTGTAAAGGGGAGAGCCATGGAATTCGTCACCACCCAGGAGGATCTGCGGACGATCTACAAGACGCCGCGCCCGACCGATGGCTCGATCCGCAAGGAATTGAAGGCGCTGGACGCCCATTGCCGCTCCTTCATCGGCAAGAGCCCATTCGTGCTGATCGGCTCGTCCGATGGCGAAGGCAATGCCGACGTGACCCCGAAAGGCGACAAGCCCGGCTTCGCCGCCATTCTCGACGAGAACACCATCGCCATCCCCGACCGGCCCGGCAACAACCGGCTGGATACGCTGGAAAACATCATCCGCAATCCCTCGGTCGGGCTGCTCTTCCTCATACCAGGCATGAACGAGACGCTGCGCGTCAATGGCGATGCCCGCATCACCGTCGATGCCACCTTGCGCGAGCGCCTTGCGGTCGACGGCAAGGAGCCGCAAAGCGTTATCGTGATCGTAGTCAAGGCCGCTTACATGCATTGCGCCAAGGCTTTCATGCGCTCCGATTTGTGGAAGCCCGACAGCTGGCATGATCGCGCCACGCTGCCGACGCTCGGCCAGATCCTGCGCGACCAGTTGGCACTGGCCGATTCGGCCGAGGCGACGGACCGCTGGCTCGACGGCGAGTACAAACAGACGATGTGGTAGGGTTGTCGGCCCCCGATTCGTCTGGACTGGTCCGCCTTGCTCAACCTCATTGCGATATCCGGCAGCCTGCGGGCGGCCTCCACCAATTCGGCCCTGGTCGCGGCACTGGCGCTGAACACGCCAGCGGGCTGTCGCGTCACCGTCTATGACGGGCTTGGCCGGCTGCCGATCTTCAATCCCGACGACGAGGGCGAGCGGACGCCGCGCGAGGCCTCCGATCTGATCGAGGCCGTCACCGGCGCGGACGGTGTCGTCGTCTCCTGTCCCGAATATGCCCATGGCGTGCCTGGCGGCCTTAAGAACGCGCTCGACTGGCTGGTCTCGCGTGACGCCGCCGTCGGCAAGCCGGCGATGCTGGCGCACGCCTCGCCACGCTCGCTCTACGCCCGCACGGCGCTGGCGGAGATCATGCGCACCATGTCGTTCGCGCTTTGCGAAGAAGCCATGCTCGAGGTTTCGCTCCTCGGCAAGAAGCCGGCGGAGGTTGAAAGTATCCTGCGAGAGCCGGCAAACGTGCGGGCAATTCGCGATGGCCTGTCAGCCTTCGCGGCCTTCATCCGCTCGCGCCAAATTTGAGCGGACTCGCGCCAAATTGAGCGGTCGACATCGTGTCGTCGTCCTGGAAGGACCGGAGGCGTCGGCCAATCGCTACAGCCGATAGACGTACATCACAAAGGTCTCCGCCTCGCCATGCGCCTCCTTGCGCCCCTCATAAAGTGCGCGGGCGGGCAGATTGTCCGGCTCGGTGCCGACCCAGGCCTCTTCGCAGCCATGCTCGCGGCCGAGCGCGAACATGGCGTCGAGCATTCCGCGCGCGATGCCCTGCTGCTGGAAGGCTGGCGAGACGCCGACCTCGTCGACGTAGAGTTCCGGCGCCTTGTCCGGATGGCGGTGCATGACCGCCGCGCATTGGCCGACGACAACGTCCTCAGCCAGGGCCACGATCATGAAATGGCCCGATTGCGCGAGATAGCTTGCCAGGCGATCGGGCCGCACCGGCTCGTCGAACACGTCGTCGGCAATCCGCATCACAAGGGCGTCATCTCCGGGATAAAGCCTTCTGATCTCAATCGGCATTGTGTAAATTCTCCCAAGTCGGCTTACAAATTTTGACGTTTACGTAAATCCCGAAGACACTAACCGATTGAAAATGCAGGGGTCGAAATAATCGTTTGAATTTATTCCGCACCAGAGTTATTGGGTGCGGGAAATTCGCGGTTCCCCGCAGCAGTCCGGCCTCTTCCTCGACGCCGTGTTGGCGCGTCACAGACAAAGGGAAATCATCCTCACATGGCACGCAACAAGATAGCGCTTATCGGCTCTGGCATGATCGGCGGCACGCTCGCCCACATGATCGGCCTCAAGGATCTCGGCGACGTGGTCCTGTTCGATATCGCCGAGGGTATCCCGCAAGGCAAGGGGCTCGATATCGCGCAGTCGTCGCCGGTCGATGGTTTCGATTCCCGGCTGACCGGCGTCAACGACTATGCCGGCATCGAGGGCGCCGATGTCTGCATCGTCACCGCCGGCGTGCCGCGCAAACCGGGCATGAGCCGCGACGACCTGCTGGGCATCAACCTGAAGGTCATGGAGCAGGTCGGCGCAGGGCTGAAGAAGTACGCGCCGAAGGCCTTCGTCATCTGCATTACCAATCCGCTCGACGCCATGGTGTGGGCGCTGCAGAAGTTTTCGGGCTTGCCCAAGACCCATGTCGTCGGCATGGCCGGCGTGCTCGACAGCGCGCGCTTCCGCTACTTCCTGGCCGAGGAATTCAAGGTTTCGGTCGAGGACGTCACCGCCTTCGTGCTCGGCGGCCACGGCGATTCCATGGTGCCGATGATCCGCTATTCCACGGTGTCGGGCATTCCGCTTCCCGACCTGATCAAGATGGGCTGGACCTCCAAGGAAAAGCTCGACCAGATCGTGCAGCGCACCCGTGACGGCGGCGCCGAGATCGTCGGCCTCCTGAAGACCGGCTCGGCCTATTACGCGCCGGCGGCCTCGGCGATCCAGATGGCCGAATCCTATCTCAAGGACAAGAAGCGCGTGCTGCCTTGCGCGGCACACCTCTCCGGCCAGTATGGCGTCAAGGGTACCTATGTCGGCGTGCCCGTGGTGATCGGCGCCGGCGGTGTCGAGCGCGTCATCGAGATCGACCTTAACAAGGCCGAGCAGAAGATGTTCGAGGCATCGGTGGCGACCGTGCAGGGCCTGACCGAGGCCTGCGTCAAGATCGCGCCGCAGCTCGCCTCGAAATAACCCGCCCAAACGTCACCCCGGCAAAACGACCTGGAGATAGTTCCCGATGAACATCCATGAATATCAAGGCAAGGCGCTGCTGAAGAGCTTTGGCGCGCCGGTGGCCGAAGGCGTGCCGGTTTTCAAGGCAAGCGAGGCGGAAGCCGCTGCACAGGCGCTGCCCGGCCCACTCTATGTGGTGAAGAGCCAGATCCATGCCGGCGGCCGCGGCAAAGGCAAATTCAAGGAACTCGGCGCCGACGCCAAGGGCGGTGTGCGGCTGGCGAAGTCCGTCGCCGAGGTGGTCGCCAACGCCAACGAGATGCTCGGCCACACGCTGGTGACCAAGCAGACCGGCCCGGCCGGCAAGCAGGTCAACCGCCTCTATATCGAGGACGGCGCCGACATCGAGCGCGAACTCTATCTCTCCATTCTGGTCGACCGCTCGGTCGGCCGCATCGCCTTTGTCGTCTCGACCGAGGGCGGCATGGACATCGAGGGCGTCGCGCACGACACGCCGGAAAAGATCATCACCGTCGCCATCGATCCGGAAAAGGGCGTTACGGCTGAGGACGTCAAGGCGCTCAACGATGCGCTGAAGCTCGACGGCGACGCGGCCAGGGACGGCGGCACGCTGTTCCCGATCCTCTACAAGGCCTTCGTCGAGAAGGACATGAGCCTGCTCGAGGTCAACCCGCTGATCGTCATGAAGGATGGGCATCTGCGCGTGCTCGACGCGAAGGTGTCGTTCGACAACAACGCGCTGTTTCGCCACCCAGATGTGCTCGAACTGCGCGACACGTCAGAAGAGGACGAGAAGGAGATCGAGGCGTCGAAATACGACCTCGCCTATGTCGCGCTCGATGGCAATATCGGCTGCATGGTCAACGGCGCCGGCCTTGCCATGGCGACGATGGACATCATCAAGCTCTATGGCGCCGAACCCGCCAACTTCCTCGATGTCGGCGGCGGCGCTTCCAAGGAGAAGGTGACGGCGGCGTTCAAGATCATCACCAGGGATCCGGCGGTCAAGGGCATCCTGATCAATATCTTCGGCGGCATCATGAAGTGCGACATCATCGCCGAGGGTGTGATTGCCGCGGTCAAGGAAGTCGGGCTCAAGGTGCCGCTGGTCGTGCGCCTGGAAGGCACCAATGCCGAGCTTGGCAAGAAGATCATCAACGACAGCGGCCTGAACGTCGTCTCGGCCGACGATCTCGACGACGCGGCCAAGAAGGTCGTGGCGGCGGTGAAGGGCTGAGCCGGTGCCTCCACGCAAGATAAACCTGGTCGAGGCGGCGGATCGGACCATCACTGAGGTCTTCGATCCGCATATCGCCGGCGACGTGAATGACAGCCAGGCCAAGGTCGCCAAGTTCGGCGAGGTCTTCGACTGGCATGCGCATGACAATGAAGACGAAGCCTTCCTCGTGCTGCGCGGCAGGATCGCCATTGATTTTCGCGACGGGCCGATCGAGCTCGGCGAGGGCGACTTCATCGTCGTACCGCGCGGCGTCGAGCATCGGCCGCGTTCGCTGACATCAGAGCCGGTGGTGCTGATGTTCGAACCGGCGACGACACTCAACACCGGCAATGCCAAGAGCGATCTGACGGTCGCCGATCTGAAGCGGCTCTGACCGATGAACGCCTCGCCCTTCTCTTCGCTCTCGGCCGATCACCAGCTCCTGCAGGCTTTGGTCGGTGCTTGGCGCGGCGAGGAGGAGGTCGCGGATACGCAGTGGGCCGATGGCGGCATGGCGACGAGCGAAGTGACAGCGGAAGCGCAGTTCGGCGGTCTGTTCGTGGTGCAGCGCTATAAGCAGCGCCGCGATGGCACGGTCTCCTTCGGCGCGCACAATGTATTCGGCTTCGACCAGCAGAACAGCGTCGTCACCATGCACCAGTTCGATTCGATGGGCTTTGTGCCGTCCTCGCCCGCCACGGGCACATGGAACGGCAGCGAATTGGTACTGGAGCGATCGTCGCCGCGCGGCTTTGCGAGGGTGACGTATGTTTTCGACGATGCCGACACCTACCGCATGCGATTGCATTTCAAACTTGCCGGCAGCGATGACTGGCAAGACATGGTGAGCGGCGTCTACCGGCGCGTCTCGCCTTCCTCGATCAACGGTTTTTAAAAAGGGCGGCCATGTCCATTCTCGTCGACAAGAATACCAAGGTGCTGGTGCAGGGCCTGACCGGCAAGACCGGTACGTTCCATACCGAGCAGGCGCTGGCCTATCACGGGACAAAGATGGTCGGCGGCATCCATCCCAAGAAGGGCGGCGAGACCTGGACGGGCTCGAAAGGCGAGAGCCTGCCGATCTTCGCCACTGTCGCCGAAGGCAAGGAAAAGACAGGCGCCAACGCCTCCGTCATCTACGTGCCGCCGGCGGGCGCCGCGGAAGCCATCATCGAGGCGATCGAGGCGGAGATCCCGCTGATCGTCTGCATCACGGAAGGCATTCCGGTGATGGACATGATCAAGGTCAAGGCGCGGCTCGATCGCTCGGCCTCGCGGCTGATCGGACCGAACTGCCCGGGCGTGCTTACCCCCGACGAATGCAAGATCGGCATCATGCCCGGGAACATCTTCCGCAAGGGCTCGGTCGGCGTTGTTTCGCGCTCGGGAACACTTACCTATGAGGCTGTGTTCCAGACCACCAATGTCGGCCTCGGCCAGACCACCGCCGTCGGCATCGGCGGCGACCCCGTCAAGGGCACCGAGTTCATCGACATGCTCGAGATGTTCCTGGCCGATGATGAGACCAAGTCGATCATCATGATCGGCGAGATCGGCGGTTCGGCCGAGGAAGACGCCGCGCAGTTTCTCAAGGACGAAGCCAAGCGTGGTCGCAAGAAGCCGATGGCCGGCTTCATCGCCGGGCGCACGGCGCCGGCCGGACGCACCATGGGCCATGCGGGCGCGGTCATCTCCGGCGGCAAGGGCGGGGCGGAAGACAAGATCGCGGCGATGGAATCGGCCGGGATAAAAGTTTCGCCGTCGCCGGCGCGGCTGGGCACGACGCTGGTCGAGGCGATCAAGGGTTAAGCCAGTAGTGAGTAGCAGGTAGTCAGTAGTGAAGAAGGGAAGAACGGGTGAGTAGCAGCTGAGCCGAAAATTCCATTTTCCACTCACTACCGGCTACTCACTGTTCCCTCGAAAGGAGACGGAGCCAGGCTCCGCTGAAACGACATGGCAAGACAAGATCAGGCCAACGACCAATTTTCGCTCACCTCTTTCCTCTATGGCGGCAATGCCGATTACATCGACGCGCTCTACGCGGCGTATGAGGACGATCCCGCCTCGGTCAATCCCGAGTGGCAGGAGTTCTTCGCCGGGCTGAAGGACGATGCCGGCGATGTACGCAGGAACGCCAAGGGCGCTTCATGGGCGAAACCTTCCTGGCCGCTGCAGGCCAATGGCGAGCTGGTGTCGGCGCTGGACGGCAATTGGGGCATCGTCGAAAAGCACCTGGAAAAGAAGGTCAAGGACAAGGCCGTCACCAACGGTGTCGTGCTGTCCGACGCCGATGTGCACCAGGCGACACGCGATTCCGTGCGCGCCATCATGATGATCCGAGCCTTCCGCATGCGCGGCCATCTGCACGCCAATCTCGATCCGCTCGGCATCAACACGCTCGAGGATTACAACGAACTGTCGCCGGAAAATTACGGCTTCACCGAAGCCGACTACGACCGGCCGATCTTCCTCGACAATGTGCTGGGGCTCGAATTCGGCAGCATCCGGCAGATGCTGGAGATCCTCACCCGCACCTATTGTTCGACGCTCGGCGTCGAGTTCATGCATATTTCCGATCCCGAGGAAAAGGCCTGGATCCAGGCGCGCATCGAGGGCGCCGACAAGGAGATCTCGTTCACCGCCACCGGCAAGAAGGCGATCCTGCAGAAGCTGGTCGAGGCGGAAGGCTTCGAGCAGTTCATCGACGTCAAGTACAAGGGCACCAAGCGCTTCGGTCTCGACGGCGGTGAATCGCTGATCCCGGCGCTGGAGCAGATCGTCAAGCGCGGCGGCCAGCTCGGCATGAAGGAGATCGTGCTCGGCATGGCCCATCGCGGCCGCCTCAATGTGCTTTCCCAGGTGATGGCCAAGCCGCACCGCGCCATCTTCCACGAATTCAAGGGCGGCTCGGCGGCCCCCGACGAGGTCGAGGGCTCGGGCGACGTGAAGTACCATCTCGGTGCCTCGTCGGACCGCGAGTTCGACGGCAACAAGGTTCACCTGTCGCTGACGGCGAACCCTTCGCATCTGGAGATCGTCGATCCCGTGGTGATGGGCAAGGCGCGCGCCAAGCAGGATTCCCTGTTCGGCCGCGGCCGCGAGGAGATCGTGCCGCTGGAAGAGCGGGCCAAGGTGCTGCCGCTCTTGCTGCATGGCGACGCCGCCTTCGCCGGCCAGGGCGTGATCGCCGAGATCCTCGGCCTATCGGGCCTGCGTGGCCACCGCGTCGCCGGCACGCTGCACTTCATCATCAACAACCAGATCGGCTTCACCACCAATCCGCGCTTCTCGCGCTCATCGCCCTATCCGTCCGATGTCGCCAAGATGATCGAGGCACCGATCTTTCACGTCAATGGCGACGATCCGGAGGCTGTGGTGCACGCCACCAAGGTGGCGATCGAATTCCGCATGAAGTTCCATAAGCCGGTGGTCGTGGACATGTTCTGCTACCGCCGCTTCGGCCACAATGAGGGCGACGAACCGGCCTTCACGCAGCCGCTCATGTACAGCAACATCCGCGCCCACAAGACGACGGTGCAAATCTATGGCGATCGCCTGATCGCGGAAGGGCACATCACCCAGGCCGAGCTCGATCAGATGAAGGCCGACTGGCGCGCGCATCTGGAAGCCGAATGGGAAGTCGGCCAGCACTACAAGCCCAACAAGGCCGACTGGCTCGACGGCGCCTGGTCAGGCCTGCGCACGGCCGACAACCAGGACGAGACAAGGCGCGGCAAGACCGCGGTACCGGTCAAGACGCTGAAGGAAATCGGCAAGAAGCTGACCGAGGTGCCGAAGGGCTTCGAAGCGCACAAGACGATCATCCGCTTCCTCGAAAACCGGCGTCAGGCGATCGAGTCCGGCGAAGGCATCGACTGGTCGACGGCCGAGGCGCTGGCCTTCGGCGCGATCCTGCTCGACGGCAATCCGATCCGGCTGTCCGGACAGGATTCCGAGCGCGGCACCTTCTCGCAGCGCCATTCCGTGCTTTACGACCAGCGCGACGAGACCCGCTACATCCCGCTCAACAATCTGTCGGCGGCGCAGGCCGGTTACGAAGTCATCAACTCGATGCTGTCGGAAGAAGCGGTGCTGGGCTTCGAATATGGCTACAGCCTGGCCGAGCCGAAGGCGCTGACGCTGTGGGAGGCGCAGTTCGGCGACTTCGCCAACGGCGCCCAGGTGGTATTCGACCAGTTCATCTCGTCGGGCGAACGCAAGTGGCTCAGAATGTCGGGCCTCGTCTGCCTGCTGCCGCATGGCTATGAAGGCCAGGGCCCCGAACATTCTTCCGCCCGGCTGGAGCGCTTCCTGCAGCTTTGCGCCGAAGACAATATGCAGGTCGCCAACTGCACGACGCCGGCCAACTACTTCCACATCTTGCGCCGGCAGCTGAAGCGCGACTTCCGCAAGCCGCTGATCCTGATGACGCCGAAGTCGCTGCTGCGCCACAAGCGGGCGGTGTCGACGCTGCCGGAAATCTCGGGCGAAAGCTCGTTCCACCGGCTGCTGTGGGATGATGCCCAGCTGTTGCCCAACCAGGCGATCAAGCTGACCAAGGATTCCAAGATCCGCCGCGTCGTGCTGTGCTCGGGCAAGGTCTATTACGACCTCTATGAAGAGCGCGAGAAGCGCGGCATCAACGACATCTATCTGCTGCGCGTCGAACAGCTCTATCCGTTCCCGGCCAAGGCGCTGATCACCGAGCTGTCACGCTTCCGCAACGCCGAGATGGTGTGGTGCCAGGAGGAGCCCAAGAACATGGGTGCCTGGTCGTTCATCGATCCGTATCTGGAATGGGTGCTGGCGCATATCGACGCCAAGCATCAGCGGGTGCGCTACACCGGCCGTCCGGCGGCCGCGTCGCCGGCGACCGGGCTGATGTCGAAGCACCTCGCCCAGCTCGCCGCCTTGCTCGAAGACGCGCTCGGCGAATAAGCAGAACAGAACCGAAAGAACGGACAGGCACAATGGCTACCGAAATCCGCGTTCCCACACTCGGCGAATCCGTCACCGAAGCGACCGTTGGCAAATGGTTCAAGAAGGTCGGCGATGCCATTGCCGCCGACGAGCCGCTGGTCGAGCTCGAGACTGACAAGGTGACGGTAGAGGTGCCCGCCGCCGCCGCCGGGACGCTCGGTGAAATCACGGTTGGGGAAGGCGAGACGGTCGGCGTCGGCGCCCTGCTCGGGTCGATTTCGGCCGGTGGCGCGGCTGCTCCCGCGACCAAGCCGCAAGCGGTCGCGCAGGCGTCCAGCCCCGACGCGGCATCCACCACCAAGCAGGCCGCGGCCGAGACCGCCAAGGTTGCCGGCGATGCCGGACCGGTCGAGCCGCGCACCATGCCGCCGGCGCCGGCGGCGGCAAAATTGATCGCCGAGAACAATCTGTCGGTCGACCAGCTCTCCGGCTCGGGCAAGCGCGGCCAGGTGCTGAAGGGCGACGTGCTGGATGCCATCTCCAAAGGTGCGCCGTCGCAGCCGGCCGAGACGCCAAAGGCAGCGCCGGCACCGATCGCGGTTCGGGCGCCGTCGTCTGGCGAGGATGCATCGCGCGAGGAGCGCGTGCGCATGACCAAGCTGCGCCAGACCATCGCGCGCCGCCTGAAGGAGGCGCAGTCGACCGCCGCCATGCTGACCACCTTCAACGAAGTCGACATGTCGGCGGTGATGGCGCTCAGGACCAAGTACAAGGACGTTTTCGAGAAGAAGCACGGCGTGAAGCTCGGCTTCATGGGCTTCTTCACCAAGGCCGTCACCCACGCGCTGAAGGAAATCCCCTCGGTCAATGCCGAGATCGACGGCACCGACATCATCTTCAAGAACTATGCCCATATTGGTGTCGCGGTCGGCACCGAAAAGGGCCTCGTGGTTCCGGTCGTGCGCGATGCCGACCAGATGTCGATCGCCGAGATCGAGAAGGACATCGGCCGGCTGGGCATCGCCGCGCGCGACGGCAAGCTGTCGGTCGCCGACATGCAGGGCGGCACCTTCACCATCTCCAATGGTGGCGTCTACGGGTCGCTGATGTCGACGCCGATCCTCAATGCGCCGCAGTCGGGCATTCTGGGCATGCACAAGATCCAGGACCGGCCGGTCGTGGTCGGCGGCCAGATCGTGATCCGGCCGATGATGTATCTGGCGCTCAGCTACGATCACCGCATCGTCGACGGCAAGGAAGCTGTGACCTTCCTGGTGCGGGTCAAGGAAAGCCTGGAGGATCCGGAACGGCTGGTGCTCGATCTGTGAGGCGGTCGGATGGCGGCTTGCGGCAAAGAGCGGCCAATGATGGCGCGTTTGCTTGGAGCCACCAAACCGGTTGTGCTGATGATCGGTATCATGATGGCTACCGCAGCCGCCCAAGCCGCCTGCCCGATCGAACTCGCCGTCTATGGGGATAGCCAGAGCGGCAGCGAGATCGATTTTACCCCGACCGGCACATCGGCTGTTGTCACCAACAGTTTCCGGCTGATCCTCGACAACGATGTGGTGCTGAACGGCATCGTCATGTGGACCACGGATGTTGCGCGGCCGAACGGCGCGCTGATGTACAAGTGCCCGGAAGGCGACGTGACCGGCGAGGAGCTTGCCGCCTGCACGCTGTGGAACGGCGTCATCTACACGTCCGACGACAAGGGCACTGTCGGGCTTTTGCCGGCCGAGGGAGTGGAGGCGCCGAAGACGCTGATCCTGCCCGAACTCGGGCCGGTGCTTAGGCAGTCCCGGGCGCGTGGCGGCGGCGGATTTTCGAAAGTGCCGTCCGATGTGTTCGCTATGAAGGGATGCCAGGAATGAGCGCGACGCAAAAAGTGCTGCTGGTCACCGGCGGCAGCCGCGGCATCGGCGCCGCCATCTGCCGACTGGGGTCGGAGGGGGGCTATCGCGTCGCGGTCAATTACGCCTCCAACAAGGCCGCCGCCGATGCGCTGGTCGCCGAAATCAAGGACGGCGGCGGCGAAGCCGTTGCCGTCAGGGGCGATGTCGGCAAGGAAACCGATATCGTGGCCATGTTCGGCGCCGTCGACCGCGCCTTTGGCCGGCTCGACGCCTTCGTCAACAATGCCGGCATCGTCGACGTCAAGGCGCGCGTCGACGAGATGGATGTCGCGCGGCTGGAACGCATGATGCGCATCAATGTCGTCGGCTCGTTCCTGTGCGCCCGCGAGGCGGTGAAGCGCATGTCGACGCGGCATGGCGGGTCGGGCGGTGCGATCGTCAACATCTCGTCGGCGGCGGCGACGCTGGGCTCGCCGGGCGAATATGTCGACTATGCCGCCTCCAAGGGCGCCATCGACACCTTCACCATCGGGCTTGCCCGCGAGGTGGCGCTGGAAGGCATCCGTGTCAATGCGGTGCGGCCGGGCATCATCGACACCGACATCCACGCCTCCGGAGGCCAGCCGGACCGGATAGAACGGTTCCGCGATCTGCTGCCGATGAAAAGGGCGGGCACGGCGGATGAAGTCGCCGGTGCGGTCCTCTATCTTTTATCCGATGCCGCGTCCTATACGACGGGCGCGATCCTGAATGTCAGCGGCGGCCGCTGAACCCCAAGCAAAAGGGAAACAAACATGGCTTATGACGTGGTTATCATCGGCTCGGGACCCGGCGGCTATGTCTGCGCCATCAAGGCGGCACAGCTTGGGCTGAAGGTCGCGGTGGTCGAGAAGAACGCGACCTTCGGCGGCACCTGCCTCAACATCGGCTGCATCCCGTCCAAGGCGCTGCTTTATGCCTCGGAAATGTTCGCCGAGGCCGGCCATTCCTTCGACACGCTCGGCGTCGAAATTCCGGCACCCAGGCTGAACCTGAAGAAAATGATGGCGCACAAGGACGCGACGGTGTCGTCCAACGTCAATGGCGTCGCCTTCCTGTTCAAGAAGAACAAGATCGATGCCTTCCGCGGCACCGGCAAGGTGGTTGCCGCAGGCAAGGTCTCGGTGACCGGCGAGGATGGCAAGGTCGACGAGATCGAGACCAAGAACATCGTCATCGCCACCGGGTCCGACGTCGCCGGCATTCCCGGCGTCAAGGTCGACTTCGACGAAAAGATCATCGTGTCCTCGACCGGCGCGCTGTCGCTGGAGAAGGTGCCTGGCCATTTGGTGGTGGTGGGCGGCGGTGTCATCGGCCTCGAACTCGGCTCGGTCTGGGCACGGCTTGGCGCCAAGGTCACTGTGGTCGAGTTCCTCGACACCATTTTGGGCGGCATGGACGGCGAGGTGTCGAAACAGTTCCAGCGGCTGCTCTCCAAGCAGGGCTTCGAATTCAAGCTCGGCGCCAAGGTGACCGGCGTCGCCACGGCCAAGAAGGGCGCGACCGTTACCTTCGAGCCGGTCAAGGGGGGTGCTGCCGAAACCATTGAGGCCGATGCCGTGCTGATCTCGACGGGACGCCGCGCCTTTTCGGACAGCCTCGGGCTGAAGGAAGCCGGCGTCGAGGTCGACGAGCGCGGCCGGGTCAAGACCGACGGGCATCTCAGGACCAATGTTCCCGGGATCTACGCCATCGGCGACGTCATCGCCGGGCCGATGCTGGCCCACAAGGCCGAGGACGAGGGCGTGGCGGTGGCCGAGACCATCGCCGGCCAGGCCGGCCATGTGAACTATGACGTCATTCCGAGCGTCGTCTACACCAGTCCGGAGATCGCGTCGGTCGGTAGGACCGAGGAAGAGCTGAAGAAGGCCGGCATCGACTACAAGGTTGGCAAATTCCCCTTCACCGCCAACGGCCGCGCGCGCGCCATGCTGCATACCGACGGTTTCGTGAAGATCCTGGCCGACAAGCAGAGCGACCGCGTGCTCGGCGTCCATATCGTCGGCTTCGGCGCCGGCGAGATGATCCATGAGGCGGCGGTGCTGATGGAGTTCGGCGGCTCGTCGGAAGATCTGGCCCGCACCTGCCACGCCCATCCGACGATGTCGGAAGCGGTGAAGGAAGCGGCGCTGGCCACCTTCTTCAAGCCGATCCACATCTAAGGGTGCCCAACGCTTCGTCGTCCTATGGCGGAGCAAGGAGCGAAGCGACGCGGCGTAGACCGGCCGAGGTCGCGGCATGGATCCTCGGGTCAAAGCCCGAGGATGACGAACGGGCGGAGTGGCTTGGCGCCAAGGCCCCCCAACGGTCATCACCCAAAACAAAACGGCCCGCCTTTCAGCAGGCCGTTCGTCTTTGATATCGAGCCCCTTACTGGGCCGGCGCTGGTGCCGGGGCCGGCGCTGGTGCGGGAGCCGGCGCTGGTGCAGGAGCCGGGGCGGGTGCAGGAGCTGGTTCGGCTGGCTTGGCCGGTTCGGCGGGCTTCATCGGTTCAGCCGGTGCGGGCGCCGGAGCCGGTGTGCTGGCCGCTGGCGGCTCGGCGGGTGCCGGGTGCTCGCCACCACTTCTTCCGAAAACATAATACGCGACAATCGCCAGGATAACGACGACCAGTGCAATCAGCCAGGGGCTGCCGCCACCGCCGCTCGGCCGAGGGGCATTGGTGGTCGAATTGTACGGGTCGTTTGGGTTTGGTGTGTTCGCCATAAATGTGTCCTCCGGGAAAATGAAAAAGGTCAATCAACATCCATCAACGCGCAACCGTTGAATGGGTTTCACGCTAGCGGAGGAAAACGCCGGAAACGCGGCGTTTGCGTGCCTCCGCTGCCGTCCGACTCAATTGACGGCGGTGACAGTATAGCCGGCTTTGCGGAAATCCTCGACCAGTCCCTCTGGACCGGGCAGATGCAGCGCGCCGACCGCCATGAAGGCGTTGCCCTTGGCCAGGATCGGTCCTGCATGATCGACCATCACCTTGTTGCGGCTGGTGATCATGGTTTCCTCGAAGGCGGCGTAGCCCGCGGGGTCGTCCTGCTCCTCGGGCATGGCGGCGCGGAACAGCGGCCAGAACATCCCGGTGTCGCCACGCTGGTAGAGCACGATCATGGTTTCGTTAATGTCGTTGACCTTGTCGCCCAGCTTCAGCGTGTCGACCAGACCCTTCATGTGAAAGGCGAGCGGCAGCGAGGCCATGGCGCGCAGCTGGCTCTCGGCCGTTTCCAATCCTTCCACCGGCTTGCCGGCCGCCTTGGCGCTCTCGGCCAGCTTGACGTCGAGCACCGGCGCGCCGCCGGACTGGCGGGCGAGTTCGCAAGCCGGAAGCGCCATCATGGCCGACAGCATCCACGGCTTCATTTTTGCGACCGTCGCCGGCGGGATGCCGCGCGCATCGAGCGCGGCGTTCATGGCCGCCGCTTCGTCCGGCGACAGCAGTGACGAAAGCGTCGTGGAGTCGGTGAACATCATCAGGTCCGGCTCCTTCAGCATCGCCGCCATCATCTTCTGCTTGTCGAGCACGTCGGTGGTCTCGATGATGAGGGTGCCGGCAGCATCGAAGGCCTTCTGCGCATAGGCCGGCAGCGTGGTGACGCGCGGATCGGTCATGTGCATGGTGCCGAACAGGTAGGATGGCTGTTCGCCTGATTTTTCCAGCTTCCACAGCAGTCCCTTGCCGTTCAGCGTGGTAGCCGCCTCGGCCTCGATTTTGCCGTAGGTGGCGGGATTGTTCTTCTGCAAGGCCGACAGCATGTCGGCGCCGGTACAAGTCGGGATTTCCGCGTGCGCCCTGCCGGCGGCGAACAGCAGGACAGCAAGGAAGGATAGGAAAAACAGCACGTTGAGCGCGACAAGCAGTTTCAGCGAGACGGAAGCCGCACGGTCGGCGATGGCAATGACACGTTTCATGGTCCCATTCCTAGGACTGAAAAGCGGCAAAACCGTTAATCGGGGTTATGAAATTGTCCTAACCGCCCATTCTTCGTCATCCACGGGCGGAGCAAGGAGCGAAGCTCCGTCGCGGAGACCCTGGGATCCATGCCGCGACTTCAGAGCACCGCCCACGGTGCAGAATTCAGCTCCGCTGAATTCCACGGCTGATGTCACGGCATGGATCCCAGGGTCTCCGCGACGGAGCTTCGCTCCTGCTTCGCCCTAGGATGACGAAGTTGGGAAGGCTTCGGCCAATCGCGAATGTTTATAATGGGCCACCGATACTGCATGGCTTTACCGACGTTCATGCCCTGGGATGGGCCGATTCGTAGATTTCGAGCAGCCTTGCGGTGTCGACGCCGGTGTAGATCTGCGTCGTCGACAGGCTGGCGTGGCCCAGGAGTTCCTGGATGGTGCGCAGATCGCCGCCTCGGCCGAGCAGATGGGTGGCGAAGGAATGGCGCAAGGCATGTGGAGTCGCCGTGTCCGGCAGGTTGAGCGCCGAACGCAGCTTCGCCATGTCACGCTGGATAATCGCCGGGTTGAGCGGGCCACCGCGCGCGCCGCGAAACAGCAGACCCTTCGGATCGAGGTGATAGGGGCAGAGCCGGCGGTATTCGGCGATCGCCCTGAGCGCCACCGGCAACACCGGTACCAGCCGTGTCTTGCCGCCCTTGCCGGTGACGCGCAGCACGGTGTCGGCTTCCGACGCCAGATCAGCGGCATTGAGGCCAAGCGCTTCCGAAATGCGCAGGCCCGAGCCGTAGAGCAGCGTCAGCACGGCGGCGTTGCGGGCGGCGATCCAGGGTTCTTCCGCCAGTTGGCCTTCCACCGATACGACATGTTTGGCATCGCTCGCCGTCAAAGGTTTGGGCAGGGATTTGGGTTGTCGCGGCGCGCGCAAGGCCGCCGCACCTGCCGCATTGGCGAGACCGCGCCGCTCGAGGAACCGCAGCAGCGAGCGGATGCCGGCCAAGCCACGGCTAAGCGTGCGGGCGCCGGCGCCGGCATTGCGGCGGGCGGCGAGGAAGCCGCGCAAATCGGCTGGGCGCAGGTCGGCGATATCGGAAATGCCAGGCGGTCCGCCGAGATGGCCGGTGAGGAAGTGCAGGAGCTGGCGCGAATCGCGCTCATAGGCTTCCACTGTCTCGGGTGACAGGCGACGTTCACGCGCGAGCATCTTCAGCCAGCTTTCGCGCGCGGCCTGGAGATCGGCTTTTGCCGGTATGAGGAATTCCTGCATCGGGTCTGTTCCGGTTCGCCGTCATTTTCCGGCAGCCGGGTTAGGAAGCGGTGAAGAGCCCGTTGTTGAAATGACAGCGAGGCAGCGCTAGAGCAGGGACAAAGGATTTTCGCCCATGAGCAAGCCGCAGAACCCAGTCCAGATGGCCGTAATCGGCGCCGCGCACGGCATCAAGGGCGAACTCAGGGTGAAAACCTTCACCGGCGAGCCAATGGCGCTGGCGGATTATGGGCCGCTCTACGCCAGGGATGGACGAGCCTTTCAGATAACCGACATACGGCCTGCCAACACCGTTGTCGTGGTGCGCTTCAAGGGCGTCAGCGACCGCAATGCGGCCGAGACGCTCGCCGGCACGGAGCTGTTCGTCGACCGTTCGATGCTGCCCGACGATGGCGAGGAGGACGAATTCTACCATGCCGACCTGATCGGGCTGGAGATCCGGGATGATACCGGTGCCGCCATCGGCAAGGTGGTCGCGGTGCACAATTTCGGCGGCGGCGACATCCTCGATGTGACGCTCGCCGGGCGCAAGGGTGTGCTGATCCCGTTCACGCAGGCCGCCGTGCCTGCCGTGTCGATCGCCGAGGGCTTTGTCCGCGTCGATCCCGTGGCGGCTGGACTGGTCGAGGACGAGGACGGCGAGGCGCCGCGCGAGGAGGATTTCGACCCGAAGGGCCGGCCACGCGGACCGCGCGACGCCGGGGGCAACCGGTGAGTTTTGCCGCGTCGGTGCTGACGCTCTATCCCGAGATGTTCCCGGGCGCGCTTGGCTTGTCGCTGGCCGGGCGGGCACTGGAGGCGGGGACATGGTCTCTGGATGCGATCCAGATCCGCGACTTCGCCACCGACAAGCACCGCACCGTCGACGACACGCCGGCCGGCGGCGGCGCCGGCATGGTGATGCGCGCCGATGTCCTGGCGAAGGCGATCGACCATGCCTCGCCGGAGGGCGATTTGCGTCCGCGCCTGCTGATGAGCCCGCGCGGCAAACCACTGACGCAGGCTCGCGTGCGCGAACTCGCCGCCGGGCCGGGTGCCGTCATCCTGTGCGGCCGCTTCGAAGGCGTCGACCAGCGGGTGATCGATGCACGGGGACTGGAGGAAGTCTCGATCGGCGATTTCATCCTGTCCGGCGGCGAGCCGGCGGCCCTAGTGCTGCTCGACGCCGTGGTGCGGCTGTTGCCCGGGGTGATGGGCAATGCGGTCTCCGGGGAAGAAGAGAGTTTCGAAAACGGCCTGCTCGAACATCCGCACTATACGCGACCGCAGGAATTCGAGGGCCGGGAGATTCCCGAAGTGCTGATCTCCGGCAATCACAAGAAGATCGCCGCCTGGCGCCGCGCGCAGTCGGAGACGCTGACGAAAGAGCGGCGACCCGATCTGTTCGGCGATCAGCCTTTGCTGAAGTAGTAAAAAGCCAGAAACAGGCCGACGGCGATGACGAAGCCGCGCACCACGTTCTGCGGTACGCGCTTGGCGATCCAGACGCCGGCATAGCCGCCGAGCGCGCCGCCCGGGATCATGACGATCGCCTCAGGCCAGGCGACGACGCCGCCCGAGACGAAGACGACGATGGCGACAGCCGCGATGACTACGGCCAGCATGTTCTTCAGCGCGTTCAGGCGGTGGTAGTCGCCGGCCTGGGTCAGGCCGAGGGTGGCCAGCATCATCACGCCCATGCCGGCGCCGAAGAAGCCGCCATAGATGGCGGTGACGAATTGTGCCAGCGAGCCGGCGAGCGAGCCGACGGCCGCTTCGTGTCCGGGTTTCGGCGCCGGCTTCAGCCAGGGCCCGGCGGCAAACAGTGCCGTCGCGCCCAAAAGCAGCCACGGCACCAGGACGCGAAAGGACGGATTGTCGAGCGCCAGCAGGATCAGGGCGCCGGCTAGCGCGCCGACGGCCGAGATCAGGCAGAGCAGCAGCGCGCCGCGCCAGAAGTGCCTGATGTCGGCCCAGTAAGCGAGGGTCGAGGTGATGTAGCCGGGGAACTGCGTCACCGACGAGGTGGCGTTGGCCACGATCGGGGGGACGCCGACCAGTGTCATGGCGCCGAAGGTGATGAAGGTGCCGCCGCCGGCAACCGCGTTGGCGGCGCCTGACAGAAAGCCCGCCAGGAAGAGCAGGATGACGTCGAAAACAGACATGGATGGCCGCCGTGAAGAAGTGTGCTATTCTGGCTTAGGAAGCTTGGTGGACAGACGCAACCCGGCACGGCAGGATTAAGATGGTGCCATGCTGGGAGCCATGCCGGCAAAAAATGCACGGGCAAGGCGTGACAAAGCGCCGAAATAGCTGTATGTGCCCGCCCGTACCGGCAAGAACAAATCTGCCGGACCCGTCAACAATGACGGTGTAGTCGCCCCTGCCCGATGTCTGGGAGACAAATGTCTTGGAGACAAAGGACATAGCCGAGCGGTCAATGGAACTGCAAGGCGAGCGTAGGGCGCTCTGACTGTCGGAAGAACAAGAAGTGGATTTTTAGATGGATCTCATCCGTCAGCTCGAGGCCGAACAGGCCGCCAAGATCGAAGCCAAGCGCAAGCTTCCCGAATTCCAGCCCGGCGACACCGTGCGCGTCCAGGTCCGCGTGACCGAAGGCACCCGCACCCGCGTCCAGGCTTATGAGGGCGTCGTCATCGCCCGCGCCGGTTCCGGCTTCCAGGAAAATTTCACCGTCCGCAAGATCTCCTACGGCGAAGGCGTCGAGCGCGTGTTCCCCGTCTACTCGCCGATGGTCGAAGGCGTCGAGATCGTGCGCCGCGGCAAGGTGCGTCGCGCCAAGCTCTATTACCTGCGCGATCGTCGCGGCAAGTCGGCCCGTATCTCGGAAAACACCGGCGTGCGCGCCCGCAAGCTCAATGATGAGGAGCGCGACGCGCTGAACGCCGAGAAGGCGCGCATCGAGGCCGAGAAGGTCGCAGCCGCCCAGGCGCTGGCCGCCGAGACGGCCGCCAAGGAAGCCGCCGAGAAGAAGGCAGCCGCCGAGGCTGAAGCAGCAGCCAAGGCTGCCGCCGAAGCGACCCCGGCCGAATAAGAGTTCGACGAAGGAATTTGAAAAAGGCGGCTTCGGCCGCCTTTTTTCGTTTCACCGAACTGTGAACGGGTTCAGCCTCGGAGATCGGGATCGGCAATTGACGTCCAATCGTTTCGTGCACTAACTAATCGTGCACAATCTAATTGGAGAATGGAAGATGGCACTCTACACCACACAGGCCCACGTGACGGGCGGTCGCGCCGGCCATGGCGAAACCAGCGACGGCCTGCTCAAGGTCGATCTGGCGATGCCCAAGGAGCTCGGCGGACCGGGTGGCGCGACCAATCCCGAACAGCTTTTCGCCATCGGCTATGCCGCCTGCTTCGAAAGCGCGATCCGCTTCGTGGCGCGCAAGCAGAAGCTGCCGCTCGAGGATGCAGCGGTAGCGGCCACCGTCAGCCTGCTTCCCAATGGCGAAGGCTTCAAGCTCGGCGTCGCGTTGGCAGCGGAGACGAAAGGCCTTGATCAGGCGGCGGCGGAAGCGCTTGTATCGGCGGCGCATCAGATTTGCCCCTATTCGAATGCCATCAGGGGCAATGTCGAGGTGGCGCTTTCGGTAAAGGTGGCATGACGACAAAAGTCGAAACGAAAGCCAGAGAAGCCCCGGCGGAGGCCGCCGGGGCGTACCCGGTGCCACGGCTCGACCAACAGCTCTGTTTCGCGCTCTATTCGGCGAGCGGATTGATGACCAAGCTTTACCGGCCGTTGCTCGATCCGCTCGGCCTGACCTATCCGCAATATCTGGTGATGCTGGCGCTGTGGGAACGCGCGCCGAGCACGGTGGGCGACCTTGGCGAAGCGCTCGGCCTGGATTCAGCGACGCTGACCCCGCTGCTCAAGCGAATGGAAGCGGGCGGCCTCGTCACCCGCCGACGCGATGCCGACGACGAGCGCCGGGTCCTGGTCGAGCCGACGGCCAAGGGCCAGGCGCTGCGCGCGAACATGAAGGATGTGCAGGCGGCGCTCGATTGCGGCATGCCGCTGGAGCGGGACGAGCTCAAAACCCTTCACGGCACGCTCACCCGCCTTGTCGCGGGATTGCGCGAAGCCGCGACCGAGCAAGATTGATCGCGGCAAGGATCGTCCTCAAAAACCGCCTCCCGGAAGCACTGGAATCCACGTCAACGCGCAAGGTCGCGGTGGACCCGTCTTGCAAGGCGCTTGCGGAAAGCTAAAGTCGGCGCCGGATTTCTCTGCCGCGCAAGCATCGCGCGGCCAATCATTTCGGGGAGTGTGTCATGACCAAATCGAAATTGCTGTTGGCCGGCCTGTTGGCGCTGGTCCTGGCGCCCGTTGCCGCCTTCGCGCAGGCGCTGCCCGATCTCGGCGGCAGACAAGTGGTGGTGGTGACTGAAAACGCCTATCCGCCGCTGCAGTTCATCGATGCCAAGACGGGAAAACAGATCGGCTGGGAATATGACGCGATGAACGAGATCGCCAAGCGGCTCAATTTCAAGGTCGAATACCAGAACACATCCTGGGATGCGATGATCCAGGCGGTCTCCGACAACCAGTACAACATCGGCATGACCGGCATCACCATCAAGGACGACCGCAAGCAGAAGGTGGATTTCTCCGACCCCTATATGCGCTCGGAACAGTTCATGCTGGTGCGCGGCGATGAAAGCCGCTTCACCGACGCCAAGACCTTCGGCGCCTTCAAGGACGGACTGATCGGCGCACAGGCCGGCACCACGCCTTTCTACACCGCCGTCTACAGTGTGCTCGACGGCAATGAGCAGAACCCGCGCATCAAACTGTTCGAGACGTTTGGCGCCACCGTCCAGGCACTGAAGTCCGGCGACGTCGATGTCGTGCTGACCGACGGCACCGCCGGCAAGGGTTATGTCGATGCTTCGGATGGCAAGCTGAAGCTGATCGGTGGCCCGCTCGGCACCGAGGATTTCGGCTTCATCTTCCCCAAGGGCTCCGACCTCGTGAAGCCGGTCAACGCGGCGATCGCAGCGCTGAAGGCGGATGGCACCTTCGATGCGCTGAACAAGAAGTGGTTCCTTGATTACAAGATGGGGCAGTGAGCCAATCTTGTTGAGGGCCCGGTCTGATGGGCAGGGATTTGCGTTGGGGCGTCCCTCTCGCAGTTCTTGCGTCGCCGACCTCTGCTAATGACAGCCCCCACTATTTCCAAACCCGACTTTCCCTGGTGGCTCGCCGTTGCCGGTGTCCTTGCGCTGGCTGCCGCGCTCGCCATCGCCGCCAGCGATCTCTATGCGCAGGTCTTCGCCACTGTCGCCAAGGGCATCGGCATCACCGTCTTCGTCACCGTGATCGCCTTTGTCCTGGCGTCGGTGATCGGCCTCGGCATCGCTTTGATGGGACTGTCGGGTTCGGCCTGGCTGCGGCAGATCGCGCGCTTCTATGTCGAGATCATTCGCGGCGTGCCGATCCTGGTGCTGCTGTTCTGGATAGCCTTTGCCGGCGCGCCGGCCTTCGTCGCGGCCTGGAACGCGCTGACCGCGCCATTGCAGAATGCCGGCGTCCTCGGTGAATTGCTGGTGCGTGACGTGTCGTTGCTGTGGCGTGCCATCATGGCGCTGACCATCGGCTATTCGGCCTTCATCTCCGAGGTTTTTCGCGCCGGCATCCAGTCGGTCGAGAAAGGTCAGATCGAGGCAGCGAAGGCCTTGGGGCTGAGCCGTGCGCAGCGCTTCCGGCTGGTCGTGTTCCCGCAGGCGATCCGCACCATCCTGCCGCCGCTCGGCAATGATTTCGTCGCTCTGGTCAAGGATTCCTCGCTGGTCTCGGTGCTCGGCGTCGCCGACATCACGCAGATGGGCAAAGTGTATGCCGCCGGCTCGTTCCGCTTCTTCGAGACCTATTCGATAACAGCCTATATCTATCTCATCCTCACCGTCGGCCTGTCGCTGGCGCTCAGGGCGCTGGAGCGGCGTTTGCGCCGCCAGCACGCGGAATAGTTTTTGGGCCGGGACAGCGTTACGCTCGGTGCTTGCCGGAGGAGGAGCTGCCAGTGAACATCGACAAGGCCAATGCGGCGCTGGATTCGGTCTACACGGCCGATACGCCCGAAACGCTGGCGCGGGCCTATGCCGCATGGGCCGCGACCTATGATGGCGAAACCGCCTCGCTCGGGTATCTCCTGCCGTTCCTGATCACCGCCTGGGTTACCCGCCACGTGCCTGCGGGAGAAGGGCCGCTGCTCGACGCCGGCTGCGGCACGGGCCTGTCGGGACCGTCGCTGAAGGCGCTCGGCTATAGCGACATTGCCGGACTCGACCTGTCGGACGACATGCTCAAGATCGCCGGCAGCCGCAGTGCCTACAGCGAGCTGAAGCAGGCAATGCTGGGCGGGCCGCTGCCATGGCCGGACGGGTATTTCCGCGCCTTCTTCTCCACCGGTGTGTTCACCATCAGCCACGCGCCGGCCACCGGCCTGCACGAACTGGTGCGCATCACGAAAAAGGGCGGCCACGCCATCTTCACGGTGCGCGACCAGGTGTTTGAGAGCGGCGGGTTTCAGGCCGTGTTCGACGAATTGGAACAGGCAGCGAAATGGCGGGCGGTTGAGGCAAGCCCGTGGTTTCGCTGTTACGCCATCGCCGAGCCCGACGCACTGGTGAAGACTTTTGTGTTTGAGATTCTCTGATTACTTCCGAATCGCCTAAAAATATTTTATATTGGTCAGTCCTTTCGGAGGATTGAGCGTGAAGGTTAAAACTACTTCATCGCACGTAGATTTGGACGGAGACTACGCGCCTATCGAGGGCATATGCGTGACCTGCAGCCGTTGTGGGCATGAGGTGGAGGTCTATGGCACGGAGTCAAATTCATATCGGCGTGCCGCTGCCATGTTAAAAGAGACATGCCCGCGCGAGGAAAGAAATTACTACGAAGTAGATGAGTAGCCGTCACGAACAGCACACCGCCACGCCGCAATTGCCGAAAAGCCAAAACATTGCTATCTAGCCCGCCATGGAAAAGCTTTTCAGCGATCCGGCCTACAAGGGGTTCGTGCTGCAGGACAGAAAACGCCTGCCGTCGCGCTTTTCCGCGCGCGTGTCCGGCGCCCTGACCAGCCGACTTCGCTGATCCCTGCCGGCCGGCCGCGGGCTTGCGGCATCAGCTCTTTCCCATTCTCATATCGACGGATTTACGCACATGAGCGCACCGCGCACCCTCTACGACAAGATTTTCGACGACCATGTCGTCGACCGCCAGGACGACGGCACCTGCCTGCTCTACATCGACCGCCACCTCGTCCATGAGGTGACCAGCCCACAGGCCTTCGAAGGCCTGCGCATGAGCGGCCGGAAAGTCCGTCATCCGGAAAAGACGCTGGCCGTGGTCGACCACAACGTCTCGACCTCGCCCGAGCGCAAGTTCGGCATCAAGAACGAGGAAAGCCGCATCCAGGTCGAAGCGCTGGCCAGGAACGCCAGGGATTTCGGCGTCGAATATTATTCGGAGAACGATATCCGCCAGGGCATCGTCCACATCATCGGCCCCGAGCAGGGCTTTACCTTGCCCGGCATGACCATCGTCTGCGGCGACAGCCACACCTCCACCCATGGTGCGTTCGGCGCGCTGGCGCACGGCATCGGCACCTCCGAGGTCGAGCATGTGCTGGCGACGCAAACGCTGATCCAGCGCAAGGCCAAGAACATGCTGGTGCGCGTCGATGGCGTGCTGCCGGAAGGGGTCACCGCCAAGGACATCATCCTTGCCATCATCGGCGAGATCGGCACCGCCGGCGGCACCGGCTATGTCATCGAATATGCCGGCGAGGCGATCCGTGCGCTGTCGATGGAAGGCCGCATGACGATCTGCAACATGTCGATCGAGGGCGGCGCGCGCGCCGGCCTGATCGCGGCCGACGAGACCACCTTCGCCTATGTCAAGGACAAGCCGCGCGCGCCGAAGGGCGCTGCCTGGGACGCGGCGCTCGAATACTGGAAGACGCTGCAGACCGACGAAGGCGCGCATTTCGACAAGATGATCGTGCTCGACGCGGCCAAGCTGCCGCCGATCGTCTCCTGGGGCTCCTCGCCCGAGGATGTCGTCTCCGTGCAAGGCATCGTGCCGAACCCGGAAGACATCATCGACGAGAACAAGCGCACCTCCAAGCTGCGCGCGCTCGACTATATGGGCCTGACGCCGGGGACGAAGATCACCGACATCACGCTCGACCGCGTCTTCATCGGCTCCTGCACCAACGGCCGCATCGAGGATCTGCGCGCCGTCGCCAAGGTGGTCGAGGGCAAGACAGTCAGCCCGCATGTCGATGCCATGATCGTGCCGGGCTCTGGCCTGGTCAAGGAGCAGGCCGAAGCCGAGGGGCTGGACAAGATCTTCCGCGCCGCCGGGTTCGACTGGCGCGAGCCGGGCTGTTCGATGTGCCTGGCCATGAACGACGACCGGCTGAAGCCGCATGAGCGCTGCGCCTCGACCTCGAACCGCAATTTCGAGGGCCGCCAGGGCTTCAAGGGCCGCACCCATCTGGTGTCGCCGGCCATGGCGGCGGCGGCGGCGATTGCCGGCCACTTCGTCGACATTCGCGACTGGAAATAAGCCAGGCTGGAATGGACCCGAGCCTTTGCAGGGCTCGGGTCAAGCCTTCCTGTCGCGCCGGATGAGTTCATGGAATTCCTCGCGGCGCCCAGGTTCTTCCGCCGCGACTACGAGCGCCAGCTGCTCTTCGTCGAAGAGCTTGAACCACTCGTCCCATTCGACAAGCTCATAGCCGCCGGCGTTGACGGGCCGTTCCGGCTGGTCCTGGTCCTGATAGGCGTGCTGGCCGAAGACCAGTCTAAGCATGGGCTGCGTCCCAGCCTCTGGCGATATGTCGACGATCGCGGGAAAGCCGGCACGCCCGGCAGCCCATGAACGGATTGCATCGTGGTCGGTCAATGTGATCGTGTCGGCCATGGCCTGCTCCTGGATTGTGAATTCAGGAACGCTTCCGACAGCACCGGGTTCCCGCAAACATACGGCGCCGACAGCCCAGGCTTAACGGCTTGTTTGGGCTTGCCCTCTAAGGTCTTCCGTGACGTCAGCAGAGGGGAAGTCACGGTCCTTTGGACACCGGCCTGTTCATAGCGTTGCTCAATCCGACGATCGCGCTGGCGCTCGGCGCGGCCTTCCTCATGCTGTGGTTCCATCAGCGCCATCGCCCCTATCTGGCGGTGCTGGCGCTCAGCTACTGCGTCTCGGCGCCCGGCTTCCTGTTCCAGTATTTCACCTTGCCCATCGGCGTGACGCTGACCAAGCTGGTGTCGAACATCTGCTTCACCATCGCCGCCTGCTGCCTGTCCGGCGCCATCATCGCCCGTTACGGCAGGAAGGTGCCCGCCGTGGGGATCGCCGTGCTGGCGGGCGGCGGCCTTGCGGCATTCGCGTGGTTCCTGTTCGTCACCCCGGATCTCACCTGGCGCATCCTGGCGATGAATTTCGGTTTCGGCGGCGTCAGCCTGCTCGTCGCCGCCGAACTGCGCCCGGTGCGCAACAATGGTCCGACGGAAAAGATCCTGTTCGTGCTGTCGCTGCTGTCCAGCGTCAATTTCTTCGTGCGCACCCTGGCGGTCGTCATCGCGCACGGACCCTTCGCCGGCTATGACGGCTTCTACGGCTCGTCCTACTGGACGACGGCGCTGCTGTCGCACGCGTTGCTGTCGCTGCTGATCGCGCTTTGCCTCTTCACCGCCGCCGCGCTCGACGTGATGAAGGCGCTGAAGACGGAAACGCACACCGACCCGCTTTCCGGGCTGCTCAACCGCCGGGGTTTCGAGGAGCGCGCCGCTATGCTGCTGCAGCGTTGCGCCGTGGCCAAATTCCCGGTGGCGCTGGTGCTGGCGGACCTCGACCATTTCAAGGCGCTCAACGATATGCACGGGCATGCCGCCGGCGACCGCGTGATCGCGGATTTCGCCGGGAAGCTGCGCTCGGCCACGGGAGCACGAGGTGCCGCGGGGCGTATCGGCGGCGAGGAATTCGCCGTGCTTTTGCCGCTCACCGATCTCGCCGCGGCGCGGCTGTTCGCCGAGGCGGTGCGCACACTCTATTCGGCCGGCGGCGTCGACGGCCTTCCCGCCGGCACCAAGGTCACCGCCAGCTTCGGCGTGGCGGCCCGCAGCGGCGAGGAGACGCTGGAACCGTTGATGCGACGGGCCGACGAGGCGCTTTACAAGGCCAAGAAAAACGGTCGCGACAGCGTGCGCCTCTCCTACGAGCGACCGGAGACGGTGTTCGTGCCTGAGCCGCTCAGGGCCAGCTGACCGCCGCGTCCGCGCTTCGCGTTAACGTCTTTTTCGCCCGTCGATGTTTAGCTGTCGGAGGGGGTTTGAGGATAGATGAGCGGCGCCAACTTCATCCTGTTGATCAATCTGGCGGTTGCCGGCCTGCTGGCGGCATCCTTCATGGCTGTCTCGTTCCATGATGCCGGCCGCGCGCCGGCGCGCTGGATGGCGTCAGCCTATGTCCTGGGCGTGGTCTATTCGGCGATCGAATTCAGCATTCCGGCCTTCAACGATTCGCGGCTTCCTGTGGTTACGGCCTTTGCCGTTTTCCTCGGCGCCACCATTGCCTTCAACGGCGGACTTGCCCGCAAATATGGCGTGGCGCCGCTATGGACGCCGATGCTGTTCTTCCTGGCCGCAACCACCATCGCGGTCTATTTCGTGCAGGATCTGCCGCGCCAGTCGCTCACCCGCATCATGGCCTACCAGCTTCCCTACGCCGCCATGCAGTTCGTTGGCCTTGGCATCGTCTGGGCGTCTAGGCAAAGCCGCGGTCGGCTCGATCTGATCTTGATGGCGGTGTTGGCGGCCAGCGGCCTGCAGTTTGCCTCAAAGCCGTTCATCGCGCATGCGCTCGGCGGCTGGGGCGCCAATCCGCAGGCCTATCTGCAAAGCAGTTACGCGCTTGTGTCGCAGTCGCTGGGTACTGTCTTTGGCTTGGCACTGGCGCTGCTGACGCTGGGCATTCTCGTTCGCGATGTGCTTGCCGAAGTGACGTCGAAGTCGGAGGTGGACACGCTGTCGGGCCTGCTCAACCGTGGCGGCTTCACGCGTCATGCGGAGCTGGCCGTGCACGACGCCACGCGCCTGGGCGTGCCGGTGGCGATGGTCATTGCCGATCTCGATCATTTCAAGTCCGTCAACGACAGCTTCGGCCATGCCTCCGGCGACCGGGTGATCGAGGCCTTTGCCGGCTTGCTGCGAGAAGCGGCCGAGGGCCATCACGTGGTTGGCCGCATCGGCGGCGAGGAGTTCGCCGTTATCCTCACAGGCGCCAACCTTGCAGCCGCCCGGCTGTTCGCGGAAGGCACCCGCCACGC
This sequence comes from Mesorhizobium sp. B2-4-13, assembly GCF_006658535.1. Taxonomy (NCBI): domain Bacteria; kingdom Pseudomonadati; phylum Pseudomonadota; class Alphaproteobacteria; order Hyphomicrobiales; family Phyllobacteriaceae; genus Mesorhizobium; species Mesorhizobium sp. B2-4-13. The sequence goes on along the minus strand of NZ_VFVB01000005.1, from coordinate 294,536 downwards.
GTTCGGCGCGCTGCCCATCAGCGGGTTGCCGGCCGACAACCGCTGCACGTCGAGCTTCGGCATTGCCGAGCTCCACGTGAGCGAGGGTTTTTCCGACCTGATGCGGCGCGCGGATGAAGCGCTCTACCTGGCAAAGAATGCCGGGCGCGACTGCGTGCGTGTCTCCACCGGGCCAGCCGATGGGCTGGCCGTGTTCAAAATCGGCAAGGCCCGCATCAACGGCAGGGGCTGAGCTCCGGCATTTCGCCGTCGGACAGGCTGTACATATAGGAGCGGCCCTTGACGAACACCGGCGGGCGATAGCAGTCGCCTTCACCCGATATGTCGTCGGATTCGTTCTGGTAGATCACCTTGGGCTGGCCGGCGCTGGTGTAGTCGGACAATTGCCTGGCCAGCTTGCCTTCGCCGACGATGATGCGCTTGTAACCGGCTGCGCTGTCGATGACGAGATTGCCGAACGAATCGGCGTAGACGCGGTCATGATGGCGCAAGCCGGCTTCGGCCGGCGCGGCCACCGTGACGGCAAGCGCCGCCAGCGTGAGAGCCGCGAGGGTCGTCCCCACTGATTTGGCCCGCGCTGATTTAGCCCGCACTGATTTGGAACGCATGTCACTCTCCCTTTGTCGGCGCGAGAGAGATCGCGCCCCGATCTGGTCCGAATCGGAAATTAACCCTTTCTTAACCTTTGTTAAGGGGAGGAGCGGCCCGACGGCCGTTTCTTAATGAACATGGTTAATTTCACGGTGGCCGCCGATGTCCCCAATGGATCGACATGGCCGGTCTAGTCCGGGGTGAACTTGATCTTGGCACGCCGCGTGGCTAGCGTGCCCGGCCATGAGGGGGCAGCACATGATGTTTGACCGAACGCTTCGGATGTCGTTCGCTATTCCGCTGCTTCTCGCGGCCGGCGCCTGTGTGCCGGAGGATGGCGCGCCCAAGGCCGCCAACACAGCGACACCCGTGGTGGCGCCTGCTGCTCCCGTCCAGCAACAGTCCGCGCGACCGGCGACCAAGATCACCACCGACCTCACCGCCCCGCGCTTCACCACGGGCACGGCCACCTACAGATGCGGCAATGGCGGCATGATCACCATTCAGAACCTCGGCATGTCGCTGCGCGTGGTCGGCCAGGAAGGCGCCACCGAGGAGTTCGCGGCGTCACCGGCAAACCAGAGCAGCCGCTATCAGGCGGTCACGCATGACGCAATCGTGATCGACGGACGCGAGGCGCTGGTGATGAAGAGGGGCTCGACGCCGCGGACCTGCACCCGGTGAGCCAAATCTCGACACGGCCGCGCCCCTAGCCAGACATGCTGCACTGCAGCGATATCGAGCCGGCTTCGGCTGTTCGCCCGCTAATCGATTGAAGCCGCATCCGGCCTTTTAGTCAGACTAAATTACGTTTTCGAAACGGTTTTCTGGCTTTGACGCGGTGCAAAAAGAGCATTAGAAACCGGCTGTCCGAAGTCGCAACCGGAAGCGGCAATGCCGCATTTCCACCTGAGGCGGCAGACGCCGAACTGGGGCAGCCATGAGCAAATCACCAGCCACCCAAGCCAGACGCGAAAGGCCGCTTTCGCCGCACCTGAGCGTGTACCGGCCGCCGATCACCATGACCATGTCGATCATCCATCGCATCACCGGGGGCGCGCTTTACTTCGGCACGCTGCTGGTTGCCGTCTGGCTGATGGCGGCGGCATCCTCGCAGCCGGCTTTCGATTGGGTGAACTGGGCCTTCGGCACCTGGATCGGGCGGCTGATCCTGTTCGGCTATAGCTGGGCGCTGATGCATCACATGCTGGGCGGTGTCCGCCATCTGATCTGGGACACCGGCGCCGGGCTTGAAAAACACACGGCCTCGAAGATCGCCTGGGCGACGCTTGCCGGCTCGGTTCTGCTCACGCTGCTGATCTGGGTCGCCGGCACCATGGCGCGGGGAGCTTTGTGATGAGTGCGAAGAACACCGACATGCGCACCCCGCTGGCCAGGGTGCGCGGCCTGGGCTCTGCCCGCGAAGGCACCGGGCATTTCTGGCGCCAGCGATTGACGGCGATCGCCAACATCCCGCTGATCCTGTTTTTCACCGGGTTCCTGATCGCGCTCAACGGCGCCGGCTATGCGCAGGTGCGGGCAGCGCTCGCCAACCCGTTCGTGGCGCTGGTGATGGCCCTGGTGCTCATCTCGCCGCTCTATCATATGCGGATCGGCATGCAGGTGATCATCGAGGACTATGTGCATGGCGAAGGCATGAAGCTGGCGCTGATCGCCCTCAACACATTCTTCACCATAGCAGTCGGCGTCGCTTCGCTGTTCGCCCTGCTGAAACTGGCATTCGGAGGCTGAAGTCTTGGCCCAGGACACGAAATCAGCCAACGCGGCAGGCTACACCTTTGTCGATCACAAGTTCGACGTGGTCGTCGTCGGCGCCGGCGGCGCCGGGCTGCGCGCCACGCTTGGCATGGCCGAACAGGGCCTGCGCACCGCCTGCATCACCAAGGTGTTCCCCACCCGTTCGCACACGGTTGCCGCGCAAGGCGGCATCGCCGCGTCGCTGTCCAACATGGGCCCGGATTCCTGGCAGTGGCACATGTACGACACCGTCAAGGGCTCGGACTGGCTGGGCGATGTCGACGCCATGGAATATCTGGTGCGCGAAGCCCCGGCCGCCGTTTACGAACTCGAACATTACGGCGTGCCGTTCTCGCGCACCGAAGAGGGCAAGATCTACCAGCGGCCGTTCGGCGGCCACATGATGAACTATGGCGACGGGCCGCCGGTGCAGCGCACCTGTGCGGCCGCCGACCGCACCGGCCATGCCATCCTGCACACGCTCTACGGCCAGTCGCTGAAGAACAACGCGCAGTTCTTCATCGAGTATTTCGCGCTCGATCTGATCATGGAACCGGACGGCACCTGCACCGGCGTCGTGGCGTGGAATCTGGACGACGGCACCATCCACCGCTTCTCGGCCAAGATGGTGGTGCTGGCGACCGGCGGCTATGGGCGCGCCTATTTTTCGGCGACCTCGGCGCACACCTGCACCGGCGACGGTGGCGGCATGGCGGCGCGGGCGGGGTTCCCGTTGCAGGATATGGAGTTCGTGCAGTTTCACCCGACCGGAATCTATGGCGCCGGCTGCCTGATTACCGAGGGCGCGCGCGGCGAGGGCGGCTATCTCGTCAACTCCGAGGGCGAACGCTTCATGGAGCGCTACGCACCGTCGGCCAAGGACCTCGCCTCGCGCGATGTCGTCTCGCGCTGCATGACGCTGGAAATTCGCGAGGGCCGCGGCGTCGGCAAGGCCAAGGACCACATCTTCCTGCACCTCGATCATCTCGATCCGGCGGTCTTGCACGAAAGGCTTCCAGGCATTTCGGAGTCGGCGAAAATCTTCGCCGGCGTCGACCTGACCAAGGAGCCGATCCCGGTGCTGCCGACGGTGCACTACAATATGGGCGGCGTGCCGACCAATTATTGGGGCGAGGTGCTCAATCCAACCGCGGACAACCCCGACCGGGTCTCGCCCGGCCTGATGGCGGTCGGCGAGGCCGGTTGCGCTTCCGTGCACGGCGCCAACCGGCTTGGCTCGAACTCGCTGATCGACCTGGTGGTGTTCGGCCGCGCCGCGGCGATCCGCGCCGGCCAGGTCATCGACCGCAAGGCGGCGATCCCGTCGCCCAACCAGGCTTCGGTCGACAAGATCATGGATCGCTTCGACCGGCTCCGCCACGCCAACGGCTCGACGCCGACGGCTGTCCTTCGTGAAAAGATGCAAAAGGCGATGCAGGAAGATGCCGCCGTGTTCCGCACGCAGGAATCGCTCGAAAACGGCTGCAAGCGCATTTCGGAAATCTGGGCCGAGCTCAAGGATGTCAAAGTCTTCGACCGCTCGATGATCTGGAACTCGGACCTGGTCGAGACTCTGGAACTGGAAAACCTGATGGCCAACGCCATCACCACCGTCTACGGCGCCGAGGCGCGCAAGGAGAGCCGAGGCGCGCATGCTCGGGAGGATTTTTCCGCCCGCGACGACGCCAACTGGCGCAAGCATACGCTCGCCCATCTCAGCGAGGACGGCGCGGTGACGCTGACCTATCGGCCGGTGCACACCGAGCCGCTTTTGGCCGAAAAGGACGGCGGCATCAGTCTGGCCAAGATAGCGCCGAAGGCCAGGGTGTACTGAGGATGGCGACGGCGGCGGGATATTCCGGTACGTCCCTTCCGGTCAAGCTCGGCCTGAAGGATGGGATGATTGCCGCCTTCATCGCCCTGCCGCCGGAACTCGCGGACCTCGCCGAGGCCGTCGATTTTGCCGAGGTCGACCGGCTGGCCGAATGGTCCGACATTTCGGGCGTGGTGTTGAAATACGACGCCATCCACGCCTTCACCAGACAGCGCGCCGAGATCGAGGATCGCCTCGGCGCACTCGAGGTGGCGATCAAGCGCGACGGCATGGTCTGGGTCTCCTGGCCAAAGAAGGCCTCGAAAGTGGCCACCGACGTCACCGAGGGCGTTGTCCGTGCTGAAGCGCTCAAGCTCGACCTTGTCGACGTCAAGATCGCCGCCGTGAACGAAATCTGGTCCGGGCTGAAGCTCGTCATCCGAAAGGACCTGAGGTAATGGTCGAACTCACGCTCCCAAAGAACTCGAAGGTCCAGCAGGGCAAGACCTGGCCGAAGCCGGAGGCTGCCACCAATCTCAGGGAATACCGCATCTATCGCTGGTCGCCGGACGACGACGAGAACCCGCGCATGGACACCTACTTCGTCGATATGGACGATTGCGGGCCGATGGTGCTCGACGCGCTGCTGTGGATCAAGAACAAGATCGACCCGACGCTGACCTTGCGCCGCTCCTGCCGCGAAGGCATTTGCGGTTCCTGCGCCATGAACATCGACGGCTCGAACACGCTCGCCTGCACCAAGGGCTGCGACGACATATCGGGCGCGATCAAGATCTATCCGCTTCCGCATATGCCCGTGATCAAGGATCTGGTGCCCGATCTTACCAATTTCTACGCCCAGCACGCCTCCATCGAGCCATGGCTGAAGACGGTGTCGCCAACGCCGGCCAAGGAATGGCTGCAGAGCCACGAGGACCGCGAAAAGCTCGACGGGCTTTACGAGTGCATATTGTGCGCCTGCTGCTCGACCTCGTGCCCGAGCTACTGGTGGAACGGCGACCGCTATCTCGGCCCGGCGACGCTGCTGCAGGCCTATCGCTGGCTGATCGACAGCCGCGACGAGGCCAAGGGGGAACGGCTCGACAATCTCGAAGACCCGTTCCGGCTCTATCGCTGCCACACCATCATGAACTGCGCGCAGACCTGCCCGAAGGGGCTCAATCCCGCGAAGGCGATCGCCGAGATCAAGAAGATGATGGTGGAGCGGCGCGTCTGACGGCGATCGTTTTTCTTTTTGTGCGCCTTCGGCGACATGGTTGCCGAGATCAAGAAAATGATGGTGGAGAGAAGGGCTTAATCCGGCAGCACGGAGGGGTGCTGTCCCGCCAAACTCGAAAGGATGGCCAATCCAATGAGCGAAGACCTTCCCATCCTCTCTCCCGCCGAAGCCCGCGTGCTCGGCTGCTTGATCGAGAAGAAGGAGCTGACGCCGGACGTCTATCCGCTGACGCTCAACGCGGCACTTGCCGCGGCCAACCAGAAGACGGCGCGCGAGCCTGTCATGACGCTGGAACAGACGGAGGTGCACAGGGCGTTGAAGCTGCTGGAGCAGAAAGGACTGGTCCGGCAGATGTTCGGTTCGCGCGTCGAGCGCTACGAGCATCAGATGGCGCAGCGTTTCTCACTGACCACGCCGCAGACCGCGTTGCTCGGTCTGCTCTTGCTGCGCGGACCGCAGACGGCACATGAACTCCTGGCGCGAGCTGAGCGCATGGCGCGGTTTTCATCGATCGAAGACCTGCGCGGCGAACTCGACATGCTGATCGGCCGCCGGCCGCCATTGGTCCAGGAAATCCCACGCGGGCCGGGCCAGCGCGAGGACCGCTACGTGCATCTGCTCGCCGGTCCAGTGGATGTTGCCGCTCTCTCGGCTCAGCGCAGTGCGCCGGCCGCGCCTGCCTCCGATCTGGAAGCGAGGTTGGAGGCGCTGGAGCAGGAAGTCGCGGCCCTTCGCGCCCGGCTTGATACGCTGGGGGGTTGAGGCCACCAATCCGAGACGTCGGCGGGACGGCGCCCCCCTCTGTTCTGCCGGGCATCTCCCCACGAGGGGAACATTGGATGCTGCGACCGCTTTCGCCAATCTCCGATGCAGAAACGCCGGCCCTGGAGCCGGCGTTTGTCACTTCAGGCCAAGCCCTTCAGCCAAGCCTGGCGTCGAGCGAAACCTTGATCGCGCCGAGCGCCTGAGAGACCGGGCATTCGGCCTTGGCCTTCTCGGCCAATTCCTTGAACTTCGCCGCATCGATGCCGGGCACCTTGCCGACCAGGGTGATGGCGCTGCCGGTGATGCCGGTGCCGGGAACCAGCGTGACCACGGCCTTGGCGTCGAGTTCTTGCGCCGGCGTGCCGTTTTCGGCGAGGAAATGCGACAGCTGCATGGCGTAGCAGCCGGCATGGGCGGCCGCGATCAGTTCTTCCGGATTGGTGCCGGATTTGCCGCTTTCGTCCTCGAAGCGCGCCTTGAACGAATAGGGCGTACCCTTCAGGGTCCCGCTCTGCGTGTCGAGCGTGCCCTTGCCCTCTTTCAAATTACCTTTCCAGACGGCGTTTGCGGTGCGGTCCATGAAGTCCTCCTGGGTTGTCGTGAACTTGTCCTGGGTGAGCCAGCGTCCGGCCAACTATAGCGCGGACGTCGCCGAAGACCACTGCGCTGTTTGGACCACGGCACGATGACGGCCTTTTCCGCCGAAAAAAATACCCACGCAAAAATGTCGGCTTCCATCCGGGCCGGCCGTCCTGCGGGAGGCCACGGGATTTGTGGCCCGATGGAGGTTGACATGGACAATCTGTTTTTCGCGCTGTGGAAGAGGCCAGGCCGCGGGCCTGGGCGACAGGAGGACTTCTGGCTGGACCCGCCGGCGTCCGGCCTTGGCAGGCTGCTGGCGGCGCTTGCCATCATCACGGTCGCGGCATGCCTTCTCGACCATGCGTCAACGGCCGCGGGCAAGGCTGACATGGCTGTCGCCGCAGCCTATGGTTTTTCAAAAGAAGGGAGCTCGAAATGAAATATGTCTGCCTGGTCTATGGTGAGGAAAAAGAGCTCCATGCCATGACCGCCGAGGGTGCCGCCAAGCTCGATGCCGACTCGCTGGCCTATGACAGGTCATTGGATCAACAAGGCAAGCTGATCATCGCGCAGGCACTGCAATCGGTGAAGACGTCGAAGACCGTACGGCGGCGCAAGGGCAAGCAGCTGATCACCGACGGCCCGTTCGCGGAAACGAAGGAGCAGTTGCTCGGTTTCGTCATGATCGAAGCGAAGGATCTCGACGAGGCGCTGGACATCGCCGGCGAGATTCCGCTGGCCGAAATCGGTACGATCGAAGTGCGCGCGATCTACAACGTGCCGGGGTCATAATTCCCTGTCATGCGTTGCGCTCCCTTATAAACCTGGGCGTTCGGTTGAGCGAAGGTCCTGCCCTTGCCGGGGCTCAATTCTTGCGTGTTGAAGCAAGCCACGAGTTCTCCTATCGTCGCCCAAGACTTTGGGGGATTTGGACATGCCTTTCCTGATTGCTGTCCTTGGCGTGCTCGGAGCGGCGGCATTGTGGTGGTACCGGATGAAGGCGATGAACGACGCCGCGCGCGAGGTCGCCGAAGTCGTCGGGCGCGTTCAAGGCAACATCCGGCGCAAGAAGCTGCGCAAGCAGGCCGCACTTTCGCCGCTGACGGCGATCGATGATCCGGTAGTGGCGGCAGCGACGCTGATCACCGCGATCGTTTCGGAAGATGGCCCTGTTCTGCCGCGGCGCGAGGCCATCATTCGCGAGGTGATTTCGCAGATCGCAGCCGGGCCGAAGAAGACCGACGAGGCGGTTGTCTATGCCAAGTGGGCCGCGACGCAGATAGACGACACCACCATCGTCATCGACAAGCTGGCGCCCTTCCTGCGCGAACGCCTCGACCCGAACGAACGGGACGATCTCTTGCAAATGCTGAACCGGGTGGCTCAGGGCGGAGAGCAGAGCCTGAAGATACCCGACCAGCGCATGCTGCGGCTGCGCCAGAAGCTTGGTTTTGAAGTGAACTGAGATCGCCGGCCTCGGCGACTGGCGCGAAACTCCCGCTGCATCCTCATCCCATGGCGGAGCAAGGAGCGAAGCGACGCGGCGCAGCCCACAGGCCGCGACGTCAAGTCAGCGAGACGATCAGATCGCCTCGCCCTTCAGCAGGCGCGGCGTGCCCGCGGATAGTCCCGATGCCTGGCGGATGAAGAACTCCTTCAGCCGCGGCATACGCTCGACGAGACCGAGGCCGATGTCGCGGACGGTGCGCAGCGGGGTGATGTCGTTGGAAAACAGCCGGTTCAGCACATCGGTCGTGATGCCCATCTGCACCGTGTCGAAACGGCGCCATTGCTGATAGCGTTCCAGCACGTCGAGCGCGCCGATGTCCTGGCCGAGCCGGTCGGCCTCGACGATCACCTCGGCAAGGGCGGCCACATCCTTGAAGCCGAGATTGAGCCCCTGGCCGGCGATCGGATGGATGCCGTGGGCGGCATCGCCGGCAAGCGCGATGCGCGGTGCCACGAAGGCGCGCGCGATGGTGAGACCAAGCGGCCAGGCGCGCGGCTTGTCGGCGACGCGGATTTCTCCAAGTTTCAGCCCAAAACGTTGTTCAAGTTCGTGTTCGAAGACGAGATCGTCGCCTTCGACGAGCGTTTTCGCATCTTCCGCCCGTTCGACCCAGACGATCGAAGAGCGGTTGGTGCCGTCCTCGTCGGGTATCAGCGGCAGCGTGGCGAACGGGCCGGCGGGCAGGAAATGCTCTTCGGCGCGGCCGTTGTGCGGGCGTTCATGGGCCACGGTGCAGACGATGCCGGACTGACCGTATTCCCACTTGACCGTCTTGATGCCGGCCATGTCGCGCAGTTTCGAATTGACACCATCGGCGGCAACCAGCAACCGCGCCGCCAACGTGGCGCCGTCCGCCAGATGCACTGACATGCCGGCTCCATTGGTCTCAAAACCTTGCACCGCCACGCCTTCGATGATGTCGATGCCGAGCTGTTCGGCTTTGGCCCGCAAGGCGCCGTTCAACGCCCTGTTGGCGACCATATGCGCGAAAGGCTCACCCGGCGCCACCTCGCCGCCGAAGGTCAGGAAGACCGGGCGCACCGGATCGGCGCTGCGTGAATCGGTGATGATCATCTCAGTGATCGCCTGCGCCTTCGGCGCGATCTCGGCCCAGACGCCGAGCTGGTCGAGCATGCGGCAGGCCGCCGCGGCGATGGCGGAAGCGCGGCCATCCCTTTGCCAGGAACCGGCGGGCGCCGCGTCGACCAGCGCCACGGCGAGGCCCGGGCGAGCCTGTTTCAGCGAGACCGCGGCGGCCAGGCCGACATAGCCGGCACCCGCGACGAGAACATCGATCCCGGATCTGGCCTTGGCGTCCGCCTTGCGTTCCATTGTCTTGGCTCCTTGCGCGCCTACGGGGCTTGCGCCCTTGACGGCTCGTTCTTCCTGTCGGAAACCGCCATAGCAATTTTGCGGCGAGGTCACAAAACATGACGGCGGCGATCGACGAGCTTCTGCGCATTCTCGACCTCGAGAAGCTGGAACACAATCTGTATCGTGGTCGCAGCCCCCAGGTGGAGTGGCAGCGCGTGTTCGGCGGCCAGACCATCGCGCAGGCGCTGGTGGCGGCGCAGCGAACGGTGGAGCCCGAACGTTTCGTGCATTCGCTGCATGGCTATTTCATGCGCCCGGGCGACATCAAGGTGCCGATCATCTACGAGGTCGATCGCATCCGCGACGGCGGTTCCTTCACCACGCGGAGGGTGCTGGCAATCCAGCACGGACAGGCGATCTTTTCGCTGGAAGCCTCGTTCCAGGTCGACGAGAAGGGGCTCGAGCACCAGTTCGCGCTACCTGACGACGTGCCGCCGCCGGAAGGGCTGAAGACGCAGCGCCAGCTGCTCGAAACGGCCGACCGGGTACCGGAGGCGGTTCGCCGTTTCTGGGCGCGCGAGCGGCCGCTGGAGTTGCGGCCGGTCAACCTCCAGCACTATGAAAGCCGCGACAAGCTGCCGCCCCGGCAGAACGTCTGGATCCGCCTTGCCGGGCCGGTTCCCGACGACCGCGGGCTGCAGTCGGTGCTGCTCGCCTACCTCTCCGATATGACGCTGCTCGACACCTCGACCTTCGCCCATGGGCGCGGCCTGTTCGATCCCGACATCCAGGCCGCCAGCCTCGACCATTCGATGTGGTTCCATCGGCCGCATTCGCTCGACGGCTGGCTGCTTTATGCGCAGGACAGCCCCTCGAGTTCGGGATCGCGCGGTTTCAGCCGCGGCACGCTCTATGCCCGTGACGGCACGCTGATCGCCTCGATGGCACAGGAAGGGTTGATCCGGCTCAAGCGTTGAGCATTCGCGAGTCTTGTTTGAGCAAGATTCTTTGCGAAAGCCGATTCCATTTTTCCTGATCATGCTCAAAGCCGGCAAATTAGGCAATTTCACAAAATTGCTTAAATTTTGAGCATGCGGCGTGCCGCACATGCATACAGCAATTGGCGGCGGGCGCTCCATTCCCTTTGTTTCCAATAGGTTAACGCCCTGCTTCGGCACTTGGCACGGAGCTTGAATCCTTGGGGGCACTCTCCGGCTCTTTGGGATCGGTGAAGTCGTGCAAACGCGGGGCACCGCAACAGCAAAGGGTGAACCTATGAAAATCGTGATGGCAATCATCAAGCCGTTCAAGCTGGACGAGGTACGCGAAGCGCTTACCGCCGTCGGCATCCAGGGCCTGACCGTCACCGAAGTCAAAGGCTACGGGCGTCAGAAGGGGCATACGGAAATCTATCGGGGGGCGGAATACGCGGTCTCTTTCCTGCCGAAGATCAAGATCGAGGTCGCGGTCGCGGCCGACATGGTCGACAAGGCCGTCGAAGCCATCACCGCCGCGGCCAAGACCGGCCAGATCGGCGACGGCAAGATCTTCGTTTTCGGCATCGACCAGGCGGTGCGCATCCGCACCGGCGAAACAGACAGCGACGCGCTCTGAGCGGCGAACACGTATTCCAATGGAGAGTTCAATGAATATTCCTTCCACCTTGAAGACGACGGGACGGGCGGCCCTTCTGGGCACGCTCGCTCTCGCAGCGCTGGGCAGCGTCGCCGCCTTCGCGCAGGAAGCCGCACCCGCTGCCGCTGCCGCGGCACCTGCCGCCGCACCCACCCCGGTGCTCGATACCGGCAACACCGCCTGGATGCTGACCTCCACGGCGCTGGTGCTGATGATGACCATCCCGGGCCTGGCGCTGTTCTACGGCGGCATGGTGCGCAAGAAGAACGTGCTCGCCACCGTCATGCAGAGCTTCGCCATCACCTGCCTGGTGACGGTGCTATGGTTCATGTTCGGCTATTCGCTGGCCTTTTCCGACGGCGGCGGCATGAATGCCTATCTCGGAGGCACCTCGAAATTCTTCCACCACGGCATCACCACCGCCAGCCTGTGGCTGCCGGGTGTGGCCAACATCCCTGAATTCGTCTTCTCGATGTTTCAGATGACCTTCGCCATCATCACGCCGGCGCTGATTGCCGGCGCCTTCGCCGAACGCTTCAAGTTCTCGGCACTGCTGATCTTCATGGCACTGTGGCTGCTGATCGTCTATGTGCCGATCGCGCATTGGGTCTGGGGTGGCGGCTTCCTCGGTACGGCTGGCGTGCTCGACTTCGCCGGCGGCACGGTCGTTCACATCAATGCCGGTGTCGCGGGCCTCGTCTGTGCACTGGTTCTCGGCAAGCGCGAAGGCTATGGCACCACCAACATGGCGCCGCACAACCTCGTCTATTCGGTCATCGGCGCATCGCTGCTGTGGGTCGGCTGGTTCGGCTTCAACGCCGGTTCGGAACTGGCGGCCGACGGCCTTGCCGGTGCCGCCATGCTCAACACCCAGGTTGCCACCGCCGCCGCGGCACTGGCCTGGATGTTCGCCGAATGGATCATCGCCAAGAAGCCTTCCGTGCTCGGCATCATCTCGGGCGCCGTCGCGGGCCTCGTCGCGGTGACGCCGGCTTCCGGTTTCGTCAACCCGACCGGCGCCTTCATCGTCGGGATCGTCGCCGGCGTCGTCTGCTACCTCTCGGCGGTCAAGGTGAAGCACATGTTCGGCTATGACGACTCGCTCGATGCCTTCGGCGTGCATGGCGTCGGCGGCGTGGTCGGCGCCCTGCTGACCGGCGTGCTTGCCGACCCGGCGATCAACAGCCTCTCGTCGGGCGCTTCTCTCGGCAAGCAGATCTACGGTGTCGCCGTCACCATTGTCTGGACGGCGGTTGCCACCTTCGTCATCCTTTACGTCGTCAAGGCGCTGGTCGGCCTGCGTCCGACGACCCAGGAAGAAGTCGAAGGCCTCGACATCTCCCAGCATGGCGAAGTGGTGCCGTAAGGCATCCTTGCCAACGGGCCGGCGGAACCCTCCTCCCGCCGGCCCCATGTTTGCCGCGCAATTCCGGAGGGAAAACCGCGAATCCCTTCTGCTGGAATTGCTTTGAAAGCATCCCGTCGTGATGCTCCCGCAAGGAGGTCACGCCTTGAGGCCCGGATCGCTCCGGGCCTCTTTTTTTTGCAAATTCGTTCTCGCTTCGTCCGAGTCCACGCAATCACGTTCGCGTGAAGAAGCTTTTCGAGGAAACATCGACCGCTCTGTCGCCGAACTCAGGAGGCGATCGTCGTTCTGACGCTCGTGATTTTGAAACAGGGAAGGAATTTTCTCATGAACCTCAAGAATATCTGCCTCGGGGCACTCGCACTTTCCATGGTCAGCGGCTTTGCATTTGCCGGCGCACTGGACGAGCCGGACAACATGGCGCCGTTCTTCACCGATTCCAGCATGAAGACCATGAAGCCAATGGAGGAATTCAAGGCAGCTTTCATGGCCATGCCGAAGGAGAAGCAGGACGCCATGATGAAGGAATGCCAGGACGCTGCGATGAGCAAGCCGCACGCCGAGTTCTGCGCCAATGTGAAGATGCTCGGCGGCGCCAGCAAGTAGCACGCTGCCCAGCCCAACGAATGGATGGCGGGCCAGGGCGCCCGCCATTTTTCTTATGGTGCGGTCACTGGTAGATGTCGGTGCCAAAAGGACGGCCCCCACGGTCTTATAGTTAATGCGCCCTTAACCTTCCCACGCCTAGTCTGGCATCCGAATCTGCCGGAGTGCGTCATGCGCTGCGGCCAGGCAATCACTGACGGGGAAGAGCATGCGTTCAGGGGCTTCAGCACCGCTCGCGCTGACCGATACGGGGCACGGCATCCAGGCATTCGCGCGGCGCCAGGTCGGCCGTCTGGTCGGCACCGGCCTGTTCGCGTTCACGGCCTTCGCCGTCGCCAGCCTCGCGACCTGGAACGTCGCCGATCCAAGCTTCTCGCATGCCACCGCCAACATCGTCACCAACGCCATGGGCTATGCCGGCGCGGTGTTCTCCGACCTCGCCATGCAGTTCTTCGGCCTTGCCGCGGTCGCCGCGCTGGTTCCGGCAGTGATCTGGGGATACCTCCTGTTTTCGGCGCGCGGCGTCGACCGGCTGCCCAGGCGCGGGCTGTTCTGGTTCGGTTTCGCGCTGCTCGCCGCCGCCATCGCCGGCTGCATCGTTCCGCCCAAGACCTGGCCGCTGCCCACCGGCCTCGGCGGCGTCTTCGGCGACATGGTGCTAAAGATCCCCGGTGTCCTCATCGGCGGCTATCCAACCGGGCTGGTGGCCAGCGTGCTCGCCATAGTGCTGGCTGCGCCCGCGCTCTGGCTGTTCGCCCATGGCGCGGCGCTGCTCGGGCGCAAGAACGGCTTCGCCGTGATGGAAGAACCGGCCGCCGCGGACCCGCGCGAGGACGAGCTTCTGTTCGACAATGACGAGGACGAGGGCGACGAGGGCATACTGGCGCTCGGCGCAATCACCCATTGGTGGCTTTCTTTCCGCGCGTGGATGCATCGCCGCGCGGTGCGCCGCAGGCAGGAGCGCGACGAGTTCGAACCGGAGATGGAGCCGCGCGCCAGCGCCTGGCGCCGCGCCGCCGAACGCGTCGAGTCGGCCGAGTACGCCGAGCAGCGCATGAGCCATGACGGCCGCGCCCGTGTCGAACCGGAATTCTTCGCCGCCATGGTCAACGACCGCAGCGTCTCCGTCGACCCGGACGACGACGATGTCTTCGGCCGCGACGACGCGGATATGGATTTCGATGACGAGCCCGTCGCGCAGCGGCGTGCTCCCACGGCCAAGGTCCAGCAGTTCCGCTCCGATGCCGCCACCCGGGTGGAGGCGCCGGCGGCGCGACCCGTGCCGGGCGCCCGCGTCCAGCGCGAGGCGCAAACCTCGCTGATCGGCTCCGACACGTTCGAAATGCCGTCGCTGCATTTCCTGTCCGAACCGAAGAATGTCGCGCGCGACCCAAGTCTTTCCAAGGACGCGCTGGAACAGAATGCGCGCCTGCTCGAAGGCGTGCTGGAGGATTTCGGCGTCAAGGGCGAGATCATTGCCGTTCGCCCGGGTCCGGTCGTCACCCTTTACGAACTCGAACCGGCGCCGGGCATCAAGTCGTCGCGGGTCATCGGCCTTTCCGACGACATCGCCCGTTCGATGAGCGCGATCGCCTGCCGCGTAGCCGTGGTGCCGGGCCGCAACGCCATCGGCATCGAACTGCCCAACGCCAAGCGCGAAACGGTTTACCTCCGCGAGATCATGGCCAGCCGCGACTTCGAGACGACCAAGGCCAAGCTGGCGCTGGCGCTGGGCAAGACCATCAATGGCGAAGCCGTCATCGTCGACATCGCCAAGATGCCGCACGTGCTGGTCGCCGGCACCACCGGTTCGGGCAAGTCGGTCGCCATCAACACCATGATCCTGTCGCTGCTCTACCGCCTCACCCCGCAGGAGTGCCGGCTGATCATGATCGATCCGAAAATGCTCGAACTCTCCGTCTATGACGGCATTCCGCATCTGCTGACGCCCGTGGTCACCGACCCGAAGAAGGCGGTGGTGGCGCTGAAATGGACCGTGCGCGAGATGGAGGACCGCTACCGCAAGATGTCCAAGGTCGGCGTGCGCAACATCGACGGCTTCAACGCACGCGTGCAGCAGGCCGAGAAGAAGGGCGAAAAGATCTCGCGCACCGTGCAGACCGGCTTCGACCGCCAGACAGGCGAGGCGATCTACGAGACCGAGGATCTCGATCTCGAGCCGATGCCCTATATCGTCGTCATCATCGACGAAATGGCCGACCTGATGATGGTCGCCGGCAAGGACATCGAAGGAGCCGTCCAGCGCCTGGCGCAGATGGCGCGTGCCGCCGGCATCCACGTCATCATGGCCACGCAACGTCCCTCGGTCGACGTCATCACCGGCACCATCAAGGCCAATTTCCCGACCCGCATCTCCTTCCAGGTGACGTCCAAGATCGACAGCCGCACCATTCTGGGCGAGCAGGGCGCCGAGCAGCTGCTCGGCATGGGCGACATGCTCTACATGGCCGGCGGCGGCCGCATCCAGCGCGTGCACGGGCCGTTCGTCTCCGATGACGAGGTCGAGAAGATCGTCGGGCACCTGAAGCTGCAGGGCGTGCCGGAATATCTCGACGCCATCACCGAGGACGACGGCGAGGACGACGACGAGTCGTCCGGCAAGGGCGGTTCGGGCGGCGGCGGCGGCGGTGGCAATTTCGAGGATTCCGACGACCCTTACGATCAGGCGGTTTCGGTGGTGCTGCGCGACGGCAAGGCCTCGACCAGCTACATCCAGCGGCGTCTGGGCATCGGCTATAACAGAGCCGCCTCGATTATCGAGAAGATGGAAAAGGAAGGCATTGTCGGCCCGGCCAACCATGCCGGAAAACGCGAAATCTTGGTGCCGACAGAAGACGACAAGTTCTGATAGCGCAGAGTTCACGGCAACTTTGAACCTTCTGGCGCGTTCACCGACTGAGCAGCCATCGCCTCGCCAAACTTCAGCCCAACTGGGGGTTCACGACAGCGACCAAATCAGGAACCGGACGAGAGTGACCGATATGAAAAACGATCTTTCAGCGCTCAGCAATTTTGCCCCGACACGCCGCCAGTTGCTTGGCCTCGGCCTGGTCTTCGCGGGTGCCGCCGCCCTTAACGTGGTGCCCGGATTCGAGTTGCTGGCCTCGGCGCAGGCGGCCGTGCCCGCGGCGGCACAGAAGATCGCCGACCATTTCTCGGCGGTCAAATCGATGAGCGGCGAATTCGTCCAGTTCGGCCCCAAGGGCGAGCAGACCGGCGGAAAATTCTTCCTGGAACGGCCGGGCAAGATCCGCTTCAACTATGACGGGTCCTCGAATTTCCGGGTGATTTCCGACGGCAGATCGGTCGCCATACTCAACAAGAAACTGAACACGTCGGACCTTTATCCGCTGTCGAAGACGCCGCTGAAACTGCTGCTCGACGACCGCATCGACCTCTCCGGCAACCGCGTCAAGAGCGTCAAGGAAGAAGACGACCTCACCACCATCCAGCTTTCCGACAAGTCGGTTTTCGGCAATGCGCGGATCACCATGATGTTCGACCCGAAAACCTATGATTTGCGGCAGTGGACGATCACCGACGCGCAGGGCAAGGACACGACGGTGATGATCTTCAACACCAAGGAAGGCGTCAGCTTCGCGCCCGATACCTTTGCCATCGACTATACGGCCAATCGCGAGCTGAACACCAAGACGCGGTAGGCCCGCCATAGAGCCAGGCCCGTTAACGGAGCGGGCTGGCTTGTTTTTGCGGCGCGCGGCTGGCAGTAGAATGGCGATCTCTTGCCGGACCCCTCCGCATGCCCTTTTCGATCGCCACCTGGAATATCAACTCCGTGCGCCTGCGCATGCCGATCGTCGAACGCCTGCTCGATGAGTACGCGCCCGATGTGCTCTGCCTGCAGGAAACCAAGGTCCCGGACGAGCTCTTTCCCGAAAAAGCCTTTCGCAAGGTCGGCTATCCCTACATCGCGTTCCATGGCCAGAAGGGCTATCATGGCGTGGCGACGGTGGCGCGGCGGCCGATCGAGGTGGTCGAAAAGCGGCGCTTCTGCGACATCGAGGACAGCCGCCACCTGTCGGTGACGGTACAGGCCGGCGGCAAGACCATCCTGGTGCACAATTTCTACGTGCCCGCAGGTGGCGACGAGCCGGATCCCGAGATCAACAGGAAGTTCAGGCACAAGCTCGATTTCGTCGCCGAGATGAACGCCATCCGGGCCGAGCATGGCGAGGTATCGGCGTCGGTGCTGGTCGGGGACCTCAATATCGCGCCGCTGGAGCATGATGTCTGGTCGCACAAGCAATTGCTCAACGTGGTCAGCCACACGCCGGTCGAGACCGAAAACTTCGAGGCGATGCGGCGCGCCGGCGGCTGGGTCGACCTGATGCGGCACAACGTGCCACCGGAACAGAAGCTCTATACCTGGTGGAGTTATCGCGCGCAGGATTGGGAGGCGTCCAATCGCGGCCGGCGGCTCGACCATGTCTGGTCGTCACCAAACCTGGTGCCCAGTTTTGCCGGCTATGAGATCCTTAGAGCCGCCCGTGGCTGGGACCGGCCGTCGGACCATGTGCCAGTGATTGCCCGGTTCGCCCTGGATTAAGTTTATGATATTCAGGTGAAGCCGGCCTGCAAACGGCGGCTTCCTGCGCTTCCCAGTTCTACTACGTCGCAGTAGAACTGTGCTCACGTACTTTAGTACGCTTCTCGGAGTCCGCCGTTTTCGCCTCGGCCTGACCTGAATCTCGACACCTGCGGCGTCAAATGCCAGGTCAACCCGAAAATCGTGGCGCCAATTCCTCGATGCGGCGGATCATGTCGTGGAATTCCTCGGAGATGCGCTGATGCAGCTTCACCGCCAATTCCGGGTATTCCTCCAGGATGCGCCGGAACATCTTGCGGCTCAGCCTTATCACTTCCGAGTCGATTTCGGCCGAGGCGCTGGTCAGCCGGTTGGTATCGGCGATCAGCGCCAGCTCGCTAAGCATCGTGCCTGGGCCGACCTTGCCGATCGGGATGCGCTCGCCATCCTGCTCGCGATAGAGCACGATGCGCCCGCTGACCACGACATAGGCCGAGTCGGCCACGTCGTCCTCGCGATAAAGCTTGTGGTCGGCCTGCACCAAAGTGGTCTCGGCACCGAAGGCGAGCAGGCGCAACTGTTCCTGCGTGAAGCCCTCGAAAAGCCTCACGGCGGACAGGATGCGGATGTCGTCATCCAGCGCCATCTAGCTGTGTCCCCGAACGGTCAGTCCAATCCCTCCTCTGCGGTACGATCCCAGAATCCCCCTCCAACAGGATCGTACCCGAAAGCGGCCCCGCCCGAACCGCTCATTTGAATGGTGAAATGTTTAAGGAACCAGCTTGTAGCCGCCGCTTTCTGTCACAAGAATTTCAGCATTGGAAGGATCGCGCTCGATCTTCTGGCGCAGACGGTAGACATGGGTTTCCAGGGTATGCGTGGTGACGCCGGAATTGTATCCCCACACTTCCTCCAGCAGCACGTCGCGGGTCACCACCTTCTGGTCGGCGCGATAGAGATACTTGATGATCGAGGCTTCCTTTTCCGTCAGCCGCACCTTGCCCCCACGCTGATCGATGAGCAATTTCTGGCTGGGCTTGAAGGTGTAGGGGCCGACCGAGAAGGTCGCGTCCTCGCTCTGCTCATGCTGGCGCAGTTGCGCCCGGATACGGGCAAGCAGCACCGCGAAGCGGAACGGCTTGGTCACATAGTCGTTGGCGCCGGCCTCGAGACCCAGAATCGTGTCCGAATCGGTGTCGTGGCCGGTCAGCATGATGATGGGCGCCTTGTAGCCGCCCTTGCGCAGGATCTTCACCGCTTCCCGGCCGTCCATGTCGGGCAGGCCGACATCCATGATGAGCAGGTCGATGAGCCCGCCGCGCGCAGCGGTGACGCCTTTTGCCGCAGTCGCTTCCTGCAGCACATCGAATTCCTCATAGAGGGACAGTTGCTCGACCAGTGTGCCGCGCAGGTCGTCATCGTCATCGACGATCAGGATGGTACGTGAGGTCATGGATCAATCCGTTGTTTTGAAAAGTGAATTCAGTTGACCGCTGCGTATTTATGCGGAAGCTGGCCGGCACAATAGCCGATCACAGTGATTTGTTCCGTGGCACGATCATACAAGAAAAAACGCGATCGCAATGCAGCCGGCGCAATTTTGGCAAAAGGGCTGCGCGTGCTGACCGTGCGGGCTCGCCCCGGCCATCCAAGCCAGGGCCTGCTGCAGGCCGGCAAAACGGTGTTTGCGTGCGCGCTGGGGCGTGGCGGCATCTCGGCCGGCAAGCGCGAAGGCGACGGCGCCACGCCGCTCGCTTCGATGCGCATACTGACGGGCTATTTCCGGGGAGATCAGTTTGCCGCCGGGCGCAGAACGCGGCTGGCGATGGCGCCGATCGGGCCGGACCTCGGCTGGTGCGAAGTGCCTGACGACCGCAACTATAACAGGCCGGTCAAGATTCCCTACGGCGCCAGCCACGAACGCATGCGGCGCGACGACCGGCTCTATGACGCCTGCCTGGTGCTCGACTGGAACATCGCGCCGCGCCGGCGCGGGCGCGGCAGCGCCATCTTCTTCCATCTGGCGCGTCCCGGCTTCACGCCGACGGAAGGTTGCGTGGCGGTGACCGCGCGCACGATGGCGCGGCTTTTGCCGCTGCTGTCGGACCGGACAGTGGTAAGGGTGGTGAGATAGGGGGATAGGGAATAGGGAAGTCTTCAGCGGCAGCAGACACGCTCAAACTGTATCATCCTATTCCCCTGCTCGCTTATCCCTTCCTGTTCCGCTGCCAGCCGATGTCGAGAAGGCCCAACCGGCCTGTCTCGCGGTCCATGGCCCGGGCGATGTCCCTGCGACCGGCCCCGATATCGCGCAACTGGCGATCGGAGAGATCCTCGACGTTCTGGTGAGGAAGGTTGACCGCGACCCTGGCCTGCCGCAGCCAGGTACGGGCAGCCGACAGCCAGTCTGGCCGGGCGATGTATGCAGGGCGAAGAGCGATGTGAGACATGAGGTGATCCGTATTCCCCGGAGATCAAATCCGGTTTGATGGTGTCTTTGATGCTGCAATCATGCCGTATTGAAAAACCAACGGGAAACGAGTAGTTCTTGTCTGATCATCAAGTTTAATTTGAGGATTAAGGCTCCATGAGCCGCTTCGATCAGGCCGCACGCTGATGGCAGCGCTCTTGCCGGGAACGCGGGCGCTCAGGACGCTGGAGGCGGCGGCCCGGCACCTCAACTTCACCCGCGCCGCCGACGAGCTCGGCCTGACGCCTGCCGCCGTCAGCCACCAGATCAAGGAAATCGAGGATCAGCTCGGCATCGTGCTGTTCACCCGCACCAGCCGCACCATCCGGCTGACGGAGGCGGGCACGGTGCTTTACGAGGCGGCGACCGACACGCTCGACCTGCTTGGCCGCGCCGTGATGCGGGCGCGCAAGATGGCGCGCGGCACCGAATTCCTGAAGGTGACGCTGGACGCGCAGTTCGCGGCGAAATGGCTGATGCGGCGCGTCGAGAATTTCCGCCAGCAGCGGCCGGGCATCGAACTCAGGTTCGACATCGCCTATGGCTTGCGCGATTTCGATCTCGACGACGTCGATGTCGGCATCCGCTTCGGCGCCGGCAAATATCCGGGGCTCAGCGCACACCGCCTGTTCGACAACATCATCATTCCGGTGTGCAGTCCGGGCCTCCTGACATCGGGGCCGCCCCTGCGCGAGCCGCGCGACCTGTTCAACCACACGCTTGCCCATATCGAATGGGCTCGCCAGGGCGTGACATGGCCAAACTGGCGCATGTGGATGGCGGCGGCCGGCATCAACGATTTCGACGACAGCCGCACCGTGGTCTTCGGCACATCGACGGATGCGGTCCAGGCAGCGCTCGACGGCAATGCCGTCGCGCTCGCCGATTTCGCCATGGTGGCAAACGACCTGTCCGAGGGCCGGCTGGTGCGGCCCTTCGAACTCAGCATCAGGGTTGCACCGGAATATGCCTATTTCCTGGTTTATCCCCAGGCCATGGCCGACGATCCCCGCATTGTCGCCTTCCGCGAATGGATCCTCGAGGAAGTTTCCAGGACGCGGACAGCGGACAAGGTGTAGTCCCTCAGGACCGGGCGTTGTGGCCGAAGATCATGCGTCGGTATTTCTTCACGTTCCATTTCAGCTTCTTGTAGAGCAGCGGCTGCATCTTGCCGGCGACGGAAGTCTGGAACGCGCCGTTTTCGCTGCCTTGCTCGACGATTGGCCGCTCGAACCACAGCATCTCAACGCCCAGCTTTTCGTCCATCTGCTCGATCTGGTGGTCGATCACGGTGTAGATCTTGTGTTGATCGATCCAGGCACAACGGGCTTCGGCGACCGGACGGGTGATGAGATAGGAATCCGCGCACCTGGCATGCAGTGCCGGGTAGAGCCTCTGGCCCCTGCGCAATTTCCAGCTCGGCGTGTAGTAGTTGCTGCCGTTGCCGAGATAGATGACGGCCTTGCGCATCGGGCTGCCGAGTTCGGCCAGCCCTTGCCGGAATTTGGCGACGAAGTCGCGCGCGAGGAAGACGTCATCCTCGAAGACCAGGCAATAGGGCAGGTCGGTTTCGAGGAAGTCGCGCCAGATGCCGACATGCTTCAGCGCCAGCGAGACCTGCGCCGGGTGGACAAAATCGGGAGCGACCAATTCAGCACGGATTTCCGGGGTGATATCCGCCCTGTCCCAGTCGGTGTAGAAGGTGACCGGCACGCCGCGCCGGTCGAACTCGCGCACGATGTGCCGGCGCCGGTCGTCGTAGCCCTGCTTGACGTGACAGATCCTGGTGAACACCAGGTCGCGGGGAAATCCGGACTTATCCGCCATCGTCAACGCACCGTCAGCTTGCAGCGGCGCCGAACCAGCCGATCACCGCGCCGATGATCAACAGCACGCCAAGCCAGTGACCGCCGTCAATGACAGTCAGGTCCCAGCCGAAATTCTCGTAGCGATGGTTGACCGACAGCGTCGTGGCGACAAAACCCAGCCAAAGCACGAAACCGAAGATCAGTCCGGCCAGCCAGGTCGGCTCACCACCCGTCATCGCGCCGACGACCAGGGCCATGATGTAGGCCATCAGCAGTTCGGCGATGAAGGAGATGACGAAGGGCAGAGGCGATTTCTTCATCGTCGCCGGATCGAGCCTGGCGGCCTTCAGCCAGGGCTTGCTCAACACCATGTACCAGGCGGCGCCGAACAGCCAGGCCACGACGGCGGCGGCGATCACCGCCAGCCAATTCACCGCTGAAAAATCCATGCGTTCCCCTCCTGTGCGGTTTTATGGAAACGCCTGTTCGGCGATGGCGTCAAGCAGTCGCCATACCGTGGTGCGTTTGACTTCGGCATCCTCCAGCGCCCTTGTCACCGGCACCTGATAGACGGCAAGCGGCTCCAGCCCCGATCGCGGCAGATAGGACCGGCCGGGATCGCCGACCAGAATGTCGGCGCCACGCCGTTTGAGCGTCGAAAACCACGGCATCAGCCGGTCGGCGAAGGGTTTGTCGTAGAAGACGTCGCCTGCCAGGACCACGTCCCAGCCCGCATCGGTGCCCACACAGTCCGTGCCGAGGAACGCGATGCCGACGCCGTTGGCCTCGCTGTTGAGGCGGATCGCGGTGGCGCAGAACGGGTCGATGTCGGCGGCGGTTACCTCGGCAGCGCCCGCCTTGACGGCGGCGATGGCGACGAGTCCGGAGCCCGAAGCGAAATCGAGCACGCGCTTGCCTCGGACCATATCGGGATTGTCGATGACATAGCGGGCGAGGCCCTGGCCGCCCGCCCAGGCAAACGCCCAAAAGGGCGGCGGCAGGCCGATCTCGACAAGTTCGTCCTCTGTTCGCTGCCAGAGATCATGCGCTTCGTCGGCGAGGTGAAGGCGAATTTCTGGCACATGCGGCGGCGCCATCAGCGCCGTGTTGTCGAGAATGAATTGCTTGGCGCTATCGAGTGTAAGTGCCGTCACGGCGCAGGCATCAGGCCGCCCATGCGGCAGACTTCCTTCCATTCGGCCGGGGTCACCGGCTGCACGGAAAGCCGTCCGAGCCGCACCAGCGCCATCTCGGCCAGTTTCGGATTGGCTTTGACTTCTTCCAGCGTCGGCGGGTTCGGCATGTCCCTGACGGCGCGGATGTCGACACACTCCCAGCGCGGATCATCCGACGTGGTGTCGGGATGGGCCAGCGCGCAGACCTCGGCAATGCCGACCACGTTCAGCCCCTCGTTGGAATGGTAGAAGAAGCCGAGATCGCCGATCTGCATGGCCTTCATGTTGTTGCGGGCGGCGTAGTTGCGCACGCCGTCCCATTGGGTGCCGGCCTTGCCCTTGGCCTTCAACGCCTCGAAGGAGAAAACCGAGGGTTCGGATTTGAACAGCCAGTAGTTCATTTTCTCTCCTCCTTGCGGCCCAGTCGCGGGCGCTGCGAATTAACTAGCCGCCGGCTTGTTGAACGTCCAGTTCCACTGGCGGATTTCGACGCTTTCGAACAGGCCGGCCTTGGCGTAGGGGTCGGCGGCCGACAGAGCCTGCGCGCCGGGCAGATCGGGGGCCTCGACCACCACGAGGCTGCCATTGGGCTTGCCGTCGGCGTCGAGGAACGGACCGGCAAAGGCCAATTTCTTGTCGCCGTTCAGCCCTTCGAGAAAGGCGACATGCTCGGGCCGCGTGTCGAGGCGCACCTGCAGGCCTCCGGGCTTGTCCTTGCAGATCAGAGCAAACAGCATGGTCTTTCTCCTGGGTGGTTGGATCAGAGTGTGGGATCAATCGTTGGTTTCGGTCTTCAGCGGCCGGGTCATCAGCGCCGTCACGGCCTGCCCGATGGTGATGGTGCCATCCAGTATGGCGGCGACCGCGGCGATGATCGGCGCATCGATTTCGCGCTCGGCGGCGATGCGGGCGGCGATCGCCGCGGTCGGCACGCCCTCGGCCAGCGGCAATCCGGAAAGTGCCTTGCCCTGTCCGAGCGCCAGCCCATAGGCGAAATTGCGCGACTGCGCCGACGAGCAGGTAAGCAGCAGGTCGCCAAGCCCGGAAAGCCCCATCAGGGTCTCGGGCCTGGCGCCGAAGGCGGCACCGATGCGGCGCAGTTCGACAAAGCCGCGCGTCACCATGGCCGCCTGTGCGCTGGCGCCGAGCCCGGCCCCGGTGACAGCGCCGGCGGCGATGGCGAAGACGTTCTTCAAGGCGCCGCCGATCTCGACGCCGATCAAGTCGTCGCTCGAATAGCAGCGCAGGTTTTCAGCCGAAAATCGGGCGGCAAGGTTGGCGGCAAGCGCCTCGTCGCCGGCGGCCACCACCACCGCCGTCGGCAGGCCGCGGGCGACATCGCTGGCAAAGCTCGGCCCTGACAGCGCTGCGACCGGGTTTGGCGGCAAGATTTCCGCAGCGATTGCCGACAGCAAGGCGCCGGTGTCGCGCTCGATGCCCTTGGCGCAGAGCACGAGCGGAATGCCGGCCGGCATATGATCCCTGGCGGCGGCCAGCGTGGCCCGCAACGCCTGAGCCGGCGTCACCGTCAGCACGCAATCGGCCCCAGTGAGGGCTGCCTCCATGTCGCTCGTCGCCTTGATGCCGGGCGCGATGGCGATGCCCGGGAGATAGCGTGGGTTCTCGCCCCGGCCGATCGCAGCCACGGTTTCAGGGTCACGCGCGAACAGCCGCACCGTATGGCCGGCGCGCAGCATGGCCAGCGCCAGCGCCGTGCCCCAGGCGCCGCCGCCGAGCACGGCGACATGCCAGCCGCTTTTGCCCGGACCCCCACCCTTCATGGCTCGATCGGTCATGCCTTGGCTCCGCGACGACCGGAGCCGACCATTGGCGCCGAGACGCTGTCCAGCGGCCAGCGCGAGCGCGGCACGAAATCGAAGCCGTTATCCTGCGCCATGCCTTCTCGCAGGCGTTCGATACCGGCCCAGGCAATCATCGCCGCGTTGTCGGTGCAAAGCTTCAGTGGTGGCGCGACGAAGCTGAAACCGGCGTCAGTGCAAAGCCGCTCCAGCGTTGTCTTGACCGTGCGGTTGGCGGCGACGCCGCCGGCGACGACCAGCGCCGGGTTTTTCGTGCCAGGGAATGTTTCGCGAAAGCGTTCCAGCGCGCGAGAAACACGGTCGGCGAGCGCATCGGCGACGGCCGCCTGGAACGAGGCGCAGATGTCGGCGACATCCTGGTCGCTCAAGGGCTCGATCGCTGTCGCCGCCTGGCGCACCGCGGTCTTCAGGCCGGAGAAGGAGAAATCGGGCTGCGCCGAGCCTTTCATCGGCCGCGGGAAGGCAAAACGCGAGGCATTGCCCGACAGCGCTGCCTTCTCGACATTGGGACCGCCGGGATAGGGCAGACCGAGCATCTTGGCGGTCTTGTCGAAGGCTTCGCCGAGCGCGTCATCGATGGTGGTGGCCCAGCGCTGGTAGTCGCCAACGCCGCGCACGGCCAGAATCTGCGTATGGCCGCCGGAGACCAGCAGCAAGAGATAGGGGAATTCGAGCCCGTCGGTCAGTCGCGCCGTCAAGGCGTGGCCTTCGAGGTGATTGACGGCGATCAGCGGCTTGCCGGCCGCCGCGGCGATCGCCTTGGCCGTCATCAACCCGACGATCAGTCCGCCGACGAGGCCTGGTCCGGCGGTCGCGGCGATCGCATCGAGATCGGCCAGCGCCACGCCCGCATCGGCGAGCGCGGCCTCGATAATGCCGTCCAGCGCCTCGACGTGGGCGCGCGCGGCGATCTCCGGCACGACGCCGCCGAACGCGGCATGTTCCTCGATCTGGGAGAGCACGATGTTGGACATGATTTTCGGCGCGGCATCGCCCTCCAGCGCCACGACGCTGGCGGCGGTCTCATCGCAACTCGTCTCAATGCCCAGAACGCGGATCAATTCGTCGCTGTCTCCAGAGATTGTATGTCAGGGCGTTCCTCGTTAGGAGAGTGCCCGGAAACGCAAAGCCAGCCGGGGGTTATCACGGACCGCGCGCCATGCAAACAATCTTGAAAATCGGAACACGCGGCAGCCCGCTGGCATTGGCGCAGGCGCATGAAACACAGGCGCGGCTGATGGCGGCGCACGGCATGCCGGCGGAGGCGTTCGAGGTCGTCGTCATCTCGACCAGCGGCGACCGCATCCAGGACCGGCCGCTGTCGGAGGCTGGCGGCAAAGGCCTGTTCACCAAGGAAATCGAGGAAGCCCTGCTCGCCGGCGCGATCGACATCGCCGTGCACTCGTCGAAGGACATGCCGACGCAATTGCCGCCCGGCCTGGAACTCTCCGCCTTCCTGCCGCGCGAGGATGCGCGCGATGCCTTTGTGGGCAGGGCGGCGAAGACGATCGCGGAACTGCCGCAAGGGACGAAAGTCGGCTCCTCGTCGCTGCGGCGGCAGGCGTTGATCCGCCGCATGCGGCCGGACCTCGACGTGGTGATGTTCCGCGGCAATGTGCAGACGCGGCTGCGCAAGCTGGACGAAGAGGTCGCGAGCGGCACCATCCTTGCCTATGCCGGCCTGAAGCGGCTGGGCCTGGAAGATGTTGCCACCGATTTGATGCCGCTGGACAGCTTCCCGCCGGCACCAGGCCAGGGTGCGATCGGCATCGAGACACGGATCGGCGACCGCGATGTCGAGAAGATGCTGGTGGCGATCCACGATGTGGCGACAGGGCAGGCACTCGCCTGCGAGCGCGCTTTCCTGGCGGCGCTCGATGGCTCCTGCCGCACGCCTATCGCCGGCTATGCCGCGATCGAGGCCGGAAAGCTCTCTTTCGCCGGGCTGATCATCTCGCCCGACGGCACGCAGTCGCACGCGGTCGAGCTACAAGGGCCGGCACAGGACGCCGCCCGCATCGGTGATGAAGCGGCGCGGACGGTGCGTGCCAAGGCCGGCGAAAAGTTCTTCCACGGCTGGCTCTGAAGATGCTCCGCGTGCTGGTCACCAGACCGGAGCCGGGTGCGTTGCGCACCGCACGAAAGCTGGAGGAGATGGGTTTTGAGCCTCTTCTCCTGCCCTTGACGGAGACGAAGGCGTTGCCGGTCGATGCCAAGGCGGTTCCGGACGACGTGGCAGCCGTCGCCATCACCAGCGCTAATGCGGTGCGCCATGCCCCCAGAGATCTGATTGCGGTGCTGTCCAGGTTGCCTTGTCATGCTGTCGGCAGGAGGACCGCGGAGGCCGCGCGCAAAGCCGGCTTTCTCTCGGTCAATGAGGGACCCGGCGATGCCGAGGCGCTGGCCGACGGCATGGCAATCGCGTTTTCCGGCAAAACAATCGTCTATCTCTGCGGGCGCGTGCGGTTTCCCGCCTTCGAGCAGAAGCTGGAAGCAGCTCACGCCCAGGTCCATGCCGTCGAGACTTATGACACGCTTGCGGTGAGCTATTCGGACGAAGCGATCCTTCCTCTGATATCAGGCCAATCCGTCGATGCGGTGCTGCTCTATTCGGCCATGGCCGCTGCCGAAATGCAGATACTGGCCAGGCGACCTGCCCTGCGGCAGGCCTTTGAAAAGACCCATTTTTTCGCTCTTTCCGCGCGCATTGCCGCCGCTTTCGGCGACGGCACCGGCAAAGCAATGCACGTTGCCGCGCGGCCCGACGAGGAGGCGCTGCTGGCACTTTTGCGGGCACGGCCCTGACCCGCGTCATCACACCGCCCCTTTTCACCGCTTGGTGATGTGCTAGACCCTTTCTGAACCATCACGCGCCGCCAGGCGTTGAGACGAAGCGAATTTGCGGAGCCCCTGCATGGTCAAGACGCCGAAGATGCGACACTCGAAAGGCCGCCGCGAGCCGGTGACCATCGATCTCGATCCGGGCGCCGTCTCACGCATCGTCGACGAGGATGCCGCCAAGAATACCGCCCAGACCGACGAGGCGAAGACCGAGGAAGCGGCGAACGCCTCGCGGCCAGAGCCGCCGGACGAGCCGGTACATGCCGATCAGGCGGATCTCGAACCTTGGGAGCATGGCGATGCAGCCGCCGGGCAGCCTGGCACCGACGCGCCACCGCAAGCCGAGGCCAAATCCACTGAGCCGGAAATGCCTTATCCCGGTTCGGATATACCCCCCAACCGCGCCAAGGCTTCCGACTACAATTTTGAGGATGCAACCGCCAAAACCGCCGAGACCAAGACGGCTTCCAGTAAAACCGACGCAAGGAGCGAACCGATGGCCACGCAGCCGAAGCGGGGCGGCTTCAACGGCATCGCAGCCGGCATCATCGGTGGTGTCATCGCCCTGGTCGGCGCCGGTGGCCTGCAATTTGCCGGCGTGCTCGGTGCGCCGGGTGCCGCTCCCGGTGCCTCGCTCGACGGCGTCAATGGCGAGATCGCCTCGTTGAAGAGCGAAATCGCGGATATGAGGGAAGCCAGCGGCGGTGCATCGGCCAAGGTCGACGGCCTGTCGTCGGCGCTGGATCAGGTCAAGAGCGATGTCGCGGCGCTGAAATCAGCGGTCGAGCAGGGTGGCGCGGGCGACAATGCCGGGCTTGCCGCGGTGGGCGACAAAGTCAAGCAGATCGAAACCACGGTGGCGGCCCTCGGCAAAGCCGGCAGCGCGGCGCCTGTCGATCTCGGCCCGCTCAACGAAAAGCTGGCGGGTCTCGATGCGCTGGTGAAGTCGACGGGCGAGGCGGCGAAGGCACAGGAAGGCCGTCTCTCCGCGCTGGAGCAGTCGGTGTCGCAGCTTTCCGGCAAGGTCGATGCGCAGGCGTCGCAGCCAAAGATCGCACTCGCCATCGCGGCCTCGGCGCTGAAGGCGGCGCTCGACCGCGGCGCGCCGTTTTCAGCCGAACTCGATACGCTGGCCGCGATTTCGCCTAATGCACCTGAACTCGCGACCTTGCGGCCCTATGCCGAAAAGGGCGTGCCGACCCGTACCGAGATCGCATCGCAGATGGATGCCGCCGCCAATGCCATGGTCGCCGCCGCGACGCCGGTCGATCAGAATGCCGGCTTCCTTCAGAACCTGATGTCGAGCGCTGAATCGCTGGTCAAGGTCCGGCCGATCGGTGCCGTCGAAGGCCCCGGCGCACCGGAAACCGTGGCGCGCATGGAGGTTGCGGTCACGCAGGGCGACTATGCCAAGGCACTCAGCGAATATGACACGCTGCCGGAAGCCGCGAAGGCCGCGGGCGCCGACTTTGCCGGCAAACTGAAGGCGCGCATCGAGGTCGAAACCCAGGTCGACGCGCTGATCTCCGGCGCGATGAAGGCATGAGGGCAACACGATGATCCGCCTGCTCGCCTTCCTCATCGTCGTTTTCGCGCTCGGGCTGGGCTTTGCCTGGCTGGCCGATCGGCCGGGCGACATGGTCGTTACCTTCAACGGCTATCAGTACCAGGTGAGCCTCATGGTGGCGGCGGTTGCCGTCGTCGCTGTCGTCGCCGCGGTGATGATTGTCTGGTGGCTCATCAAGTCGCTGTGGAACAGTCCCTACACCATCTCGCGCTATTTTCGCGTGCGCCGCCGCGACCGTGGCTATCAGGCGCTGTCGACCGGCATGATCGCCGCCGGCGCCGGCGACGGGGCGCTGGCCCGCAAGAAGACCAAGGAAGCGGCCAAGCTGATCCGCTCCGACCAGGAGCCGCTGATCCATCTGCTCGAGGCACAGGCATCGCTGCTCGAAGGCGACCATGAAGGCGCGCGCCAAAAATTCGAGAGCATGCTCGACGATCCCGAAATGCGGCTGCTTGGCCTGCGAGGGCTTTACCTGGAAGCCGAACGACTGGGTGACCGCAACGCCGCCCGGCACTATGCCGGCCGTGCCGCCGCAGTGGCGCCGCAACTGGCCTGGGCGGCCGAATCGACGCTGGAGGAACTGACCGCGCGCGGCGACTGGGATGGCGCGCTGAAACTGGTCGACGCGCAGAAGTCGACGCGGCAGATCGAGCGTGACGCCGCCAACCGCCGCCGCGCGGTGCTGTTGACCGCCAAGGCGCAGTCGCTTGCGGACAGCGATCCCGCGGCTGCCAGGACAGCGGCGATCGAGGCCAACAGATTGCAGCCGGATTTTGCCCCCGCAGCCGTTGCCGCCGCCGCGGCGCTGTTCAAGCAGAACGACGTGCGCAAGGGTTCGAGGATCCTCGAAGCGGCGTGGAGGGCCGACCCGCATCCCGAGATTGCCGAGCTCTACACCCATGCAAGGCCGGGTGACGCCGTGCTCGATCGGCTCAACCGGGCAAAGAAGCTGCAGGAGATGAAGAAGAACCACGCCGAATCGTCGATGACGGTGGCGCGTGCCGCGCTCGACGCGCAGGATTTTTCAACCGCCCGCCGCGAGGCGGAGGCCGCGATCCGCATGGACCGACGCGAGGGCGCCTATCTGCTGCTCGCCGATATTGAGGAGGCCGAGACCGGCGACCAGGGCAAGGTGCGGCAGCTGCTGTCCAAGGCGGTGCGAGCCCCGCGCGATCCGGCCTGGGTCGCCGACGGCGTCATCTCCGAGCGCTGGGCGCCGGTCTCGCCGGTCACCGGCCGGCTCGACGCCTTCGAGTGGCGCGCGCCGATGGAGCGGCTTGGCCAGCTAATCGACAGCCGCGATGAGCCGGACGCCCCGGCAGTGGCCATCGAGGCGCCGGGCAGGCCGGAAAGGCCGGTCGAGGTGATCGATCACGCCGCACCGGGCGACGAGGCGACGCGCAAGGACGCCGAAAGCCGCGAGGATCATGTCACACCGGTCACGGCCGCCGCCTTTGCCGCGGTGCCAGCCGACGCCGAGGCGGTCGAGCCGGCGGAAGAACTGGCGCGGCTGCCGGACGATCCAGGCGTCGATCCGGACGACGAGGCGGAAAAGTCGACACGCCGGTTCCGGCTGTTTTGATTTGGGCAGGCCGTTGGGCCGTTTGGGAATGAATTGATGTTCGAGCGCGTTCTGTCGTTTCTCAGGGATTTGCCGGCCGGCTCCGGCAGCCATGCCAGCACGGACGATCCGCGCGTCGCGGCCTCGGCGCTGCTCTATCATGTGATGAATGCCGACGGCGTGCGCCAGGATGTCGAATGGGAGCGGTTCAAGGCGGTGCTGGCGCAAAGCTATTCGATCAGCGGTGCCGAACTCGAAGCACTCGCCGCCGCCGGCGAGCGGGCCGACAACGAGGCAATCGACCTCTACGCCTTCACCAGCGTGCTCAAGCGCCACCTCGACGCGGAGGGGCGCAAGGCGTTCATCGGCCTGATGTGGGAGATCGTTTATGCCGATGGCGAGCTGCATGAGCTGGAGGACAACACGGTGTGGCGTGTCGCCGAGCTGATCGGCGTCGAACGCCACGACCGCGTCGAGGCGCGCCGCAAGGCGGCGGCGCACGCGCCGGGCGCCACTGGAACATCCTCGGACGAATAGGATTTTCGCCGTCCCATGCCGCGCCAGACGAGGTCGAAACCAAAAGTCCTGATCGTGCTGCATCAGGAGAATTCGAGCCCCGGACGCGTCGGTCACATGCTGCTCGAAGAGGGCTTCGATCTCGACATCCGCCGCCCGCCGCTCGGCGACGCCTTGCCGGAAACGCTGGATGGCCACGCCGGCACAGTCGTCTTCGGCGGTCCGATGAGCGCCAATGACGAGGACGAGTTCGTCCGTCGCGAGACCAACTGGCTGCAGATTCCACTCAGGGAGAACCGGCCACTGCTCGGCATCTGTCTTGGGGCGCAGATGCTGGCCAATCATCTCGGCGGCAAGGTCGAGGGCCATGGCGAAGGGCTGGTCGAGATCGGCTGGTATCCGCTGAAAGCGACCGAGGCCGGCAAGAAACTGATGCACTGGCCAGAGATGGTCTACCAATTCCATCGCGAAGGCTTTTCGCTGCCGAGCGACGCGACGCTGCTGGCCACGAACGAGACCTATCCCAACCAGGCCTTCCGCTATGGCGATAATGCCTGGGGCATCCAATTCCACGGCGAACTGACCCGAGTGATGATGCAGCGCTGGGTGGTGCGCGGCGCCCACCGCTTCGAGCTGCCCGGTGCGCAGCCCGGCCGCGACCATCTCGGCGGCCGGCTGATCTGGGACATGCATTTGAAGCGCTGGCTCGACGAGTTTTTGCGCACGATTTTTGGCGAGCCTGTGGCGCGGTAGTGCCGGGCCGGTGCTCTGAACCGCCGACGCCTAAAAACTAGTCCGAAAACGTTACGCTCACGCCGCGCTGCCGAAAATAAGCCTGCATCAACTTGCGGCCCGAGCGGTTGCTCTGCGCCAATTTGGCAGGATCGAACACCGCCTGTTTTATCCCCTCTCGCGCCAGCGCTGCCTTGAGCGTCGCGATATGGGCGTCGATGTCGGCATTGTCCGCCCTGAGCGACGCGTAGATATTTTCGGTCGCTTCGGCCACGGTCGGTTCACTCACTTGTGTCGTCCTTTGATTGGTTCGGCGGCGGCTTAGCATAGATTCGCTGCCCCGTCAGTTTCGTCCTTTGAGGTGCCTCACCTTGCGCAGCGCCGGGAACAGATAGGCCCACAGGCCGGCAACCGCGACGGCGCCGATGCCGCCGATGACCACCGCCGGAACCGTGCCGATCAGCGCCGCCATGGTGCCGGCGCGAAATTCGCCGACCTCGTTGGAGGCGCCGACGAAGACCTGGTTGACGGCGTTGACGCGGCCGCGCACCTCGTCGGGCGTCCACAGCTGGATCAGCGTCTCCCTGATGTAGACGCTGAACATGTCGGTGGCTCCGAGCAGGGCAAGTGCTACGATCGAGAGCCAGGTGAGCGTCGACAGGCCGAACAGCACGGTGCAGGCGCCGAACGCCGCCACGAAGCTCAGCATGATCTTGCCAGCACGGTCGCGGATCGGATGGCCCGCAAGCCAGACGGCGACGCAGATGGCGCCGATCCCCGGTGCCGAGCGCAGCAAGCCGAGGCCCCAAGGTCCAAGCTGCAGAATGTCACGCGCATAGACCGGCAGCAGCGCCGAGGCGCCGGACAGAAGCACGGCGAAGAGGTCGAGCGAGATGGCGCCAAGCACGATCTTCTCGCTCCAGATGTAGCGGAAGCCGGCAAACAGCGTCTCCATTGTCGGCTTGTCGGTGGCGGTCTGTTGCGCGGGCTTGGGAATGGTGAAGATCAGCAACGCGGCGGCGAGCATCAGGACTGCGGCCGTCGCATAGGCCACTTCCGCCGACACGCCATAGAGCAAGCCGCCGGCGACCGGGCCGACAATCGTCGCGGTCTGCCAGGCGGAGGAGTTCCAGGCGATGGCATTGGCGAAATCGCGCTGCGGCACGAGATTGGCGAACAGGGAGGACGAAGCCGGCCCGTAGAAGGCGCGGGCAATGCCGAACATGACCAGCACGGCGAAGATCGGGAGCGGGGTTGTAAGGCCGCGCAGGGTCAAAAACAGCAGAGCCAGCGCGCAGGCGCCTTCGACCAAGGTCGCCAAGGTCATGATCAGCCGGCGGCCGAAACGGTCGGCGACGACACCTGTAACCAGCACCAGAAGCAGCGACGGCAGGAACTGGACGATGCCGACAATGCCAAGATCGAACGGATCGCGCGTCAGATCATAGACCTGCCAGCCGACGGCCACCGAAACGATCATGGTCGCGAAAGTGGTGAGAAAGCGCGCCGTCCAGTAGCTGAGGAAGGCTCTGTGCCGGAAAGCGGCATAGCGCTGCTCCGGCAAGGTTTGTTCTGGTATCATGAAGTGAGGCCCCGTTGCGGTGGGCATCGGCTCGCGGGGCACTTCCCGAATGGGCGCTGTTCGACCAATGGAACTTGGTAAAGTTCGGGGCGGATATGCTTTAAAATCAGATCCGGATCAAGGGACTTTCGATCCGCACCACCGATAGCACGCGGAATTTACTGCCGCAGCGCAGCTGAAATCGCGTCCAGCCCGCCTTTCAACTCGGCCTCCGTCGGCCAGCCGAAGCCGACGCGGAAGAAGCGCTTTTCCATTTCGAACCAGTGGCCGGGCCCGACATAGGTGCCGTGATCTTCCAGCAGCCTGACATAGAAGCGGTCGAGGTCGAAACCGGGCTCGACATCGAGGCGCGGGAAGCCGACGACACCGCCTTCGGGCCGCACCCAGTCGACCAGCGGCTCGCGGTCGATCCAGGCCTGGACGATGTCCCGGCGCCTGGCCATTTCGGGCAGCAGCTTTGCCAGGAAAGCGTCCCGGCCTTCCAGCATGCCGCGCGCTATGCCTTCGTCGATGACGCTGCCGCAGATGCCGATCTGCTCCTTGGCGGCCAGAAATGTCTCCTGAAGGGCCGCATCCCTGGTGATCAGCCAGCCGATGCGGATGCCGGGAATGCCGAAGGCTTTCGACAGCGACGAGACGCTGATGGCTTTTTTGCTCAGCGAGGCCGCCAAAGGCAGGCGCCTGCCATAGGAGAGATCGCGATAGGTTTCGTCGACCAGCAGATGGCAGCCGCTGGCCTCGGCGAGCGCGACCAGCGCGTCCAATTCGGCACGGCTCATCATGGTGCCGGTCGGATTGTGCGGGCAAGTAACGCTGATCAGCTTCGTGTTCGGCCGCATCGCGGCCCTGACGCGCTCGACGTCGATGGCGAAGCCTTCGTCGAAGGCGAGGTCGACAAAGCTGATGGCGCAGCCGATCGCCCGCGGCGTTTCGATGTTGGTGGCGTAGTTGGGCCTGATGACGACGAGGTGATCGCTGGCGGAGAGCAGCGAGGTGGAGATGATGAACAACGCGCCGGCCGCACCGGCCGTGACCAGCACATCGTCGGGCGCGATGCCGGCATCCTGCGCGGCGATCAGCGCGCGCAATTCCTTGTCGCCGCGATGCTCGCCATAGAAGAGGGTCAGATCAGGCAGCGAGAGGCCGATGTCGGAGAGTTTCTGATCGGCGATCGAACTTTCGGAGAGGTTGTAACGGATGCGGTCGTAACCGTACTCCTCCGGCGCTTCTTTCTCGATCACCATCCTGGTGTAATTCATGGCTTCCCCCAGATCGTCTTGTCCCAGGGTATCCAAGCCACAAAAGCACGAAGCCTGCCAAGGCGAATTCGCCGGCAGGCTTCTATTCCAGTCGTCCTAACAATTGGCTCAGCGTCCAAATCGCCTCAGGCCGAGACTTTGGCCTTTCGGCCCTTGCCTTTGACGGCGGCGACCACGGCGGCCTTGCGGCCGAGGCCGATCGACTTCGCCAGTTCGGAGCGCGAAGCCGCGTAGTTGGGGGCAACCATCGGATAGTCGGAAGGCAGGCCCCATTTGGCGCGATAGGCGTCCGGCGTCAGGCCGAAATGCACGCCGAGATGACGCTTCAGCGATTTGAATTTCTTGCCGTCCTCGAGGCAGATGATGAAATCCGGCGTCACCGACTTCTTCGGGTTGACGGCCGGGACCAGCGGTGCCGCCACCGGGGCGACCGGCTGGCCGAGCCCGCTGATCGAGGCGCTGACGCTGGCGATCAGCTCGGGAAGGCCGGACGCAGGCAGGCGATTCTTCTCGACATAGGCCGATACGATATGGGCCGTCAGCTCGAGAAGGTCGAGTGTCTTGCTGGCGTGGCTGTTTTCGTCGGTCAATCTATTTCCTCCATCCATGGCGCATAACCTCGAAAATGGGGCCGTTTTCAAAAAGGATGATGCGCAAAATTAAAGTGGGTCGTCTTCGTGCGTCGCGCGCGACGCGATGTAGTGGGGCTGACTTCCTAGTCGGCAAATCTGCGCAATGCAATCTATCGCCGCGACATAACACGGCATTTTGAACAACTATACTAAGCTGTAATAATATCAGACGATCAGGGCCTTGTCGCGCCACAGACGAAATCCGCCTTCAAAGGCGCGTGTGTTGTCACCGCGCCTGGAGTCGGGGGGCAATTCGTCGAGCTTGTCGACATTGCCGCCGCCGATGACGACATAGTCTGGCTGCAGGGCGGCGCGCAGCCGGTTGACGACGTCGAAGACATGACCGCGCCACTTCTTCTTGCCGCGCTTTACGAGGCCGCGTTCACCGACATAGTCCTCGAAACTCTGGCCTTTTCTGTAGGGAAGGTGGGCGAGTTCCATCGGCTGGCCGACATTGTCGAGGACCATCGCGGCACCGAGGCCGGTTCCGAGGCCGAGGAACAGCATGCGCCCGCCCTCATAGCTGCCGAGGGCCTGCATCAGCGCGTCATTGACCACCTTGACCGGCTTGCCGAACTCAGCGGTGAAATCGAAGCCGGCCCAGCCCTTGCCGAGATTCATGGGATCGAGCACGGGCTTGTTTTGACGCACGGGGCCTGGATAGCCCATCGAGATGACGTCGTAGGACAAGCCGTCGGCGAGCTTCTTCACCTTGTCGATCATCTGCCTTGGCGTCAGGTCAGGCCCGGAATCCGTCCGGCGCTCGGTGCCACCGTCGCTGGTCAGGATCTTGACGTGCGACCCGCCAATGTCGATCGAAAGGACTACCTGCCCGGTGTCCGACGCAGCCTTCTTAACCACCTTGGCCATCTCGTCCCCTCCACTCATGCGACCGGGTCGATCCAGCCATTGGGCGGCCCGAAGCCGGCCATGGCGTCCGCTGGCCCCCACGTCTTCGGCTCGTAAAGATGCGGCGGCGTGGTGTCGCCGAGCACCGGACCGACGATGCGCCAGGCGAGTTCGGCGGCGTCCTGGCGGGTGAAGAGCTGGCCGTTGCCGTTCATGGCGTCGCCGATCAGCCGTTCATAGGGCGGCATGTCGCCCTTCGAATCGTCGAGCGCGGTGAGTTCCACCTGCTCGCCGATCATGTCGTCGCCGGGCGCCTTGCGTTGGGCGCCGATGGCGATTATCACCTGCGGGTCGATGCGGAAGCGGACGTAATTCTGGTCGGCGGGCTTGATCGGGTCGAAGACGTCGAGCGGCGGCCGTTTCAGACGCACCACCACCTCGGTGACATGCACCGGCATGTTCTTGCCGGCGCGGATGAGGAACGGCACGTCCTGCCAGCGCCAGGTGTCGACGAAAAAGCGTACCGCCGCGAAGGTCTCGACCGGCGAGTTCGGCGCCACGCCGGGCTCGGCGAGATAGCCGGTGAACTGGCCGCGCACGACATCGGCTTTCGTCAATGTCCGGATGGCGCGCAACACCTGCACCTTCTCGTCGATCAGGTCGTCGGCGGAGCGGCCGACGGGCGGCTCCATGGCCAGGAGCAGCAGGATGTTGAGCAGATGGTTCTCGATGACGTCGCGGATGGCGCCAACATCGTCATAGAACCGCCCGCGCCCCTCGACGCCGAAATCCTCCGCCATGGTGATCTGCACGCTCTCGACGTAGTTGCGGTTCCAGATCGGCTCCAGCAGGGAGTTGGCGAAGCGGAAATAGAGCAGGTTCTGGATCGCCTCCTTGCCGAGATAGTGGTCGATGCGGAAGATCGACTGTTCGTCGAACACCAGGTGCAGCACCCGGTTCAGCCAGCGTGCCGACTGCAGATCGTGGCCGAACGGCTTTTCGACCATCAGCCGTGCGCCATGCGCGGTGCCGGATTGCTCCAGCCCTTGCACGACGGTCTCGAACATGGACGGCGGCACCGCCATGTAATGCAGCGGCCGCTGGGCGCTGCCGAGTGCCGTCTTCAGCTTCTCGAAGGTCGTGGGATCGCGATAGTCGCCGCTGACATAGCGCAGCAGCGACGCGAACTTGGCGAAGACCGTCTCATCTATGGCGCCAAGGGCATGGACGATGCCGTCGCGGGCGCGGTCCTGCAACTGCTTCAAATCCCAGGCGTCGAAGGCGACGCCGATCACCGGTTCGGTGAGCGTGCCCTTGGCGACCATCTGGTAAAGCGCTGGAAATATCTTCTTGTGGGCGAGGTCGCCGGTCGCTCCGAAGAGCACCAGCGTATCGGACCGTTCCTGGCTCATGCGTGCGTCTCCCCTGTCGCCGTCACTTGCCGCCCTTCGGCTTTTCGATGTGCCCGCCAAAGGCATAGCGCATGGCGGACAACAGCTTGTCGGCGAATTCGGATTCGCCTTGCGAGGAGAAGCGGTCGAACAGGGCCGACGACAGCACCGGTGCCGGCACGCCGGTGTCGATCGCCGCCTTAAGCGTCCAGCGGCCCTCGCCGGAATCCGAGACCCGGCCGCCGAATTGCGCCAGACCCGGATCGCTCTTCAGCGCACCGGCGGTGAGATCGAGCAGCCAGGAGCCGATGACGCTGCCATGCCGCCACACCTCGGCCACCTGCGGAAGGTCGATGTCGAACTGGTAGTATTGCGGGTTTTCCAGCGGGCTTGTCTCGGCGTCCGCCGTCCGCTGCCGTTTGCCGGCATTGGCCGACTTCAGGATGTTCATGCCTTCGGCATAGGCGGCCATGACGCCGTATTCGATGCCGTTGTGCACCATCTTGACGAAATGGCCGGCGCCGCTCGGTCCGCAATGCAGGTAGCCATAGGGCGCGGTGCCGGCGGTCTTGTCCGGGGTTGGCGCGCCGGCATCAGCGCCAGGCGCCAGCGTGGCAAAGACCGAATCGAGGTGCTGCACGGCCACGTCGGGACCCCCGATCATCAGGCAGTAGCCGCGCTCCAGCCCCCAGACGCCGCCACTGGTGCCGACATCGACAAGATGCATGCCCTTGGTGGCCAGTTTCGCGGCCTGGTCGACGGCGTCGTGATAGTAGGAATTGCCGCCGTCGATGACGATGTCGCCGGGCTCCATCAGCGCCGCGACCTGATCGATGATCCTGCCGGTGATCGCCGCCGGCAGCATCAGCCAGACACAGCGCGGCTTGGCCAGCTTGCCGACGAATTCCTCCAGGGATGCCGCCCCCAAGGCGCCGTCGCTCACAAGCGCCGCGACGCTGGCCGGGTTGATGTCATAGACGACGCATTCGTGGCCGTCGCGCATCAGCCGCCGCACCATGTTGGCGCCCATCCGGCCCAGTCCCATCATTCCGATCTGCATGGTTTCGTCCCTGTTTCCTAGAGATTTTCTGGCGTTGTCGAGGAAGGATCTACTGGCTGTCCTGAGCGCCTGACATGATGGAGAAGTCGACATTCTCCCAATCGCCGGTTCCGGGCCAGAAAAAAGTGAAGATCAGCGTGCTTCCGTTGGGGAGGCTGGCCGTGGGCAGATCGACAAGATGAAGGCCGAAAGCGTTTTCCGCTGTCCGGCTGTCGTGGGCGGTTGCCCAATTGTCCGTGCTCCAATGGATGGTGGCCGCCGTCAACAGCTCGACGCGCAATGTCTTGCCCTCGGGCAGTGCGCGGATCTTGTTGTTGAAGCGCCATGCCCTGAACGATGAGACGGTCTTGTCCTGGATGTAGCGCTTCACGCCTTGCGGCGGCATATCGAAGACGGCGCCGTCGCGTAGCGAGCGCAGCAGCTTGATGTGTTCGGAATGCGCCCAGACCAGTGGCATGGCGCTGCCCGATGGCTTGCCATGCAGCAGCTCGCGCTCGGGAATATCGGCGCCGTCCCACACCTGTTCGGGCAGCAGGCCGCCAGGCCCGGCCGACCGCTCCAGCGCATCGAGCAAGCTGGACGCCTTGTCCTTGCGCCCGGCGGCCAGCTCGTAATGCGCCCGTTCGCCGGCCAGCAGGGGCCAAGGCCGGCCCTGGCCGGTGCCGTCGAAGGGCGTGCCATCCTCATGCTCGCCATAGCCGTCGCTGTTATAGCGGTACCAGAGCGGCCCTTGCGGCAGTTCGCAGCGCAGTTGCGCGTCGATGACCTTGACGGTGTCCACGATGCGCGGATCGTCGGCGGCTCTCAGGCCAAAGCGCACCAGCGCCAGCGCATCCGGGCTGACGATTTCCTCGGCCGGCCGGTCCGTGTCGCCGGGTGGGCGGTTCTTGATCGGCACATAGCCGTCCTTCGGCGAGCCGGCATCGGGGTCGTCTGGCGGCGCAATGCGGACGTAATAGCCGCCGACACCGACGGCCTTGCAGATGGCGGTGCCGGTGACATAGGTCCAGCGTTCGACCTGGTCGTTCCAGCAGTCGGCGGTTTCGCGCAGGTAGGCCGCCTCCGCCGCTTTGCCGCAAGCATCGAGCAGGTCGGCGCCGGCAAGCAGTGCCGCGATCTCGACGGCCAGCGTGAACGGGCTGTAGCCGGCGTCTTCTTCCCAGCGGTCCTCGCCGGTGACCGGACCATTGCGCACGACATAGGAGGCGGCGCGCTCGATCATCGGCAGGAAGGCCTTCAGCTTGGCACGCGGCAAGTGGCCAGCGCGCTGCAGGGCATCCGCCAGCAGCAAGGGAAAGGCGCATTCGTCCATTTGGATGCCGGGCCAATAGGCCGTGCCGTCGAGCCAGGCGTTCTGCGGCCAATGGCCGTCCGGCTGCTGGATGGAGCGGAGATATTCCAGGATCCGCAGTGCCGAGGCGGCGTCGCCGGCGGCGAGAAAGCCGCCCGCCGTTTCGACCAGGTCGCGCGGCCAGACCAGATGGTAGCCGCCGAGATCATCGTCGCCTTTGTTGAATCCCCATGGGATCGACAGGCTGGCCACCGCAGCGCCGGGCATCGCCGACGACCGGTGGGTTGCCAGCACGGCGGTGGAGACGCGGTAGCTGTTCACTCCGGGGACCGCGTGGCGGTCCAGTGGCAGCAGCCCCGCCTGCCATTTGCGCCATTGTTCGACGTAGGATTTCGCCGCCGGTTCAAAACCCCGCTTCAGGCTGGCGAAAGCGTTTTCGGCGGCTTCGTCCGGTGTCGTCCCAAAACCCAGCGCCAGCACGGTTTTTGTGTTGGCGGCGGTGAAGCCGATCTCGCCGGTCAGCGCGACATTGCCGTCCTCGGCACGCCGGCAAGCCGTATCGAGCTTGCCGGTATTGTTGAGTTGCTGCCAGCCGTCGGAGAAGCCGACATAGCCGGCCGAGCAA
Source organism: Mesorhizobium sp. B2-4-13 (assembly GCF_006658535.1). NCBI lineage: Bacteria > Pseudomonadati > Pseudomonadota > Alphaproteobacteria > Hyphomicrobiales > Phyllobacteriaceae > Mesorhizobium > Mesorhizobium sp. B2-4-13. The sequence goes on along the minus strand of NZ_VFVB01000005.1, from coordinate 253,610 downwards.
TCCCGCCAGGGCAGGGACGAGGCCAGCGCCAGGCAGGTGCCGCGCCCCGAGGCAAACAGGACGGGTTTTCCCTGGTACTCGCCGATCCAGGCGGTGTTGCCTATGCCGGCATTGACCAGATGCGGCGCCAGAAGCGCGTAGACGCGGTAGTCGGCCGCGGAGCCCTTGAGCGGACTGAAGGTGATTTCCTGCAGCAAGGTCGGACGCGCCGGATCGGCCAGAATACGCTTCTCGATCCGGTAGGCGCCGTCGTCGGCTGTATTGACCAGCCTGTAGGCGGGCACGCCGTCCTCGAACGGCTCGATGCCGTGCGAGGCATCGCGCTTCTCCTCGGAGAAATAGCCATCCATGCCGGTGACGATCAGGCCGAGGTCGCGCGTGCAGGCGCTGTCGACGCGCGGATAGTACACCTCGTTCAGGATGCCGTGGCTGATGGTGAACCAGACGCGGCTGGACGGCGAAAGCGCCGAGCCGACTCCGCTCTTGGCGCTTGAGGTCCAGCGCGCGGGAATTCCCGGTGCGCCCGGCGGCACAATCGGCGTCACTGCCATGCTTGTTCGCTCTCCTGGCCCGCATGCCTAGCCATCAAACGAAGCCATTTCAATCAGAGCACCGCAAGTTGATCGCCGGCGCACATCGGATTGCAGTTGACAGCCCGCCGGCCTTCTGCACTTTTGTCTGACAATAGATAAAAAACAGGATCGCAATCGCGAAATTCGTCGACAATCAAACTGATCAGCAACTCTCGGGAGGAGTCTCACATGAAGAAACTATTGGTTCTCAGCACGCTTGCGGCGGTGCTCGCGGCCGGTACGGCTTTTGCCGACACCAGCGGCAAGAAGATCGCGTTCTCCAACAATTATGCCGGCAATTCGTGGCGGCAGGCGATGCTCGACAGCTATGGCATCGTCACCAAGAAGGCCGTCGACGACAAGATCGTCGGCGCGGCTGATGTCTTCACCACTGCCGACAAGGAGGTGCCGACCCAGGCCGCCCAGGTGCAGAACCTGATCCTGCAGGGCTATGACGCCATCGTCATCAACGCCGCCTCGCCGGATGCGCTCAACGGTGCCATCAAGCAGGCCTGCGATGCCGGCATCACCGTCGTCTCCTTCGACGGCACCGTCACCGAGCCCTGCGCCTACCGCGTCGTCGTCGACTTCAAGGACATGGGCAAGCAGGAAGTCGAGCAGATGGCCAAGTTCCAGCCCAAGGGCGGCAATCTGCTTGAAATCCGGGGGCTTGCCGGCACCTCGATCGATGATGCCATCCATGCAGGCATCCTCGAAGGCGTGGCCGCGCATCCCGAATTCAAGATCGTCGGTTCTGTCACCGGCGACTGGGACCAGACCACGGCTCAGAAGGCGGTGGCGACCATCCTGCCGTCGCTGCCCGACGTCGTCGGCATCGTCGACCAGGGCGGTGACGGCTATGGCGCCGCGCAAGCCTTCGCCGCCGCCGGCAAGCCGCGCCCGACCATCATCATGGGCAACCGGCAGGACGAATTGAAGTGGTGGAAGGAACAGAAGGACAAGGACGGCTACCAGACCTGGTCGGCTTCGATCGCGCCGGGCGTATCGACGCTCGCCTTCTGGGTGGCGCAGCAAGTGCTCGATGGCCGCAAGGACATTCCGCACGATCTGCTGGTGCCGTATCTGGCCTTCACCCAGGACGATTTCGAGGCGGCCCTGCCCAAGATCAAGGAGGGCGGTGTCGCCACCCACGAATACACGCAGGAAGATGCCATCGCGGCGATCAAAGCCAATATCAAGTGAAAGTCGCAGACGCGTTGCCGCGGGCATCACCGAGCGGATATCGTTGAGCATGGCTGCAGGCGACACGGACATCATCAGACTGGACGGCGCCGAAAACCAGTTCGGTGCCGCCAGTGTTGATATCGTAAGACTTGACGGTGCCGAAAAGCATTTCGGCGCCGTCAGGGCGCTGGGCGGGGTGGATTTCCATGTCGGGCCCGGCGAATGCGTCGGCCTCGTCGGCCATAACGGCGCCGGCAAGTCGACGCTGATGCACATGGTGGCCGGGACCTCGACGCCCGACAGCGGCACGATCACCGTGCATGGCGGCATCGAGGACAACTACTCGGTGTCGCGGGCGCAGCAGCGCGGCATACGCTGCGTGTTCCAGGAACTGTCGCTGTGCCCCAATCTCAGCGTGGCCGAAAACACGCGTATCAACCATGCGTCGCTTTCCGGCTTCGGCTGGCGGCGCAAGGCGGCAGAGCTGATCACCGCCAAGCTGGACGAAATCTTTCCGGACCATGGCATCTCGGCCTGGGACATTGTCGGCGATCTGTCGATCGGCCGGCGCCAGATGGTCGAGGTGGCGCGTGCCTTCACCGTGACGCAGGACCGGCTCGACCTGGTCATCCTCGACGAACCGACCTCGTCGCTCGACGCGCACACATCAGGCCAGTTGCTGGCCTTCGTGCGCCGCTTCGTCGCCGGCGGCAAAAGCTGCATCCTGATCTCGCACGTGCTGGGCGAGGTGCTGCGGAACGCCGACCGGATCGTTGTGATGCGCGACGGCAAGGTGGTGGCGTCGGACGCGGCTGGTGTCTTCGATCGCGACCGGCTGGTGACCGTGATGGGCGGAGCCGAGGCGCGCGCGAAGACCGCCGCGCAGGCCGCTGCCGCCAAGACAGGCGCCAATCCGCTGCGCGTGCGGGCGCGGCCGGCCGGACAGGCGGATGGCAAGGACCTCGTCGCGCGCGCGGGCGAGATCATCGGCCTTGCCGGCCTGGCCGGTCACGGACAGACCGACTTGCTGCTGCGCATCTTTGACGCCGCCGCACGCGCCAAGGCCGGCATCGAGGTGACGGCGCCGGTGGCCCTGGTGGCAGGCGACCGCCAGTCCGACGGCATTTTCCCGCAATGGTCGATTGCCGAAAACATTGGCATCCGCTCGCTGGTGCGCTTGCGCAACGGGCTGTTGATTTCACCCCAGCGTGAGGCCGAATTGGCCGCGTTCTGGCAGAAGAAGATCGGCATCCGCACGCCTGACATGAACAACAATATTTTCTCGCTGTCGGGCGGCAACCAGCAGAAAGCGCTGTTCGCCAGGGCGCTCGGCTCCGATGCCCAGATCGTGCTGATGGACGACCCGATGCGCGGCGTCGACATCGGTACCAAGCTGGAGGTCTACGATCTCGTGCGCGAGGAGGCGGGCCGCGGACGCACCTTCCTCTGGTACACGACCGAAACCGAAGAGCTCGACAATTGCGACCATATCTATGTCTTCAAGAACGGCCGCATCGTCGCCAATCTGACGCGCGACGAGCTGACCGAAGAAAAGATCATCCAGTCCTCTTTCGGCGATGCGGCCTGAGATGACGGCGACGCCAATCGACAATGGCTTCAAGGGATCGGCGGCACGCAACGCGGCGGCGCGGGCGCGGCTGTTGCGCGGCCTGCTGCCCGCGCTATCGCTGGCGCTGGTGTTGCTCGCGATCGCCTGGCTCAATCCGCGCGCCATCAGCTATTTCGGCTTCAGCCTGATGTTGAACCTGGCGATTCCGATCGCGCTGGCGACGATCGCGCAGATGTTCGTCATCGCCGGCAACGAGCTTGATCTCTCGATCGGCACCTTTGTCGGTTTTGTCGGTTGCGTCACCGCGACCTGGCTTAAGGATGCGCCGCTCATCGGCATCCTCATTCTCGCCGGATCGATCGGCATTTATGCGCTGCTCGGCGCGCTGATCCATCTGCGCAACCTGCCCTCCATCGTGGTGACGCTCGGCATGAGCTTCGTCTGGCAGGGCCTCGCCATTCTCGTCCTGCCAAAACCGGGCGGCAAGGCGCCGGACTGGCTGCTGGCGATCATGTCGTTCAAGCCGCCTTTCATTCCGTTTCCGATCATCGCCGCGCTGCTAATCGCGGCCGTCGTGCATTTCGGCCTGATGCGTACCTCCTATGGGGTGATCCTGCGCGGCTCGGGCGGCAATCCGGCGGCGCTCAAGCGCGCCGGCTGGTCGCTGCTCAAGACCAAGATCGTGCTGTTTGCGCTGGCCGGCCTGTTCGGCGTGCTGTCGGGCATGGCGCTGATCGGCATCACCACCTCGGCTGACGCCAATATCGGCAATGGTTACACGCTGCTGGCCATCGCCGGCGTCATCCTCGGCGGCGGCGAGTTCGTCGGCGGCCGGGTCTCGCCGATCGGCGCCGTCATCGGCGCGCTGACGCTGGCGCTGGCCGCCTCGCCGCTGCTCACCTTCATGCACATTCCGCCCGACTGGCAGGTGGCCGCCAACGGCGCCATCCTGATCATCGTGCTTGCGGCGCGGGTGCTGATCAGCCGCAAGGAGAGGTGAGCGATGGCTTCGCTGAAAACCCTGCTCACAAAACCCTGGATCTGGTCGTTTGTCGGTGCGCTGCTGGTGTGGCTGGCGACGATCGCCTTCACCGGGGGCTATGGCGGCGGCGGCATGGTCACGGCGGCATTGTCGCTTGCCGTGTTCACCGTCATCGTCGGTGTCGGCCAGATGTTCGTCATCACGCTCGGACCCGGCAATGTCGACCTGTCGCTGCCGGCCAATATCGGCCTCGCCAGCGCGGTCGCCATGAAGGTGATGGGCGGCAGCGATGCCATGATCCTGGTCGGATTGCTGGCGGCGCTCGCCTGTGGCGCAGCGATCGGCGCCATCAACTATCTCTTGATCTGGGCGCTGCGCATTCCGCCGATCATCGCCACGCTGTCGGCGAGCTTCATCATCCAGTCGGTCGACATCAGCTATGGGCGCGGACTGCAGATCAAGCCGCCGCCTGGCTTCGCCGATTTCACCAACTGGCAGGTGCTGGGCGTGCCCGTGCTGGCAATCCTCACTGTGCTGTTCACCATCGGTGCGGCCATCGCCTTACAGCGCATGATCTATGGCCGCTCGGTGCTGGCGATCGGCCAGAACATCCGCGCCGCCTGGCTCGCCGGCGTCAATGTCGGGCGGATCCGTTTTCTCACCTATACGCTGTCGGGCGCGCTCGGCGGCATCGATGGCGCGCTGCTCGCCGGTTATTTCCGCGGCGCCAATGTCGACATCGGCAACGAATACCTGCTCGCTTCGATCGCCGTGGTCGTCATCGGCGGCACGTCGGTGGCGGGCGGCAAGGCGAATGTGCCGGGCGTCTGGGGCGCGGCGCTGTTCCTGGTGCTGCTGCTCACCATGCTCAACACATTCGGCGTCAGCGCCGGGGTGCGTCTCCTGCTGACCGGGCTTATCATCGTAGGGGTGATTACGGCTGCGGGCGGCGAGAAGGCGGTGCGCTGACCGCAACGTCTCCGGCGCGACCGCAGCCTATCCGCCAACCATTGGACCAGCCGGTTCCCATTCGCGGCGTGGCCTTGTAAACCGGTCCCCGATCTCAGTCGGTCTTGGGAGGCCCCCACTTGTCCAGTTCTGTCAGCGTCGCGAACGAGGGTGGCGTCGCCATCGTCACCATCGACAATCCGCCGGTAAACGCGCTGAGTTTCCACGTCCGCGAACCGCTGATGCAGGCTCTGGTCGCTTTGCGCGATGACGCATCGGTCGCGGCCATCGTCATCGCTTGCGCCGGCCGGACCTTCGTTGCCGGCGCCGACATCACCGAATTCGGCAAGCCGATGCAGCAGCCGGAATTGCGCGCCATCGTGGCTGTGCTGGAAGCCATCGCCAGGCCAACGGTCGCCGCCATCCACGGTACCGCGCTCGGCGGCGGGCTGGAATTGGCGCTCGGCTGCCATTTCCGCGTTGCCGATCAAGGCGCAAAGCTCGGCCTGCCCGAGGTGAAGCTCGGCATCCTGCCCGGTGGCGGCGGCACGGTGCGGCTGCCACGCTTGGTTGGCGCAGCCAAGGCATTGAAGATGATCGTTTCCGGTACACCGATCGGTGCCGATGAGGCTTACGGCGCCGGCCTGGTGGATGCCGTTTTCGAAGGCGATCTGACCACCCACGCCGTGAATTTCGCCCGCGAAATGGCCCGCAAGGGCGGTCCGTTCCCGCCGGTGCGCGACCGCGACGACGTCCTGAAGGAGACCGACCTTGCCGCCTTCGATGCGGAGGCCGCGGATCTTGCCCGCAAAGCGCGTGGCCTCGAAGCGCCAATCGCCTGTGCGCAGGCGGTGCGCAATGCCGTCACGCTGCCCTTCGACGAGGCGCTGGCGGAGGAGCGGGCGCTGTTCGTCAAGCTTGTCGCCAGCGACCAGTCGCGCGCCCAACGGCATTTGTTTTTCGCCGAACGCGAGGCGGCCAAGCTTCCCGGCAAGGACGTCGTCAAGCGCAGGATCGCCCGCGTCGGCGTCATCGGCGCCGGCACGATGGGCGGCGGCATTGCCGTGGCCTTCGCCAATGGCGGCTTTCCCGTCACCTTGCTGGAAACCAGCCAGGAGGCGCTGCGGCGCGGGCTGGCGACGATCGAGAAGAATTACACCGTCTCGGTTGCACGCGGCTCCTTGAGCGAGGATGCCAAGCGGCAGCGGCTCGCCCAGTTCAAAGGCACGATCGACCATGCCGATCTCGCCGAGTGCGACCTGATCGTCGAGGCGGCGTTCGAGGACATGGCGGTCAAGAAAGAAATCTTCGGGAAGCTCGACGCAGCGGCGAGGCCGGGCGCCATCCTCGCCACCAACACCTCTTATCTCGACATCGACGAAATCGCCGCCTCGACCTCGCGGCCGCAGGATGTGCTCGGCCTGCATTTCTTCTCGCCGGCCAACGTCATGAAACTGCTGGAGATCGTGCGCGCCGAAAAAACGGCGCCTGATGCGCTGGCGACCGTGATCGACCTTGCGCGCCGGATCGGCAAGGTGGCTGTCGTCGTCGGCGTCTGCCACGGCTTCGTCGGCAACCGTATGCTGGCCGCGCGCGGCTCGGAATCCGAAGCGCTGCTGCTCGAAGGCGCAACCCCCAGCCAGATCGACAAGGCGTTCACCGATTTTGGCTGGCCGATGGGTCCGTTCCAGATGGGCGACCTTGCCGGTCTCGACATCGGCTGGCGCAACCGCAAGGCGCGGGGCCTCACGGCCGTCATCGCCGACACGCTGTGCGAACAGGGGCGCTTCGGCCAGAAAACCGGCCGTGGCTTCTATCTCTACGAGAACGGTTCGCGCACGCCGGTGCCCGATCCAGAGGTCGAGGCGCTGATCCGCGACAAGGCGGCGGAAAAGGGCATCGTGCCGCGCACGATAGGCGCCGACGAAATCATCGAGCGCACACTCTATCCCCTGGTCAACGAAGGCGCGAAGATTCTGGAGGAGGGCATCGCGGCCCGTGCGTCCGACATCGATGTCGTCTGGGTCAATGGCTACGGCTTTCCCATCGGCAAGGGCGGCCCGATGTTCTGGGCCGGCCTCGAAGGCGCGGCCAGGATCGTCGGGCGACTCAGGTATTGGCATGAGCAGACGGGCAAGGATGTCTTCAAACCGGCGCCCTTGCTCGAGCGGATGGCCGAAACCGGCTCATGGGAAGCCTGATCCAGCGTAGTCAGCGGCCTGCGGGAATCACCGGATCCGCGCGTCGATGATCTCGACAAAGCGGGCGAAAAGGCCGGCCTGCGACTTGATGTTGAGCTTGCGGTAGATGTTGCGGCGATGAACCTTCACGGTTCCCGGCACGATGCGCATGGCCCTGGCGATCGATTCGGTCGAATGGCCCTGCAGCACCAGATCGACGACGTGTTTTTCGCGCGGCGTCAGCGACAGGCTTTTCCAGATATGGGCGCGGTCGAACTCGTTGACCTCGGTGATTTCCTCGTCCTGCTTCGTCTCGGCCGGTTCCTCGGTGGAAAGGGTTGGCCAGCGCAGCCTGATGAAGCTGATCACCGCCGGCGCCATGTCGCGCAGCAGCCTGGCATCGGCGGTGCCGAACGGACCGGAAGCGCTGAGCCGCATCAGCGACAGCACCAGCGCGTCCTTGCCCGGCAGCGGCACGAAGAAGCCGACTTCCTCGGCCAGCCTGGTCTGGCTGTAATAGGAGCGAAAATATTCGCTGGCGTAGAAGCGATCAGGAGCCAGTTCGCGCATGCGCCAGAACCCTTCCTTGCGCTCGACCGCCGCGTGATGGAAGGGGTCGAGCAGATAGGGGCCTTCCTGATAGAGCGCGACGAAGACGTGGCTTTCGGCCGGCGTGAAGGTCTCGAACAGCAGTGGCGGGCGCGCGGCACCCCGATAGCCGAAGATCACGCAATGGTCGAAGCCGACATGCTGCCGCAGCCAATCGACCATCGCTTGGCCGAAGAGATCGCCGCTCGTCTCCCGCGTCGCCGCGACAAGCGTGGCGAGCCGGCGGTATTCGTCGCTGCGGGAAGCGCTCAATCCAGTACCCCCTTAAACGGGAAAATAGATCAGATATACCACCTGCGAGGTATATACTAGCTGCCATTAGCTCTGGTAGCGTCTTGAAATCGCATCGTCCTGGAGCCCGCAGCCTTGACCGCAGTGCCCGACATCGAATTTCGCGGCGTCGCCAAGCGCTATGGCGCGGTGACCGCGGTCAGCGGCATCGACCTTGCCGTGCCGCCCTCCGCCTTCGTTGCGCTGCTTGGACCGTCCGGCTGCGGCAAGACCACCTGCCTGCGCATGATCGGCGGGTTCGAACAGCCGAGCGAAGGCCAGGTGTTCATCCGTGGCCAGGACATGGCCGGCACGCCGCCCTACCGACGGCCTGTCAACATGGTGTTCCAGCAATACGCGCTGTTTCCGCATCTCGATGTCGAAGCCAACGTTTCCTACGGGCTGCGCCAGGCAAGGCCACGGCTGTCGTCGCGCGATATCGGCCGGCGGGCCGGCGAAGCGCTCGAAATGGTGCGGCTCGCCGGCTATGGCGGCCGCAAGATCCACGAACTGTCCGGCGGCCAGCAGCAGCGTGTCGCGCTGGCGCGTGCATTGGTCAACAAGCCGGCGGTGCTGCTGCTCGACGAACCGCTGGCGGCGCTCGACAAGAAGCTGCGCACCGACATGCAGATCGAGCTGCAGAACCTGCAGCGCGAGATCGGCATCACCTTCGTGCTGGTGACCCACGACCAGGAGGAAGCGCTGTCGATGAGCGATTTCGTCTGCGTCATGAATGGCGGGCGCATCGTCCAGCTCGGCCAGCCGAGCGAGATCTATGACGAGCCGGCCGACCTGTTCGTCGCCGATTTCGTCGGCAAGACCAATCTGTTGAGCGGCACCGTCGCCGGGCACACGGGCGACCTGGTGGACGTGGCGCTGGCGGACGGCACTGTGGTCGCGGCGCGCAAGCGAGCCGCGCTTCGACAAGGCGAGACCGTCTCGGTCAGTCTGCGCCCCGAATCACTCAGCCTTGGCGCTCCCGAAAGCGGTCCGCTCAAGGGCATCGTCCGCAACCGGATATTCCTCGGCTCGACCGCGGAATACGCGATCGAAGTGCAGGGCATCGGCACTTTGCTCGCCAAGGCCGATCACCTGATCGGCCAAGGCAATCTCTTCAAGCCGGGTGAACCCGTCGCCATCGGCTATGCCACGGGAACGCCGCTGGCGTTTCCGGAAACCAAGAACAACGGGACCAACCAGAGGGTAAACAAACATGTCGAAATCATATCGTGACGGACTGCCGATAAGCCCAGAGAATTTCGTCGACCAGCTGATGCGCCTGAAGCGCGGCTCGATCGGCCGCCGCGACTTCCTTGGCCTCACCGGCCTTGGTATCGCAACGGCGGTGATGGCGCGCGAGATCGGCATCATGCCGACCCCTGCCTTCGCCGCCGAAAGCCTTGGCGACCGCATGTCGATCGCCACCTGGCCGAATTACCATGACCCGCAGACCTTCGAGAACTTCAAGAAGGACACCGGCGTCGCCGTCGAGGTCAACGTGTTCGGCTCCAATGAGGAGATGCTGGCTAAGCTGCAGGCCGGCGCCTCGGGCTGGAGCCTGTTCGTGCCGACCAATTATACGATCTCGACCTACAAGAAGCTCGGCATTATCGAGCCGCTGGAGATGGCGAAGCTGCCGAATTTCGACGGTACGCAGGAAGATCCGCGCTTCACCTCCGAGGGCACGATCGACAAGGTGATCTACGCCGTGCCGAAGAACTGGGGCACCACGGGCTTTGCAGTGAACACCAAGAAGCTGACCAAGCCGATGACGAGCTGGAAGGAGTTCTGGGATACCGCCATGGCCGAGGGCGATGGCCGCACCATGGTGCACGACTACCAGCTCACCACCATCGGCAACGCGCTGAAATATTACGGCTATTCGTTCAATTCGCTGAAGCAGGACGAGCTCGCCAAAGCAGAGGAACTGCTGCTGAAGGTCAAGCCGCATCTGTTCGCCGTCTCGTCCGACTACCAGCCGGGTATGCGTGCGGGCGACGCGTGGATGACGATGTGCTGGACCAATGACGGTGCGCAGCTGCATCGCGACATTCCCGAGATCGCCTATGTGCTGGGCAAGGAGGGCGGCGAGATCTGGACCGATTTTTATGCCATCCCGAAGGACGCGCCCAACAAGCCCGCCGGTTATGCGCTGCTCAACTATCTGATGAACCCCCAGGTCGCGGTGAAGGAGCACCTCGCCAACGGCGCGCCTTCGACGGATGCGCGCGTCAACAAGCTGCTGCCCAAGGAAGTGCTCGACAATCCGATCCTCTATCCGGCGGCGGAGCTGTTGACGCCGCTCGAATTCGGCGCGGCGGCAACGCTGACCGACCCGGGCCGTGCCGAACTGATGGCGCGCTTCAAATCGGCTTGAGACTGGCCTGGATAAAGACAATCGACCGGCGGGCCCATGCTCGCCGGCACCGGGGCGGTTTCGATGCACGGCAACAGATTTCGGCGTAATTTCCTGACCGCCTTGCTGCTCGCGCCGGCGACAGCATGGCTGGTGGTCTTCCTGGTGCTGCCATTCATCGCCATCGCCGTGTTCAGCGTCGGCGAGCGGGCGCCCGAGGGCGGCTACCAGGCAGCCTTCACGCTGGCGCAGTATGCCAATCTCCCGGCACGGGCGACCGCGTTCTGGAACACGATGGTGCTGGCGCCAGTGGGCGCGCTCGCCTGCCTGCTCGTCGCCTATCCCGTCGCTTATTACCTCGCCCTGCGGGCGCCGCAGCGCTGGCGGCTGATCCTGCTCGCGCTGGTCGTCATTCCGTTCTGGACCAGCCTTTTGATGCGGACCTATGCCTGGATGTACATTCTGGGTGGACGCGGCATCCCGGCGCTGCTCGCCTTTGCCGGCATCGAGGATGTCAGGTTGATCAACACGCCGGGCGCGGTCCTGCTCGGCATCGTCTACGGCTATCTGCCGCTGATGATCCTGCCGATCTATGTCAGCCTCGAACGGCTCGACCGAAGGCTGCTGGAGGCCTCCGCCGATCTCGGCGCGAGGCCGTTGTCGACCTTTCTCGGCGTGACCCTGAAGCTGTCGCTGCCGGGCGTGATGACCGGCTTCTCGCTGGTCATGATCCTGCTGCTCGGCGAATACCTGATCCCGACGCTGCTTGGCGGTGGCAAGGTGTTCTTCATCGGCAACGCGCTGGTCGACCTCTTCCTGCAGTCGCGCAACTGGCCGTTCGGGTCGGCCATCGCGATCACGCTGGTGCTGGTCTCGGTGGTGGTGCTGATTGTCGCCAACCGCATTTCGAACCGCGTTGCGGGCGCTCGCCGGGTGGACCTCATCTGATGCGCGCCTTCGTCATCGCCGCCTTTGCGTTCCTCTATCTGCCGATCGTGCTGGTCGTGCTGTTTTCCTTCAACGCCGGCCACCACGCCAGCGAGTTCACCGGTTTCTCGGTGCAGTGGTATGGCAAGGCCCTGTCCAACCCGTTCCTGGTCGAGGCGCTGAAGAACAGCCTGTTCATCGCCAGCACCAGCGCCCTGCTGGCGGCGGTGTTCGGCACCGCGGCGGCGCTTGGCCTGGCGCGTGTCGGCGCCAGAACCCGCGCCGTCTTCGACGGCCTGCTTGGCGCGGCGATCGTCGTTCCGGGCGTCGTCATCGGCATCTCGACGCTGGTCGCGCTCGTTCAGCTGTTCGCGGTCGTCAATCCGTTCCTCGCCTCGGTCTGGCCGGGCGACCAGCCGCCGCGCCTGTCGCTCGGCTACGGCTCGATCATCGCCGCGCATGGCCTGTTCTCGATGGCGCTGGTGACGATGATCGTCGGCACGCGGCTTGGCAGCCTCGATCGCAATCTGGTCGAGGCCTCCAGCGATCTATACGCCACGCCGTTGACGACCTTCCGCTCGATCGTCCTGCCGCAGATCATGCCGGCGGTGGTCGCCGGTTTCCTGCTCGCTTTCACCTTCTCCTTCGACGACTTCATCGTCGCCTTCTTCGTTGCCGGCGCGCAGACGACGCTGCCGATCTATGTCTTTGCCTCTATCCGGCGCGGCGTAACGCCGGAGATCAACGCCATCGCGACGATCGTGCTCGTCGCCTCCGTCCTGCTCGTGGTGCTTGCCCAATGGCAACTGCGCCAGCGCAAGCCGTCAAACTGAAAGCCGCTCCATGATTCTCAAAGACCGCATCGCCGTGGTGACAGGCGCCGGCTCCGGCATCGGACGTGCCGGCGCCATGATCATGGGCAGGGAAGGCGCGGTGGTCGTTATCGCCGACAGGGACGGGGCCGCCGGCGAGACAACGGCCGCGGATATCCGGGCGGCGGGCGGCCGGGCCGAGGCGATCGCGACCGACGTCTCGAACGACAATGCGATCGACCAGCTCATCGTTGGCACGCTCGACAGACATCAGCGCATCGACATCCTGCATAATCATGCCGGCATCCAGGTCGGCGGCACGCTGACCGAGGTCGAGACCGCCGGCATGGACGCCTCCTGGCGGGTCAATGTGCGGGCGCAATTCCTCGCGGCGAGGATCGTCATGCCGTCGATGATCGCGCAAGGCGGTGGCGTGATCCTCAACACGGCTTCGAATTCGGGTGTGTTCTACGACCGCGAGATGATCGCCTATGCGACGTCGAAACATGCCGTGGTGGCGATGACCAGACAGATGTCGCTCGACTATGCCCGGCACAATGTGCGCGTCAACGCGCTCTGCCCGGGCTGGGTCGACACCCCATTCAACGAGCCGTTCATCGCCCAGATGGGCGGACGCGAGGCGATCGAAACCTATGTCCGCACCAAGATCCCGATGGGGCGCTGGGCGGTGGTCGAAGAGATCGCCGAGGCGATCCTGTTCCTGGTCTCGGACCGTTCATCCTTCATGACCGGGCAAGCGCTGGTGATCGATGGCGGCGAGAGCATCGGCTGACGCTGCTTTCATCGATCGACCTTTCCCAGTTCAGCCCCGCTTTTTCTGTCGTTTCGCGGGATGCCGGACGGCACAAGACCATGGTCTGGCGGGCATGGGACTTCAGTGCCAAGCCAGGTCAAAGCGGTATATTTCCTTATCTTTTCAAGTGGTTGTTGATCCGGCGCAGCGCGCGCTCTCGGATTGAGACCGCATTTGTCTAAAGTTTACCGGGTATGATTAGCGATTTCTCATACGCAGGTGGTTCAGCGGTGGGCGAGTGCGGCGATTCCCGAGGAGATTAGCATGACAAACCGGAAAACACTGTTCGCGGCCGTGGCCGCATTGGCGCTCCTGGCGTCTCCGGCGCTCGCCGGCAATGGGCATGGCAATGGCGGCGGCAATGCTGGAGGCAATGGCGGCGGCAACGGCAATGGCGGCGGCAATGGCGGCACCCATGGGAATGGCAACGGCAACAGCGGTGCTTCGCACGGCAAGTCGTCGGCACCGGGACGGGCAGCCAAGACGGACACCGACACAACGGCCGACGCCACGGTCGATACGAACACAAAGGTCTCGTCCGTGCCCAAGGAGAAGAATATCCACGCCAAGCTTGGCCGGCTGAACTCGCTGCAGCGCAACGTCAACGCCTATATGAACTCCAAGAGCAAGAAGTTCGCCGCCGTTCAGGCATTCGTGACGCAGTCCGCGAAAGCCAAGAACGCGCAGACCGCGGCTGCGGCGGCCGCTGCCACGGCTGCCGCGGCCCAGGCTCAACTGGATACGCTGAATTCGCAGTTGAGCGCACTGACGTCGCTGTCTCAGGCCGAAATCGACGCCATGACAGCCGAACAGCAGGCGGCCCTGCCCGGCCAGATATCGGCGCTGCAGGCTGACATCACTGCCCAGCAGGCGGTGGTCGACGCCGACAATACTGCGGCCGATGAGGCTGCGGCCGCGGCTGCGGCGGCAGCGGTCGGCACCGATGATGCATCGCTCGATTCGGCGCTGACCGACATGGCCAACAAGCCGGTCGACGCCGAGGTCACGGCCTGGGCCCAAGGTGTTCTTGCCGGCAAGATCGACCAGACGGCGGCCAAGCTTCAGGCGGAAACGACGCCGTAGCGGTTCGTCGCTGAAAAGGCCCGTAGTTACCAGAGGAGATGCCGCTGGGCTTGGCCTGGCGGCATCGTTTTCCTCCTGGAGCCGTTCCCGTTCAACGACAACGCAGAACCGCTTCTCGCTTCGACCTGATTGTCGGCGAAAAAAGCCGAGCGCGGCTTGTCGACTGGCTGGTGGCCAACAAGACCGGTGGTGAGCGCATCAGGGCGGGCCTGCCGAGAGGCTTGAAATGCGGCGACAAGACCGGGACCGGCGAGCGCGGCAGTACCAATGATGCCGCCGTCATCTGGCCGGCCTCGGGCAATCCGGTTCTGATGTCGATCTATCTGACCGGCACCGAGCAGAGCCTGAACGGCGCGGCTCTGCCGCGCCGCCGGTTTCACACACATCCAGCCGTTCCGGGTCATGCATCAGCGTCTTCCGGCTGAAGCAATCGTTGCGCGAGCACCTCAATACACTCGACCATCTCGACAACCGGCGATATGAAATGGGTGCCGATCTGTTCGCATCCCCTGCGCCTCTCCCGCAGCCAGGGACCGCAGGCGGCCAGGCAAGGAGCCGCACTGTTCGGCGTGATCAGCCGGCCGGATTGAAGAGGATGAATTGACGCGTAAAGCCAGCCCGACCATCGCGCTGTTTTCCAAGGCGGGCTCTGGCGCCGCGCTGAACTGCATCGGCATCGCACAGGCCTTGCGCGCCCGGGGCGCCCAGCCTTCATCCACCACGGCGGCAATAAAAGCTTTTGCGAGGCGCTGCGCTTCGGCGTGCCGTCGCTGATCATGCTCTATTGCTGGGACGACAATGCGCAACGCGCCGGAGAGACCGGCGATCATATCGGCCGCGACGGCTGGACCGAAGGGGGATTGGAGAGAGCCATTCTCGGCCTGCTGGCCGATGACGCCATGCGCGCCCGGCTCAGGGACAATACAGCCGAGATAGCGCTGAAATCCGGAACGGACGAGGCCGCGCAAGCCATTGTCTCCATGATACGGACATGAACGAAATGCTTGATAAGAACACGAATACCGCAACCAACGACCCCAAGGCCTGGCTCACGCAGCACGGCATCACCGAGGTCGAGTGCCTGGTGCCCGACATGAACGGCGTGTTGCGCGGCAAGGCGCTGCCGACCGCCAAACTCCTCAAGGCGCTGGAAGACCGCGCGCTCTACCTGCCGAGCAGCGCCTTCCTGGTCAGCATCGACGGTCGCTATTCCGGCTCTATCGACGAGGGTTTTGCTTATTCGGACCCCGACATGCGCATGGTGCCCGATGTCTCGACGCTGTGCCTGGCGCCGGGTGCGGGGGCGGGCAAGGCCTATGTCTTCGCCGACGCCTTCCACATGGACGGCAGGCCATGGATGGCCTCGCCACGCCATGTGCTGCGCGCCGTGCTCGATCTCTATCGCAAGCGCGGCTGGGGCGCGGTGGTGGCGCCGGAACTTGAATTCTATCTGACCGCACCGAATCCCGATCCGGACAAGCCCCTCACCGCCCCGGTCGGCGCCAACGGCCGCGCCGAGGGTGTGCAGCATCCCTATGACATGGCCGCGCTGGAAGAATTCGAGCCGGTGATCCGGCGCATCTACGACTATTCAGCGGCGGCCGGTCTGCCGCTCGACACGCTGATCCATGAATCGGGTACGGCGCAGCTGGAAATCAACCTGCTGCATGGCGACGCCCTGCCGCTTGCCGACCAGGTGCTTTTGTTCAAGCGGTTTACGCGCCAGGCCGCGCAGCAATGCGGCATGCATGCGACCTTCATGGCCAAGCCGATCGCGGCCCAGGCCGGCAGCTCGATGCATCTGCACATGTCGGTCGTCGACGAGGCCGGCAACGCGCTTTTCGCCAGCGGCGACGATGCCGACACCGGAATGTTCGGCCACTTCATCGGCGGATTGCAGAAATACGTTCCGGAAATCATGCCGCTGTTCGCGCCAAACGTGAACTCTTTCCGCCGCATAAGGCCCAACCACAGCGCACCCGCCAATATCGAGTGGTCGCATGACAACCGCTCCTGCGGCCTGCGCGTGCCGGCGGGGGGACGCGCCGCGCGGCGGGTGGAGAACCGGCTGCCCGGGGCGGATTGCAATCCCTATCTGGCGATCGCCGGATCGCTGCTTGCCGGCTATCTGGGCGTCGAGCAGAAATTGGCGCGCTCGGCCGAGGCGTCGGGCAATGCCTACAAGATCAGGAGCACGCTGCCTAAGACCATGGAGGAGGCGCTGGATCGTTTCGAGGCTTGTGCCCCGGTGCGAGAGCTGCTCGGCGAGGACTTCTTCCAGACCTATCTGCGCGTCAAGAGCGTCGAACTCGACCTATTCCAAAGCGTGGTGACGAGCTGGGAACGCGACCATCTCTTGCTGAAGGTGTGATCATGGCATCTTCAACGGGTTTCAATTCCGGTCTCGACATCGGCAAATCCTACTACGTCGCCACCGCCAATCCGGCGCCGGACCATCCAGCGCTCGTCGGCGATGCCGAAACCGACCTGGTCATCGTCGGCGGCGGCTGCACCGGGCTGTCGGCCGCCCTTCACGCCGCCGAACGCGGGCTGAAGGTGGTGCTGCTCGAAGGCGGCAAGATCGGCTGGGGCGCATCGGGCCGAAATGGCGGCCAGATGATCCCCGGCCTGCGCAAGGGCGCCAAGGGCCTGATCAAGCTCTACGGAGCCGAGCGCGCCAAGGTGCTGTTCGCTCTCGCTTTCGAGGCGCGCGGCCTGGTGCTCGACATCATCGAACGCAATGCCATCGAGTGCGATCTCAGGCTGACCGGCCATCTGGTCGGCGCGGTCAACGGATCCGACCTCAGGGATCTGGAAGAAGAGGCCAAGTGCCTCGAGAGCGTGATGAAATTCCGCGATGTCGAGATACTCTCGGCGGCGGCGGCTCGGGCCAAGGTCGACACGCCTTATCATGGCGCTATGTATGAGCCGCTCGGCGGCCACATGCATCCGCTCAACTACACGCTTGGGCTTGCCCGCGCGGCTGTCGCGGCCGGCGTGGTCATCCACGAAAACTCGGTGGCCGTGAAGCTGGAGCGCGAACCCTCGATCCGGGTCTCGACTGCAAAGGGATCGGTGCGGGCCAGACATGTCGTGCTGGCGGGCGACGCGCTGCTCAACGGGCTGGAGCCGCGCGTCAACAGTCGCATCATGCCGGTCGGTAACTACATTGTCGCCACCGAGCCGCTGGAGGGCGCGCGCAACGTCATCCCGGCCAATGTCGCGGTGTCCGACACACGCTTCGTCGTCAACTATTACCGGATGTCCGCCGATGGACGCCTGCTGTTCGGCGGCGGCGAGCGCTACACGCCGTCACCGCCGGCCGACATTGCCGGCTTCGTGCGGCCGCACATGGAGAGCACCTTTCCGCAACTCAAGGGCTGCCGCATCGACCATGCCTGGGGCGGGCTGGTGTCGGTAACGACGTCGCGGCTGCCGCATGTCGGGCACTATGGCGAGGTCTATTTCGCGCACGGCTATTCAGGCAAGGGCGTCATCCTGTCGACGCTCTCGGGCAAGCTTTTGGCCGAGGCGATCACCGGCGATGCCTCACGGCTCGACCTGTTCTCGACGCTGACACCAATGCCGTTCCCGGGCGGCACGGCGCTGCGCGGGCCGCTCTATGTGCTGGGCATGCTGTGGTACGCGATGCGGGACCGGATCAAGCATTGAGGGCGCTATTTAGACGCTGGCGGGCCAACGCCAGGGAAGCCTAACAGGCCTCTATCAGACGACAAAGAAATCCTCGACACGCTGTCTGGCCTCAAGCAGCGCAGGCAAGATCTCCCGCTCCATATCCGCGACGGAAAACCGTGCCGACTGGGTCGAGACATTGATCGCCGCGACCGTGCGCCCAGCGCGGTCGCGGATCGGCACGGCGATGGAGCGCAGGCCGAGTTCCAGCTCTTCGTCGACGATGGCGAAGCCATCCGTTCTGGCTTTGGCAATGGCCTTTGCCAGCAACGGTCTTTCAACAATTGTCTTCGGCGTCCGCCGCTCGACCGTTGCCTTACGGAAGAAGGCGTCCAATTCCGCCGGTGTCAGCCCCGCCAGCAGCATCCGCCCCATCGAGGTGCAATAAGCGGGTAGCCTGGTGCCGACATCGAGCGATACGCTCAGGATCCGCCGGCCGGGAACGCGGGCGACATAGACGACATCATCGCCTGACAGGATCGCCGCCGAACAAGCTTCGTTGAGCTGCGCGGCGATGGCGCGCATGATAGGCGCGGCGAAGCTCCAGAGCGAGGCGCCGCCAAGCCAGCTGCGCGCAACGGTCAGCAGGCGCGGGGACAGGGAGAACACACGCCCCGATTGCGTCGCATAGCCGGTAGCGGTGAGCGTCAGCAGGAATCGCCGGGCGCCGGCACGGGTCAGGCCGGCTTGTTCGGCCATTTCGGTCAGGGTCATGCCGGAGGGATGGCGGGCCAATATCTCCATCACGCCGAGTCCGCGCTCGAGCGAGCCGACGTGATCACGGGAAACGGTCTCGTTGTCCATCTCATCTCTCGGTCCGGGCGATCTCGCCACGATTGACACCCCGGCTCAACGGAGTTTAGAAAGTATCGCATTCAATACATGTGTTCGCAATACGAACTTTTGGACTCTGGGAGTCGCCGCGATGGTCAAGTTCCTGCCGCTCAAACAGGCCGTGGCCGAGAACCTGAACGATGGCGACACCGCTGCCTTCGAAGGTTTCACCCACCTGATCCCGACGGCTGCGGCGCATGAGGCGATCCGCCAGGGATATCGCGACCTGACCCTGATCCGCATGACGCCGGACCTGATCTACGACCAGATGATCGGCATGGGCATGGCCCAGAAAATCGTCTTCTCCTATGTCGGCAATCCCGGTGTCGGCCTGCTGCGGCGCGCCCGCGATGCGATCGAGAACGGTTTTCCCCGCTCGATCGCGGTCGAGGAACACAGCCATGCCGGCATGGCCAATGGCTACGAGGCGGGTGCGGCCGGCCTGCCCTGCGCGGTGTTCCGCGGCTATCGCGGCACGGGGCTGGCTGATGTCAATCCGAACATCAAAGCGGTGACCTGTCCGTTCACCGGCGAGATGCTGGCGGCCGTGCCTTCCATCCGGCCCGATGTCACTTTCATCCATGCGCAGAAAGCCGACCGAAAAGGCAATGTGCTGGTCGAAGGCATCATCGGCGTCCAGAAGGAGGCGGTATTGGCGGCGAGGCGCGCGGTGGTGACGGTGGAGGAGGTGGTCGACAATTTTGACGATCTTCACCCCAATCTGACTGTGCTGCCCCGCTGGACGATCGCGGCGATCTCGGTCGTGCCCGGCGGCTCGCACCCCTCCTATGCCCATGGCTATTATGCGCGCGACAATGCCGCCTATATCGAATGGGACGAGGTCGCGGCCGACCGCGAGAAATTCCGGGCCTGGATGCAGGCAAACGTGATCGAGAAAAGTCCCGACGATTTCGCGGCCCGGGTCTCGCATCTGCGGAACGCGGCATGAGCGACAATCAGCTGGGCTTCACCCCCAACGAGATGATGACGATCGCCGCGAGCCGGGCGCTGAGGAATGACGATGTCTGCTTCGTCGGCATCGGCGCGC
Organism: Mesorhizobium sp. B2-4-13; assembly: GCF_006658535.1. Classification (NCBI taxonomy): domain Bacteria; kingdom Pseudomonadati; phylum Pseudomonadota; class Alphaproteobacteria; order Hyphomicrobiales; family Phyllobacteriaceae; genus Mesorhizobium; species Mesorhizobium sp. B2-4-13. Next base: position 233,727 of record NZ_VFVB01000005.1, on the reverse strand, counting down.
CGTCCGCGGCATGCAACGTCTCGCGGCTGACGCATGCGCCCGACATCACCTTGATCTATGAGAGCGGCACGATCGGTACGGCGCCCGACGTGCTGCCGCTGTCGATCGGCGATGGCGAATTGTGCGAAACCGCCGTCACCACCGTCGCGGTGCCGGAGATGTTCCGCTACTGGCTGCAGGGCGGCCGCATTTCCATCGGGTTCCTCGGTGCGGCGCAGCTCGACAAGTTCGGCAACATCAACACCACTGTGATAGGCGACTATTTCCATCCCAAGACCCGACTGCCCGGCGGCGGCGGCGCGCCGGAGATCGCGACATCGTCGAAGGAGATCTACATCACTATGGCGCAGACCAAGCGCGGCATGGTCGAGAAGATCGACTTTGTCACCTCCTTCGGCCATGGCGAGGGCGGCGATCATCGACAGCGGTTGGGCATCGAGACCGCGGGCCCCACGCTGCTGATCACCGATCTTGCCATCTGGAAGCCCGATCCGGTGACCAAGGAATTCACGGTCGTGTCGCTGCACCCCAAGGTAACCCGTCAGCAGGTGCAGGAGAGCTGTGGCTGGGTTGTTAAGTTCGCCGAGGCGCTTGACGAAACACCCGCGCCAAGCGAACTCGAACTGAAGACATTGCGCGACCTGCAGGCCCGCACCAAGGCGGCGCATGAGGGAACCGGAAAAACAAAGGCTGCATAAAATGGCCGAGGCCTACATCTGCGACTACATCCGCACGCCGATCGGCCGCTTCGGCGGTTCGCTGTCTTCGGTTCGTGCCGACGATCTTGCCGCCATCCCGCTGAAGGCTTTGCTCGAGCGGAATCCCGGGATCGATTGGCAGCGGATCGACGATGTCGTCTATGGCTGCGCCAACCAGGCCGGCGAGGACAACCGCAACGTGGCGCGCATGGCCTTGCTGCTAGCTGGGCTGCCGAAGGAGATACCAGGCTCGACGGTCAATCGTCTGTGCGGCTCGGGCATGGACGCGCTGACCATCGCGGCGCGTGCCATCAAGGCCGGCGAGGCGGAACTGATGATCGCGGGTGGTGTCGAATCGATGAGCCGCGCGCCTTTCGTCATGCCCAAGGCTGACACGGCGTTCTCGCGCAATGCCGAGATCTATGACACCACCATCGGCTGGCGCTTCGTCAACCCGCTGATGAAGAAGCAATACGGCGTCGATTCCATGCCGGAAACCGGCGAGAATGTGGCGGAAGACTTCGCTGTTTCCCGCTCGGACCAAGATGCCTTTGCCGTGCGCAGCCAGGACAAGGCGGTCGCGGCCCAAGCCAATGGCCGGCTGGCGAAGGAGATCACCCCGGTGACCATCCCACAGCGCAAGGGAGATGCGGTCACTATCAGCAAGGATGAACATCCTCGCGCCGGCACAACCGTCGAGGCGCTGGCCAAATTGCCGACGCCGTTCCGGCAAGGTGGCACGGTGACGGCCGGCAATGCGTCTGGTGTCAATGACGGCGCTGCGGCGCTCATTGTTGCCTCGGAAGCGGCGGTGAAGACATGCGGGCTGACGCCGATCGCCCGTATTCTTGGCGGGGCCGCCGCCGGGGTCGCGCCGCGCATCATGGGCATCGGTCCGGCGCCGGCGACGCAGAAACTTTGTGCGCGGCTTGGCCTGACGCCGGAACAATTCGATGTCATCGAACTCAACGAAGCCTTTGCCTCGCAAGGCATCGCCGTGCTGCGCCAACTCGGCATTGCCGAGGATGCGCCGCACGTGAACCCGAATGGCGGCGCCATCGCACTTGGCCATCCCCTGGGCATGTCGGGCGCGCGCATCTCCGGCACGGCGGCGCTGGAGCTGCGCGAGCGCGGCGGCCGCTATGCGCTGGCCACCATGTGCATCGGCGTCGGCCAGGGCATTGCCATCGCGCTCGAACGGGCCTGAGCAATCGCTCTTCCTGGCAGGCCAGGAGAGTGGATATGCTCGATCCTGCCAAATTTGACCATGTGGACAAAAGTCCGGACCCGTTCCATAGTTCCCCGTCTGATTTCAGGAACGGCCGGCTCGACACGGCTGTCAAACAGAGGGGCACTTCAATGGAAGACCGGAAGAACAGATCTCATTCGATGCGCGAAGGGCTGTCGCGACGCAACGTGCTGGAGCTGGGCGCGCTTGGCCTGGCCGCGACGATGCTGCCGGGTGCGGCCTTCGCGGCGGGCAAAAAACTGAAGGTGGCGGCGATCTTCGCCACGCCGATCGAGGAACCCTGGGACAACCAGATCCACGTCGCCCTGCAGAAGGCCGAGAAGGAACTGGGCATAGAATATAAATGGTCGGAGAAGGTCCAGACCGCCGACTTCAGCCGCGTCATGCGCGAATATGCGCAGGGCGGCTACCAGCTGGTGCTGGGCGATGCCTTCGCCGCCGAGCGTGAATCGCGCCGCACGGCCAAGCAGTTCCCCAAGACAGCCTGGCTGTTCGGCTCCGGCGCCGGGCCGGCCGAGCCGAATTTCGGCGTGTTCGACAACTGGATCCACGAGCCCGCCTATCTCTCCGGCATGATCGCAGGCAAGATGTCGAAGTCGGGTACGGTCGGCGCGGTGGCGGCGATGGGCATTCCGGAAGTGAACCGGCTGGTCAACGCCTTCTTCGCCGGCGCCAAGGAGGTCAACCCGAACGTCAAGAGGAAGGTCGCCTTCATCGGCTCCTTCTTCGATCCGCCCAAGGCCAAGGAAGCCGCGGTGGCGCAGATCGATGCCGGCGTCGATGTCATCTATGCCGAACGCTTCGGCGTCATCGAGGCGGCGGTGGAAAAGAAGATCTTCGCCATCTCCAACATGTCCGACCAGTCGAGCCTCGGCCCCGACACCGTCATCACCGGTCCGGTCTGGGACATGTACCCGACGGTCGAGCAGGCGATCAAGCTGGTCAAGGCCGGGGTCTACACCGCGCAAGACTATGGCGATTTCTCGCGCATGGCCAAGGGCGGTTCGTATCTGGCGCCCTTCCACAAGTTCGACAAGACTTTGCCCGCCGAGGTCAAGGATCTGGTCGAGAAGAAGAAGGCCGAGATCCTGGAAGGCAATTTCCGGGTGGATGTGGACGAGAATACGCCGGTCTCGGATTGACGCCATGATTGAGGGGCTGGCGCGTGGCGCCCCCCTCTGGCCTGCCGGCCGTCTCCCCCCTCAAGGGGGGAGATCAGATGTCACTTCGGCTTTCGCCAATCGCCGACCTTGAAACATAAGCGAAGTCGGCGAAGCTGCCAATCTCCCCACTTGAGGGGGAGATGTCCGGCAGGACAGAGGGGGGTGCAGCGCCGCCCTCCGCAGCTAAGGCCGGATCGGAAAAATCAGGAGCATTCTTGTCCGCCCCTCTCATTGAAATGCGCGGCATCACCAAGACCTTCGGCGCCGTCAAGGCGAACGAGGCTGTGGATCTCAGCGTGGCGCCGGGCGAAATCCTCGGGCTGCTCGGCGAGAACGGCGCCGGCAAGACGACATTGATGAACGTGCTGTTCGGTGCCTACGCGCCGGATGCCGGTGAGATCCTGATCCAGGGCCAGCCAGTCAGGATCACCAGCTCGGCCGATGCGCTGGCCGCGGGCATCGGCATGGTGCATCAGCATTTTCATCTGGCACCACGGCTCACCGTGCTGGAAAATCTGCTCATTGGTATTCCGGGCAAATCGGGACGGATCGACCGCGGCGGCGGGCTGGCGCGGCTTGCCGAAATCAGCAGCCGGCACGGGCTGACGCTCGATCCCAATCTGCCGGTCTCGGCGCTGTCGGTCGGCGAGCAGCAGCGGCTGGAGATCGTCAAGGCGCTGTTTCGCGGTGCCAAGCTCTTGATCCTTGACGAGCCGACGGCGGTGCTGGCACCGAGCGAGGTAGACGGACTGTTTTCGGCCCTGCGCTCGATGGCGGCGCAAGGCCTGGGCATCATCTTCATCTCGCACAAGCTCAACGAGGTGCGGGCGCTGACGCATCGCTGCACCGTGCTGCGGCATGGCCGCGTCGCCGGCCGTGTCGACGATCCGGCCAACACGACGTCGGCTGCAATGGCTGAACTGATGTGCGGCCATGAGATCGTGCCGCCGGCAAGGGGATCGTCGACGCCCGGCGCCGATGTGCTGACGCTCGACGGCATTTCTACCTCGAAGCATTCCGGCACGGCGTTGTGCGATGTGTCGCTTGCGGTTCGTGCCGGCGAAATCTTCGGCATCGCCGGCGTCTCCGGCAATGGCCAGCGGGCGCTGGCGGAGGTGATCTCCGGCGTGCTGGCGCCCGAGACGGGCCGAATGACGATAGCCGGCAAACAGGTGGCAAAATTCTCGCCGCGCGAGGTGCAGGCGCTCGGCCTTGGCCGCATCCCGGAAGATCGCATGACGACGGGGCTGGTCACCAATTTGCCGCTCGCCGATTCAATGGTGCTGCCGCGCATCGGCACTTCAGCCTTCTCCGCCAAGGGCCTGCTCAAGCCGGATGCGATCCGCGCTTTCGCCGAGGAACAGATCAAGGCCTATGACATCAGATGTCCCGGGCCGATGACGCGCGCCGGCGCGCTGTCCGGTGGCAATCTGCAGAAAGCGCTTCTGGCGCGCGAGCTTGCTTTCGATCCGAAGGTGCTGATCGTTTCACAGCCGACACGTGGCCTCGACATCGGTGCGGCGCGCTTCATCCATGAAAAATTCCTCGACATGCGCGCCAAGGGCTGCGGCATCATCGTCATCGGCGAGGATCTGGAGGAACTGCTGGTGCTCTGCGACCGCATCGCGGTGATGTATGAGGGCCGCATCGTCGGCACGCTGGACAGTGCCGATGCGACCGTCGCCCGGCTCGGCCTGCTGATGACCGGCGCGGAGGGCCACTGATGTTCCGCCTCGAAGTCCGCACGTCCACGCCCGCCTGGTTCAACCTCGCGCTGCCGCTGCTGGCGATCGTCGCCACGCTCATCCTGTGCAGCGGCCTGATCGCGCTGGCCGGGGCCGGGGTGTTCGAATCCTACGGCGTGATGTTCACGGCCTCGCTTGGCGACAGCTACGCCGTCACCGAAACGCTGGTCCGCGCCGCCCCGATGATCTTTACCGGACTTGCGGTAGCGGTCGCCTTCCGCGCAAAGTTCTGGAACATCGGCGCGGAAGGGCAATTGCTGGCCGGCGCGGTGGCGAGCTGTTTCGTTGGTGCGATCCCGATGCCAGGATCGCTTGCCATGCTTTTCATGGCGCTGGCGGGGGCGGCCGCGGGCGCGGCGGTCGCGCTGGTGCCTGCGACGCTGCGGGTAAAGTTCAAGGTCGACGATGTCGTGAGCTCCTTGCTGCTCAACTCGGTCATCTATTATGCCCTGATGGCACTGATCGAGGGACCGTGGAAGGACAGCTTCAGCGGCTATCCGATCTCGCCGCCGATCGAGGATTCGGCGAACTTTCCGGTGCTGATCGAAGGCACGCGGCTGCATCTCGGTGTCGTCGCGGCGCTGATCGCGGCCCCGGTTATCTGGTTCCTGATCGTGCGCACGACGCTGGGCTTCCGGATCAGGGTCACCGGCGAAAACCCGGAAGCGGCACGCTATGGCGGCATCCATGTCGAGCGCGTGCTGCTGTCGACGGCGCTGCTGTCGGGCGCGTTGGCGGGGCTGGCCGGCGTCGGCGAGGTCGGCGGCGTGCATTTCCAGGTGATGAGCGATATTTCGCCGGGCTACGGCTATTCCGGCATAGTCGTCGCCATGCTGGCGCGGCTCAACCCGCTCGGCGTCGTGCCGGCGGCGATCTTCCTTGCAGCCGTGATGACCGGCGCCGAGGCGATGTCGCGGGCGACCGGCGTGCCGGCCTTCCTCAGCGACGTCATCCAGGGCACGGCGCTGCTCGCCATGCTGGTGGCGCTGCTGTTCACGGCCTATCGCATCCGCCGCGTCGGAGCCGTCGGATGAGCGCGGTGTTCGAGCAGATTTTTCAGGTCGGCTTTCTCGCCGCCATCATCCGCATCGCCACGCCGCTGGCCTTTGCCACGCTCGGGGAGATGTTCTCCGAACGGGCCGGCGTGCTCAATCTCGGCATCGAAGGCATCATGCTGCTTTGCGCCATGACCGGCTTCACCGCCACCAGCCTCAGTGGAAGCCTGTGGCTGGGTGTCCTGGTGGCGGTGCTGACCGGCATGCTGATGGGCGCGCTGCATGCGCTGTTCACGGTGGTTCTCGGCCTCAGCCAGCATGTCTGCGGTATCGGCGTCACCCTGTTCTCGTCGGGGCTGGCCTATTTCCTCTACCGGCTGATCTTCGGCCAGCAATCGGTGCCGCCGAGCATCAAGGGTTTTCAGACGCTGCCGATCCCGGTTCTCTCGGACATTCCCGTGCTGGGTCCTGCGGTGTTCGACCAGTTCGCGCTGGTCTACATGGCCGTCCTGGCCATTCCTCTGGCGGGCTTCATCCTTTACCGCACCCCGTGGGGGCTGTCGGTGCGCATGGTCGGCGAGAACCCGCGCGCCGCGGACTCTGCGGGCGTCAGCGTCATCGCCACGCGCTTCCAGGCCGTCATTCTCGGTGGCGCCCTGATGGGGCTCGCTGGTGCTTTCCTGTCGATGGCGCAGTTCAACGCCTTCACCTTCGGCGTCGTTTCCGGGCGCGGCTGGGTGGCGATCGCACTGGTCGTCTTCGGCCGTTGGGATCCCTGGCGCTCGGCAGGGGCCGCGCTGCTGTTCGCCTTCGTCGATGCCTTGCAATTGCGCATGCAGGCGAGTGGGCTTGGACACATCCCCTACGAGACGTTCCTGATGCTGCCGTTCATCTTCACCATCGTCGCCATGGCCGTCATGTCGCGCAACGCTGTGGCGCCATCGGCGCTGCTCAAGCCGTTTCGAAGGGAAGAGCGTTAGACGAGTAGGATTTGGTGTCCTTCCTTATCCCTCCGGAGGGGGAGAGGAAGGGCGTCAAGCTGTCCCGCAATGAAGAAGCTGGACCTTCGGACGCCTCACATCGATACCGCCGCGCTCTTCCGATCGATTGCCTGGAACCCATGCCCACAGCAATTTCACACCAATCTTCGGCGGTCGACGAGAAAATAATTCTGCCATTTGCACAAAAATAGCAATCGACAAAGTCTACCAGTTTTATAGATTAAGCGGCGAGACGGAGGTCGACATGTCCTATTTCCAGAACGCCCAGACCGACAGCAACGGCCAGCGAGTGGCCAATGCGCAGGGCTTTCGCCCGGCCTATGCCGGCGCTTTCGCCTATCTCGTCTTTGCCCTTGCGTTCGTGTTCACCGGGGCAGTCGTGCTGGGCCTTATTCCCTAAGGCACGGGATCGACAGGGGCTGCTGCCCCACAACTTTCAGGCAATCGGAGTTGAATGAGCCGGATCCCGGGGCGTTTTCGCGCGCCTGAGGATTCGCATTTCACAGCATCGGTGATTCCAGTGATGGAGGAGATGACAATGCCGATCGAATTCACGCATTTACCCGGCAAGACCGCAGACGCGGCGGTTCCCTTTTTCTATGACTTCGCCGAGACCTCGACCAAGCTCGGGCTGATCGAGGACAGCGGTTTCCAGGAGATCGTCGTCGACGATTCGGCCGGGCTGCTGACCAACATGGATCTGGCCTCGCAGGTGCTCAACCGCACCGCTTCGCTGGAAGTGGTGCTCACCCACTGGGCCGGCGTGATCGAACCCACGGTCGCTGCCCGCCAGCTGGCGTCCATCGACAGGGAGAGCGGCGGACGGCTGACGCTCAGGATGATCAGCGAGCCCTTGAACGACGACGATGCCGAGACACGGCCGGTCGGACATGGCGTCGTCTGGCAGCGCATCGACGAATATCTGGTGCTGTTGAAGCGGCTGTGGTCGAACGACCGGCCCTTCGATCACGAAGGCGCGTTCTACAGCATCAAAAGCGGTTATGTGCCGCGCAAGGGCCCGCATGGCGCCGACCTCGTGGTCCGCATGGGCGGGCAATCCGGAACGGCGCTGAAGGTGGCCGGCCGGCATGCCGATGTCTTCGAACTGGCGCCGGGGCCGATCGACGATATCAGGCAATTGATGGAGCGGGCACGTGGCGCCGCGGCCGAACATGGCCGTGCGGGCAAACTGCGCTTCGCGCTTCCGGTCAGGATCCACCAGGGTGTTTCCGCCGCCGGCCACAAGGCGGTCGACCTATCCGGCCCGCCTGCTCAGGCCGCGCTGTCGCTGCTCGCCTATGCCGGGCTCGGAATCGATGAGTTCATGATCGTCGGCGTCGACACGCCGCGCGAGATCGCGACGGCCGGCCGGGAAACATTGGCGCTGCTGCGCAACTCCCTGGCGCGCCGGGAGGCCAGCGAGTTCCAGCCTGGAGCTTATGCGCCTCGCCCAGGATTGGAGACGCGAGCAGCGGGGTGAAGCCCATCAATCGCCTGCTGCTTCAGGCTGTCGCCAAGCCGCGACAGGCCTTCAATGACGGCGTCCGAATCGGCCAGCACGCCGAAGACGCCGTCCTCGACCGTCACCATGTGCAACGCCGCTTCATGCGCTTGTCTGTCGCCGCTGGCGCAGGCGTCCGAAATCGTCAGGCACTGGAAATTGCGGTCACAGGCCTCGCGCAGCGTGGTGTGGACGCAGACATCCGTCGTGCATCCGGAAAACATCAGATGCGTGATGCCTTGCGCCCGCAGCACAAGCTCGAAATCCGTATAGGTGAAGGCGCTGTTGCAGGTCTTGTCGATGATGATGTCGTGCGGCGCGACGTCGATCTCCGGGACGATCTGGAACCCAGCGCCTGAGCGCAGCAGGACGTCGGTGCCGTCGAGGCCGGAACGCTTGCGGCGCCATTTCTCGTAGGGCGTCATGTCGGCCATGTCGGCGCGGTAACCCTGTCTTGTGTGGATGACCGTGACGCCGGCTTTGCGCGCGGCCGCGATCAGGCGGTTCACGGCGGGCAGGATCGCCCGCAGCCGCGAGGGGTCATACCCCTTCCTCGCGAAATAGCCCGATGTGGACAGGAAATCCTGTTGCAGGTCGATGACGACGAGCGCGGTGTTTTCGGCAACCAGCCTGCCGTCATAGGGGTAGTCGAAGGGTGTCGCCTTGATCATCCGGAGCTCCTTGCCGCCGGCTCACCCTAGCGTGTCCGCATCGATGCGGCGACACCGGATGCCGACATCGTGTGGCCCGGGACCGAGATCGCCGGCGCGGATCGGCCGGCTGCGCGGGTGAGGGCCCGTACGCGGCAACAATGGCACCGGCCCCGGAGCGTTTCAGGTTTTTGCGGTGCATTCCCATCTTAAATCTTGACTAACAATATCATGTTTCATAGTCAACCGGGGACCTGCCTCCGCAGACAGGATCGGAATGCGGCGGCGGGGCTGGAGAAATGCCGTGACCATGACCGAAGCCGATAGCCAGACCGCATTCGATATCGATGCCGTGCGTTTCGCCGTCGGCGAACGGACGCTGCTCGGTCCGGTCTCGCTCGAATTGCGGCGCGCGCGCGTCTACGGGCTGATCGGCCATAACGGTTCGGGCAAATCGACGCTGATCAAGCTTTTGGCGCGCCAGCAGCCGGCAAGCTCCGGCGCCATCACTTTCGCCGCACGGCCGCTATCGCAATGGCGCGCGCGCGAGCTGGCGCGGGCTCTTGCCTATCTGCCGCAGACGACGCCGGCGGCGACGGGCTTGACCGTGCGCGAGCTGGCAACGCTCGGACGCTATCCATGGCATGGCGCGCTTGGCCGTATCGGCGCCGAGGACAGGCGCCATGTCGAGCAGGCCCTTATGCTGACCGACATGGAAGGGTTCACTGAGCGGCTGGTGGATGAATTATCCGGCGGCGAGCGCCAGCGCGCCTGGCTGGCCATGCTGGTGGCGCAGAATGCCGGCGTCATGCTGCTCGACGAGCCGATCTCGGCGCTCGACATCGCGCATCAGGTCGAGGTGCTGGGCCTGGTCAGCGAGCTCAGCCGCAAGCGCGACCTGTGCGTCGTCGTGGTGCTGCACGACCCCAACATGGCGGCGCGCTACTGCGATGAGCTGATCGCGCTGAAGGACGGCAGGCTGCTGACGCGCGGCACACCGGGCGAGATCATGCGGAGCGATGTGCTCAAGGACATTTTCGGCGTCGAGATGGGTGTGTTCGCGCATCCCGTCACCGGCCAACCCGTCGGCTATGTGCAGTGAAGTCGTCGCCGGCGGTTGCAGGAACCGGCAAGCGGCTGGCCGCCGTGAGAACAAGGAAGAAGCTCATGTCGAGACATGGTTTGTTGGCGGCGTTGGTCGCATCGCTGGTTCTGGGGGCAACCGGCGCCACGGCCCAGGAGCAACCGGCCGGCTCTTCTCCAGCGGTTGAGGCCCCTGCCGCGCCGGCACAAGCTGCACCGGCTGTCATGGCGCCCGCGCAACCAGCCGGCCAGCCGAGCGCGACAACGCCGGCCGAGGTCGCGCCTGCCGGGGCGATGGACCTGAACCTGCCGCATGACCTGTCGCCATGGGGCATGTTCAAGGCCGCCGACATCATCGTGAAGGCGGTGATGACTGGATTGGCTTTCGCGTCGCTCGTTACCTGGACGATATGGCTGGCCAAATCGCTGGAGATTTTCGGCGGCAAGCTGCGCCTCCGCCGTGCCGTCCGCGCGATCGGCGATGCCGCCACGCTGAAGCAGGCGAGCCGCGCGCTCGACCGCGGTGGCGATCCCGGCGCGCTCCTGGTGCGGGCAGCGGAAGAAGAGGCCGCGCTTTCGGCCAATGCGCTCGACCACGTCGGCGGCGACGGACTGAAGGAACGGGTCAGCTCGCGCCTGTCGCGCATCGAGGCGGCTGCGTCGCGGCGCATGTCGCGCGGCACCGGCCTGCTGGCGACGATTGGTTCCACCGCGCCTTTCGTCGGCCTGTTCGGCACCGTCTGGGGCATCATGAACGCCTTCATCGGCATCTCGCAGGCTCAGACCACCAATCTCGCCGTGGTCGCGCCGGGCATCGCCGAAGCGCTGCTGGCCACCGCGATGGGTCTGGTCGCGGCAATCCCAGCGGTGGTGATCTACAACGTTTTCGCCCGCTCGATAGCCGGCTACCGGCAGATCCTCGCCGACGCCTCGGCCGGCGTCGAACGGCTGGTCAGCCGCGACCTCGATTTCCGCACGATAGCGCCGGCGACAGCCTTGGCGGCGGAGTAGCGGGAGCGACGCCATGGGGAGCAGAATTCGACAGACCCTGGACGACGACCTCGAGGAAAGCCACGAGATCAACGTCACGCCCTTCATCGATGTCATCCTTGTGCTCCTGATCATCTTCATGGTCGCCGCACCGCTGGCGACGGTGGATGTCAATGTCGACCTGCCCGGTTCGACCGCGACGCCGGCGCCGCGACCGGAGACGCCGCTGTTCCTGACGCTGAAGAACGATCTCAGCCTGGCGATCGGCAACGACACGGTGCCGCGCCCGGCTTTTGCCGCCACGCTCGACAGCCGCACCAAGGGCGACAAGCAGACGCGGATATTCCTGCGAGCCGACAAGGCGGTCGCCTATGGCGAGCTGATGGAGGCGATGAACCTGCTGCGGGCCGCCGGCTATCTGAAGATCGCGCTGGTCGGCCTGGAGGCCGCGCCGGCAGGTGATATCGCCGCACCGGCGCCAGGCAAAGCGGCCGCTCCATGACGCCATCCGCCGCCTCGCCCACGGTGGTGCTGTCGCGCTTCGACTGGCGCGACCTTGGCCTATGGGCATGCGCGGCGGTGCTGATGCTTGGGGCTCATGTCGCGGTCGCGTATGCCGTGCAGAATTTCAATCCAGTCGACCTGTCGGATGGCGGACCGCCGCCGGCCCTAGTGGTCGAGATGGCGCCGATGATGGTGACGCCGTCGGTGCCCGAACAGGCCGCGATGCCCGACGCGGCCATTCCCGACCGGGCCGAGCCAGTCGAACAGACCGAGAAGGCCGCCGAGGCCGAGCCTGACAAGATGGTCGAGCAAGCGGAGCCTGTTACCGAGGCCGTGATGGTGCCGCCGAACGAGCCTACGGAGATGACGAAGGCCGAACCGGTCGAACAGCCGCCGCTGGAACAGGTCGTCCCCGATATTGTCGAGACCGTCGCGCCGGAGGCTGTCGTTCCGCTGCCGCGGGCAAAGCCGACGGAACGGCGCAAGGAAAAGAAACCGGCCGAAGCCAAGCTTAAAAAGCCGGTCGACAAGCCCAAGCCAAGGCCGAAGAAGGAAAAGGCCGAGCCACCGAAGACGGCAAGTGCCGCGAGAGCCGAGGCCAAGCCTGCCGCCAAGGCGGCGGCGCCGAGATCGGCGGCCGGGTTCTCGGGTGTCAGCCCGGCCAAATGGGAATCGCGGCTGACGGCGTGGATCAATCGCCACAAGCGCTATCCGAGCGCCGCGAAATCCCGGCGCGCGCAGGGCAATGTGAACGTGACTTTTACAATGGACCCATCCGGCCGGGTCCTGTCGGCCCGGGTCGCCCGTTCGTCCGGCGATGCCGAACTCGACCGAGCAGCACTTGCGGTGCTGCAGGGCGCGACCGTGCCGGCGCCACCGGCGGAACTCGGCCCGCGCGTCAGCCGTACAGCGCCATTCGTGTTCAGTTTGCGGGACTAATGCCCCTCAAATCCGTGCCAGCCGTCCCGCAAGCCCGACAATTGCATCGCGCTACGCTGTTCTTGGCTGAGCGTGGTTGTCTTTCGGGTGTGCCTTGGGGTGCATCGGATTGCCGCTGAGCTGCGCGTGTCGTGCCGGCCGTGCGCCGCGCAAGACGTCGAAGGCTTCGGCATAGGCCATACCGAGCAGATAGGAGATCATGGGGAAGCGGCTCGCTTCGGCCATCTGCACCAGCTCATTGGTCATCGTCGCGATATATTGGAGACTGTCGAGCTCTGACTGACGTAAGGCCTGATTTGACATGTTCTGCTCCTGTCATCGAATGAACTTTAGGGAATGCGTACTGGCTGCACTAGATGTACTACGCCGGCTAATTGATCGATCGACCGGCCGAATGCGGATCAAGTTCCGGGATTGAGAGGGTCAACGCATAGATGGGCGCGTCGGTGAGGCGGTCGAGGCCCAGAAGGCGCTTGATCGCCGAATGGCTCAGCGCCGCCGTGGGGCAGGCCGACAAGCCGTGCCTGGTTGCCGCCAACATCATGTTCTGGCCAATGTTCACTTTCTTGGTCATTTTCGTCCCTTTCCCCGACCCCCAGGGATCTGTTGAAAGATCCCGGAAAGGGATCCGCGGGAAGAAAGGTAAGGTCGGAAGAGTTACTGGTTTGTTAAAACTGTAGTAAATCAGCCATGAGCTAAAATATCTTTCTTGGCTAGAAAGTCTAAAAAAATCGATTTTACTCGGTTATGGAGTAGGCAATCGCTGGCATACGCTTTTTCGGGATATTCTTGTTCTTATTCAGCGTAAGCAAGCGGCTAACCCAGCCCGTCGCGAGCGAGGCTGACGACGAGCTGGTCGAGGCTGGGATCATCGAGCCTGACGACATGCGCCATGCGGATCGCATGCCTGGGCCGGATATTGGACCTATCCTGCCGCATGATGACCGACACGAATGCCGGCCCGGCTTCGGTCAGAAGCATGGCCTTGCCTGTCAGCACCGGTTCGGAGATAGGCGCCCATTGCACCGAGATCAGCGACGGCTCGCCTGTCTGGCGGCGGTTGACGCCGCTGAAATAGATCCAGTTAAGGCGCGAGATCGCCACGCCATAATGATTGCCGCGTGCCCGCGCCCATGTCGAGCGATGATGCTCCGACCATCCGGTGACCCTGCGGAACGTGACCAGCTCGGCTTCGCGACGCACGAAGGTGATCGCCCGCACCAGCAGATCGGATCTGCCGGGGATCGAAAAATAGGTGAAATAGGTGCCGCCCGCAATCGACGGAGCGGGCGGCCGGATCATCTGGGTGAACAGGCTTTCGGAGATCGGCGGCAGACCGGGAGCCGTGGGCGAGGGGGTGCCGGGGTCCCGGTACAGCTCGGCTTCGTCGACGCGGAAATAATCGCAGATCAGCTTGGCGGTGGCCTTGTTGGGCACGGTCTGCCCTTGCAGGTAACGCTCGAATTGTGTGCGGTTGATGCCAAGCTCGCGGCATACCGCGCTGACAGAAGCATGGTCCTTGCAGAGCCGCCTGAGATTTGCAGCAAGATTCTGGCGAATGGACACTAGTTTGCTTTCGCAGGCGGATACTTCATTTCGACTCGGAATCCGTATAGCGCTTTCGGTCACCCCCGCCGAAACGCCCTGTCACAACACACAAAAAAAAACTGATTTGAGAACGCCAGTCTAATGGGACGGCTTCCAAAAAAAATAGCGCCAACCGGACACCGGCCATCGCCATAAGTCCAATTGACAACCATTTCGCCTCGGAAACGGCGAAATGCCATTTGGCCATTTTTGGGGGGATCGGGGCTACGCCTTGCATCGCGCCGTGGCGGATGCCGGCCGCGCCTTGCCGGGACGGTCAAAAGCCGGACGATTATTCCGCTGGTGGAGCTGAGGAGGATCGAACTCCTGACCTCGTCATTGCGAACGACGCGCTCTCCCAGCTGAGCTACAGCCCCGTCCAGCGGATGGCGCATTTATCGGGCGCCGCGGTTTCCTGTCAAGGCGGCGCTTCACCGAAAAACCGGCTGCCGGTCGCGTGGCGGAACCCTGCCCTTGCCGGTTTGGCGCGTAATGGCTACATGTCGGCAACAATTGGAGTCCGGCATGCTCGCCCTCATACAAACCATCGTCATGGCGCTCGACCTCTATTGGTGGGTGATCATCGCCTCGGCGATCTTTTCCTGGCTCTATGCCTTCAATGTCGTCAACTCGCGCAACCAGTTCGTCGGCAGCATCGGGAACATGCTCTACCGCCTGACCGAGCCGGCGCTGCGGCCGATCCGCCGCTTCATGCCCGATCTTGGCGGTATCGACATCTCGCCGATCATCCTGTTGCTGATCCTGTTCTTCCTCAGGCAGTTCATTCTCACCACGGTCGCACCGCTGCTGCTGGCCTGACGATCGCATGAGCGCGCCGTTCCGCATGCGCGAGAACGGCGTCGATCTGTTCGTGCGGCTGACGCCGAAGTCTTCCGTGGACCGGCTCGACGTTGTCGAAACATTGGCGGACGGACGCAGTCACGTGAAGGCGCGGGTCCGCGCCGTGCCGGAAAATGGCGCCGCCAATCAAGCGCTGGAGAGGCTGGTCGCCAAGGCGCTGGGTGTTCCGGCATCGGCCGTTTCGGTCGTCGCCGGCGGTACAGCCCGCCTCAAGACGTTGCGAATATTGGGTGATCCGGAGGCGCTGGTAACAGGTGTCGAAGCGCTTTTCCAAAATTGAGATGCAGGCAGGACAGCGCTCCCCTCTGTCCTGCCGGACCCGGTCCTGCGCCGTCGCTCCGGGCATTGGTCGTTCGGAAGCCAATCAGTTGGCTTTCCGTCCGCTGCGCGGACCACTCCTTATCCCCGCTTGGGGAGAAATTGGCGGTTTCGGCGCCGGCTCGTCAATCGCCCAGCGGCAAACGGGGGTCGTCGACCTTCAGCGTGTTCACGCTCTGCTTGATGCGGCGCAGGTTCTCCAGCACCTTCGGTCCGCGTGTCTCGGCGACCGAGGTCACGATCATGTCGACGATCGCCAGCAACGCGTAACGTGACGATGTCGGCTTGTAGATGTTGCCGTCCTCGAACGGCTGCAGGTGGATGACAGTGTCGGCGACCTTGGCCAGTGCGGAGTCGGGCGCGGTGACCGCCACCGTGGCGGCGCCATATTGTTGGGCGACCTGCACCGCCTCGATGACCGAGCGCGCATAGCCGGAGACCGAGAAGGCGACCACCGTGGTGTCTGGCGTGGCAACGGCGGCATACATGCGCTGCAACTGTCCGTCGATCTGTGCCAGAACCGGCAGGCCGAGCCTGAACAGCCGGTTCTGCATTTCGGTCGCCATCATCGAGGAAATGCCACCCGAACCTATGCACAGCACATTGCCTGATGCCGCAAGCCGCGCGGCGACGTCGACCAGCGTCGTCATGTCGAGGTTCTCGCTGGCGCGCTGGATGGCTGTAACAGCCGCTTCGGTGATGGCCGAGGCAATGCGCTGTTCGCGGGCGTCGCGGCTCAGTGGCTCCGGCGACAGATACTGGCCGCCGATGGCGATGGCCTGGGCCAGGTAGAACTTGAAGTCGCGCAACCCCTCGCAGCCGAGATTGCGGCAGAAGCGGGTGACCGTCGGTTCGCTGACGCCGACCCGCGCGGCGATCTCGGAGATCGCGGCCTTGGAGGCGAAGTCGAGGTCGGACAGGACGAGGCTCGCCAGCCGGCGATCCGACTTGGTGCCGTCCTGCGACATCAGCTGCAGCCGCGTGATGATATCGGCCGGCGTCTTCATATCCGCGTTTCCGTCGTCATCTCAGCGGCAGGCCCGTCGCCGTGTCGAACAGATGGATGTTGCCGGGGTCGACCGAGACCGGCAGCAGGTCGCCCGGCCGCACCGGCACCCGGTCGCGGAACACGGCGCGCACCGTATCGGTGCCAATGGCGCCGTAGACATGGGTTTCGGAGCCGGTCGGCTCGACCACATCAACCTTGAGCGTCATGGCGTCGGTGGCTTCACCGACGATGAAATGCTCCGGCCGGATCCCCGCCTCAACGGCACTGCCTGCCGGCACCGGGTCGCCGGCAAGCGCAAGCCGGCCGCCGCCGACCGACTCGAACCAGGTCGTCCCGGGCGTCGTCTTCAGTGCCCCGGATACAAAACTCATGGACGGCGAGCCGAGGAAGCCGGCGACGAACTTGTTGGCCGGCCTGTCATAGAGCTCCAGCGGCGGCCCGACCTGCTGGATCCTGCCGCGGTCCATCACGACGATGCGGTCGGCCATGGTCATGGCCTCGATCTGGTCGTGGGTGACGTAGACTATGGTGGATTTCAGCCGCTGGTGCAGCGCCTTGATCTCGGTGCGCATCTGCACGCGCAACTGCGCGTCGAGATTGCTGAGCGGCTCGTCGAACAGGAACACCGAGGGTTCGCGAACGATGGCGCGGCCCATGGCGACACGCTGGCGCTGGCCGCCCGAGAGTTGGCGGGGATACCGGTCGAGATAGGAGAACAGGTTGAGGACGCCGGACGCCTTCTTGACCTTCTGGTCGATGGCGGCGCGGCTCTCGCCCCGGATTTTCGGACCGAAGCCGATATTGTCGGAAGCCTTCAGGTGCGGGAACAGCGCGTAGGATTGGAACACCATGGCGATGTTGCGCTGCTGTGGCGGCAGGTCGTTGGCGCGCGTGCCACCGATCAGGAGGTCGCCGGAACTGATGGTCTCCAGGCCCGCCAGCATGCGCAGCAAGGTCGACTTGCCGCAGCCGGACGGACCGACGAGCACGACGAACTCGCCGCTCTTGATGTCGAGGCTGATCTCCTCGAGGATCTTGTGCTGGCCGAAGGATTTCGAGAGGTTGCGAAACTCGACGTCGGTCATGGTCACGCTCCCAGTATGTCGTCGATGAACGGCAGGCAGCCGGCGGTCAGTCCCGCATCCACGGGCATCACCACGCCTGTTACGCCCGAGGCGCGGTCCGAGGCAAGGAAAGCCACCGCTTCGGCGACTTCCGAGGCGTTGACGATGCGGCCGAGCGGATAGAGCCGCTGCAGCTTGCCGATTATGTCAGGGTTCTTGGCAAGGCGATGGTCCCAGGCGGCGGTGCGAATCGATCCGGGGCAGACGACATTGGCGCGCACGCCGCTACGGCCGAGCTCGACGGCGATCGACTTGGCATAGGCGTTGATGCCGGCCTTGGCGGCGGCGTAGGCCGGATTGCCGAAATGCGCGATGGCGTTGACGGAAGAAATGAAGACGACGCTGCCCGAACCGCGTGCAGCCATCGCCTTAACCAGCGGGTCGGCGAAAGTCATCACACCGGTCAGGTTGAGGTCGAGCTCATGTTCGATCGTGTCCGCCGTCAGCGCATCGAGCGTTTCGGCGCGCGTCCAGCCGGCATTGTTGACCAGGATATCTGGCACGCCGTCCCGGTCGAGAACGGCGGCGACCCCCGCCTCGATGGAAGCCCGGTCGAGAAGGTCGAAGACATGCCGCGAGGCAAGGTGCGGGCTCGCCAGCGCCTCCTCTGATTGGTCGCAGCCGACCACCCGCGCGCCCCTGGCGGCCAGCAGTGCGACGATCGCCGAGCCAAGGCCGCCACCGGCGCCGGTGACGACGGCGGTCCTGCCTTCGAATTCGGCTCTCGAAACCACGGCGTTTGCTCCTCCCGCAGGTCAGGCAGATGCCGGAGAGGCTAAAGAACAGGATGTAATTAAGCAACATATTAATCCGCTTGCGTGCGGCGAATTCATCGATAATGTAGGAAAGTCACATAAATCTTGTGCCGGCACCGGCACAAGGAGCGCGAATGCGCGAAACAAATGGGAGAGATCGGATGAACCTTGCGAAATGGACTGCCGGCCTAATGGCCGGAATGGGCATTCTGGCCTTCGCGGCGCAGGCAGAGGCCGGCGAAGTGCGGGTTACCGTCGCCGAATACAGCGCCAAGACCGGTCCGTATTTCGAGCAGGTCAAGAAGGAGTTCGAGGCGAAGAACCCTGGCATCACGGTCAAGTTCGAGGTGGTGCCGTGGGATGTGCTCTTGCAGAAGCTGACCACCGACATCACCGCCGGCACCAACGCCGATCTCTCCATCATAGGCACGCGCTGGCTGATCGACTTCGTCCAGCAGGACGTCGCCGAGCCGCTCGACAGCTACATCACGCCCGAATTCAAGGGTCGCTTCATCGACACCTTCCTGTCGCCCTCGATCATGGGCGGCAAGACCTACGGCCTGCCGATCGCCGCCTCGGCGCGCGCCATGTATTACAACAAGGAGCTGTTCGAGAAGGCCGGCATCGCCAAGCCACCGGCAACCTGGACCGAATTGCAGGAGGATGCTCGCAAGATCAAGGCGCAGGGTGCCTTCGGTTTCGGCCTTCAGGGCAAGGAGATCGAGACCGACGTCTATTACTACTACGCGATGTGGTCGCAGGGCACCGAGATCCTCAACAAGGACGGCACGTCGGGCCTGAGCACGCCGGGCGCGCTCGAAGCGGCCAAGCTCTACAAGTCGATGATCGACGAGGGGCTGACGGAGCCCGGCGTCACCTCCAACAATCGCGAGGACGTGCAGAACCTGTTCAAGCAGGGCAAGGTCGGCATGATGATCACGGCGCCCTTCCTGTCCAACCAGATCAAGGACGAGGCGCCGAGCCTCAAATATGGCGTTGCCGCCATTCCGGCCGGTCCGACCGGTGCGCGCGGCACCTATGGCGTCACAGACTCCATGATCATGTTCAAGAACTCCAAGAACAAGGACGAGGCCTGGAAGCTGATGGACTTCCTGTTCACCACGGAACAGCGCGCCAAGTTCACGCAGGGCGAAGGCTTCCTGCCGGTGAACAAGGAAGAGGCCAAGATGGACTATTACGTCAACAACGCCGACCTGGCCGCCTTTACCGCCCTGCTGCCGGATGCCCGTTTCGCGCCGGTCATCCCAGGCTGGGAAGAAGTTGCCCAGATCACGTCGGATGCCATGCAAAAGATCTATCTCGGCGGCGATCCCGAGGCAGGCTTGAAGGAAGCGGCGGCGAAGGCCAACGCAGTGCTGAAGAAGTAGGGGCCGCGCCCCACAAATAGGGCGTATCTCCCTGCGCCCGTGGCGCGCCCCCGACTCAGGTGGGGCGCGCCACATTTCCAAAACAGACATTTGGCTGCGCTCCACGTAAATAACGAAGACTGACAAGCAACCACTTTGGACGAATTGTCGACGTCAGCGCCGCCCCTCATTGCCCTGCCGGGCATTTCTCCCCGTATAGAGACGGGGAGAAAGGGCGGCCGGCATCTCGGAGCCCTTTCTGGACGCTGGTGACTGGCGAAAGCGGTGATGAAAGCTCCCCTCTCTCCGTCTCTATACGGGGAGAGGATGCCGGCAGGCAGGTGAGGGCGGCGCCGACGCCGGGGAAGAGTTCGAAACCGAGCGCCTGGGAAGAACAGGTCAACTGGCCAACCAGCGCTACTGATGCCTCGCAACGCGGTGTAAAATCAGCCGATGCAAAATCGCTTCCTGCCCTACCTCCTGACCTTGCCCAGTCTGTTCCTGGCGGCGGTGGTCATCTTCTGGCCGGTCTGGGACCTGATCCAGATCGCCACGCATGACGTCAATCGCTTTGGTCAGCTGCGCGAGTTCAGCGGTCTGGCCAATTTCGCCGCGCTGGCCGCGGATCCCGACTTCGTCGCCGCGCTCTGGCGCACGGGGCTGTGGACGGTGCTGGTGGTCGGCGGCGCGCTGCTGCTCTCGGTCCCGGTGGCGATGATCCTCAACACCGATTTCTATGGGCGTGGCCTTGCCCGCGTCATCATCATGCTGCCCTGGGCAGTGTCGCTGACCATGACGGCCGTGGTCTGGCGCTGGGCGCTGAGCGGTGAAAGCGGCATGCTGAATTCGGCGCTGATCGGACTTGGCCTGATCGACCACAACATCCAGTGGCTTGCGAGCGCCGAGACGGCGTTTCCGATGCAGGTGCTGATCGGCATATTGGTGACGGTGCCGTTCACCACGACGATCTTTCTCGGCGGCCTGTCGTCGATCCCGGACGATCTCTACGAGGCGGCGGCGCTCGAAGGGGCAACGCCGCTGCAGCAGTTCCGCGAGATCACCTTTCCGCTCCTGAAACCCTTCATCAACATCGCCATTGTGCTCAACACCATCTACGTCTTCAACTCGTTCCCGATCATCTGGGTGATGACGCAGGGCGGGCCGGCCAACTCGACCGACATACTGGTCACCCACCTCTACAAGCTGGCATTCCGTATCGGCAAACTCGGCGAGGCGTCGGCGGTCTCGCTGGTGATGTTCGCCATATTGCTGATCTTCACCATGATCTATGTGCGCCTTGCGATGCGGGAGCAGCGCGCATGAAGGCCAAGCTGAAGCGCACCATCATCGCCTGGCTGCTGCTGGCGCCCTTGATCGTGGTGACGATCTTTCCCTTCGCGGTGATGTTCCTGACAGCGGTCAAGCCGCGTACCGAAGTGCTGACGCCGACCTGGTGGCCGAGCGAGTTCCGGTGGTCGAATTTTGCCGACATGTGGGTGGCGACAGGCTTCGGCCGGGCGCTGGCCAATTCGCTCTATGTGTCTGTCATCGCCACCGTTGGCGCCATCCTCATATCCGTCCCGGCGGCCTATGCCATGTCGCGCTTCCGCTTTGCCGGCTATGGAGCGTTCCGCCAGTTCCTGCTGATCTCACAGATGATCTCGCCGATCGTGCTGGTGCTCGGCCTGTTCCGGCTGATGGCTGCCTGGGGACTGGTCGAATCGACCACCGCGCTCGGCTTCATCTACATGGCCTTCAACGTCGCCTTCACCGTGTGGATGCTGCAGAGCTATTTCGACACCATTCCGCGCGACCTCGAGGAGGCGGCCTGGATGGAAGGCGCCGGCCGCTGGCTGACGCTGCGAAAAGTGTTCCTGCCGCTCTGCCTGCCGGCGATCGCGGTGACGGCGATCTTCACCTTCATCAACGCCTGGAACGAATTCGTCGTGGCGCTCACCATGCTGCGCAGCCAGGAGAGCTATACGCTGCCGATCCAGGTGTTCTCGCTGGTTGCCGGGCGCTACACGATCGAATGGCACCATGTGATGGCGGCGACGCTGCTGGCGACGCTGCCGGTGGCGATCCTGTTCATCTGGCTGCAGCGCTATCTTGTCCGGGGCTTGGCGCTCGGGGCTGTCAAATAGCAATCCCAGCAGTTCCAGGAAAAGTGCCCAGCGGTTATCCGTCCGGAATTGCGAAAACAAGAAGTCCACGGAGTTTTCATGCGTATCTTCACCGCCTCGCTGGCGACGGAAACCAACACCTTCTCGCCGGTGCCAACCGACCGGGCCTCTTTCGAGATGGCGTTCTATGCCGGGCCGGGCAAGCATCCGGAAACGCCGACCCTGTGCTCCTCGCCGATCGTGGCGCTGCGCCGCCGCGCGGCCGCCGAAGGCCTGACCGTGATCGAAGGCACCGCCACCTGGGCAGAGCCCGGCGGCCTCGTGCAGCGGCAGACCTATGAGGCGCTCCGCGACGAAATCCTCGGCCAGCTCAAGGCCGCCTTGCCGGTCGATGCCGTCATTCTGGGCCTGCACGGTGCCATGGTGGCGCAAGGCTATGACGACTGCGAGGGCGACCTGCTGGAGCGCGTGCGTGGCATTGTCGGGCCTGAGGTGGTGATTGCCTGCGAGTTCGATCCGCACAGCCATCTGACGCCGAAGCGCGTGGCGGCGTCCGACATCATGGCCTATTTCCTCGAATTCCCGCACACCGATTTCTACGAGCGCGGCGAGCATGTGGTCGCGCTTGGCCTGGCCGCGGCGCGCGGCGAGATCAAGCCGGTCATCTCAACCTTCGACTGCCGCATGATCCAGGTGCTGCCGACCAGCCGCGAACCGATGCGCTCCTTCGTTGACCGCATCAAGGCGCTGCACGGCAAGGACGGCGTGCTGTCGGTCTCGGTCATCCACGGCTTCATGGCCGCCGACGTGCCCGAAATGGGCACGCGCATCCTTGTCGTTACCGACAATGACAAGGCCAAGGGCGATGCGCTGGCGGAGCGGCTTGGACGCGAGCTCTATGCCATGCGCGAAACGACCGCGATGACGATGCTGAGTACGGCCGACGGCATCGATCGGGCGCTGGCCGTGCGCAAGGAAAGACCGGGCAAGCCGGTGGTCATTGCCGATATCTGGGACAATCCCGGCGGCGGCGTTCCCGGCGACGGCACCTTCGTGCTGCGCCAGATGCTGGCGCGGGGCCTGGACAAGTTCGGCGTGGCGACGATCTGGGATCCGATCGCGGTGACTTTCTGCCAGGCTGCCGGCGAGGGTGCCGTCATCGACCTGCGTTTCGGCGGCAAAGCCGGCCCGCAGGCGGGCGAACCGATCGATGCACGCGTCAAGGTACTGAAAGCGGTTGCCGAGGGCTGGCAGAGTTTTGGCCCGAGCCGGGTGACATTGGGACCATCAGCGGTGGTGCGCATCGAGGGCACCGAAGTCGATGTGATCCTGAACACCAACCGCACCCAGACCTTCGAGCCGGATGTCTTCTCCAACATCGGCGTCGATCCGCTGTCGAAAGACATTTTGCTGATCAAGTCGACAAACCATTTCTACGCCGGCTTCGAGCCGATCGCCGCCGAGATCATCTATGTCGCGGCGCCGAGTTCCTATCCCAGCAATCCGGCGGCGACGAATTACACGAAGCTGACGCGGCCGGTGTGGCCAAGGGTAAAGGATCCTTGGGTCGGCAGCCAAGGACAACGAGGTTAACGTCGGCGCCGACTTCGGCGATTGCCTACACCAATCCGCGCTTGACCATCATCGCTTCCGGCGACGGCATTTTGCCGCGAAACGCCGTGTAGAGCTCTTCCGGATCCTTCGAGCCGCCGGCGGCGTAGATGTTCTTCCTCAGCCGCTCGGCCAGCGCCGGGTTGAAGGGGTCTCCGGTTTCCTCGAAGGCGGCGAAAGCATCGGCGTCCAGCACCTCCGACCACATGTAGGAATAGTAGCCGGCCGAATAGCCCTCGCCGGCGAAGACATGGCCAAAATGCGGGGTGCGATGGCGCATGGCGATCGTATCCGGCATATGCAGCGTCGCAAGCGTTTCGGCTTCGAAACGAAGCGGCTCTTCCGGCGCGTCGGGCCGTGCATGGTAGGCCATGTCCATCAAGGCAGAGGCGGTGAACTCGACGGTGGCGAAGCCGGCGCCGAAGGTGCGCGTGGCCAGCATCTTGTCGAGCAGCGCCTTCGGCATCGGCTTGCCGGTCTTGACATGCAGCGCGTGCTTTTCCAGAACCGCCGGCACCGTCAGCCAGTGCTCGTAGAGCTGCGAGGGCAGTTCGACAAAGTCGCGGCTGACCGAGGTGCCTGACACCGACGGCCAGGTGACGTCGGTCAGCATGCCATGCAGCGCATGGCCGAATTCGTGGAATAAGGTCTTCGCTTCGTCGACCGACAGCAAAGCCGGTTCGCCCGCTGGCGGCTTGGCGAAGTTCATGATGTTGTAGATCACCGGCTTCGAGCCATGGCCAAGCTTGTAACCGGACTTCAGCGCGCTCATCCAGGCGCCGGAGCGTTTTGACGGCCGCGCGAAATAGTCGGCGAGGAACAGGCCGCGCTCACTGCCGTCGGCATTTTTGACCACGAAGACGCGCGCGTCCGGATGCCAGGCGGCGATGCCTTTCTTCTCCTCGAACGTGACGCCGAACAACCGTGTCGCGACGTCGAAGCAGGCGTCAATGACGCGGTCGAGCTGCAGATAGGGTTTCAGCTCCGCTTCGTCGAAAGCGAACTTCTCGGCGCGCAGCTTCTCCTGGTAGAAGCGCCAGTCCCAGGCGGCGAATTTTTCGTTGCTGCCGGCCTCGGCTGCCAGACGCTCCAGCTCCTTCTGGTCGGCGGCGGCTTTTTCCAATGCCTTTTCCCAAACCGGGTCGAGCAGTGCGTGCACCGCCTTCGGTGTCTTGGCCATGGTGTCGTCGAGCTTGAGCGCGGCGAAGGAGGCGTAGCCGAGCAGCTTCGCCTTTTCGGCGCGCAGCTTCAGCATGTCGCGCACCACGGACGTGTTGTCGGACGCACCGCCGTTCTGGCCGCGCATGGTGAAGGCGCGATAGGCGATCTCGCGCAGGTCGCGGCGTTCGGAGAAGGTTGTGAACGGCTCATAGATCGAGCGCGACAGGGTGACGGCGTAGCGGCCCTTCTGGCCGCGCATCTCGGCGGCCTCGGCCATCGAGCTTTTCACGAAATCCGGCAGGCCGGCGAGATCGGCCTCGTCGAGGAACAGCGCCCAGTCGCGCTCGTCGGCCAGCACGTTCTGACCGAAAGTCGTGCCGAGCGACGACAGCTCCTCGTTGATTTTGGCCAGCCGCGTCTTGCCGTCCGCGTCGAGCTTGGCGCCGGAACGGACGAAGCCTTTCCAGGTCTTCTCCAGGACGCGCAGCGTCTCGGGATCGAGGTCAAGGCTCTCGCGGCGCCGGTAGAGATCGTCGATGCGGGCAAACAGCTTCTCGTTCATCGAGATGGCCGAGAAGTGCCGCGACATCTTCGGCGAAATATCACGCTCCAGGGCCTGGATGGTCTCGTTGGTGTGGGCGCCGGCGCGGCACCAGAAGATCGACGAGACATGATCCAGCGCCTCGCCGCCGAGTTCAAGCGCGGCAAGCGTGTTCTCGACGCTCGGCGTATCCTTGTTGCTTGATATCGCATCGATCTCGGCCTCATGCGCCTTCAGCGCGGCGTCGAAGACGGGAGAAAAATCACCGTCGCCAATATGGGCGAAATCGGGCAGGCCGAGCGGCCCTCGCCACGCGGTCAACGGATGGGCGGCGAGATCGACGGCTTTCGGAGAGGGCATGGAGGGTCTTTCGCTGGCGTCAGGAAGGAGGGTGTCACCGATGTAGGGCGCGGTCCGCGGGCCCGCAATATGCCAGTTGGCCGCTCCGCCTCAGTAGCCCTCGCAGTTTTCAGCGATTGCCGCCTGCGAACTGGCGGTGATGCGGTTGTCGCTCACCGCGAAGGTCTCCTGCATCAACATATCATTGTCGGGGAAGTCGTAGCAGGCGATCACGGTGGTGACCCCACCTTCGGTCTTCTCGATGCGGTGGCGGATCGCAGCTCCCGCAACCGCACCTTTCCATTCGTCGAGCGAGGCGATGAATTCCTGCTTGCTCTGGACAACGCCGAGGTCGTCGAGCTTGATGCGGACGTCGTCGGCGAGCAGGTCCGCCAGCTCGGTGCGATCGGCGACCAGCAGCGCCGAATACCAGCGGCTTATGATGGCGCGGTCATCGGCGCGAGCGGCAACGATCGCTATCATCAGCGCGGCCGCCGAGAAAACGACCGGCCGGACGCTCATCGCCTGGCGCGCCCTACCCTTCATTCCAGCACCGGCCGCTCGAAATCGCCGGTCTCCTTGTTCATCACCCAGAGCTCGCCGGTCGAAATGTCGAACCAGGCTCCGTGCAATGACAGCCGCCCCTTGCCCTCGAGGATCGAGACGCAGGGAAAGGTCCTGAGATTGGCGAGGGAGTAGCGGATCGAGATGCGCTCCAGGGCCGTCTGGCGTTCCGTCGCCGTCATGAAGGTGCTGGCCGACACCGTCTCGGCGGCCGGCGCGATCAGGCTCATCCACTTGCCGATGAAGTCGCCGGGAGATAGCGGCGCGGAGTTGGTGTCGAGCGCGGCCCGGATGCCGCCGCAGCGGCCGTGGCCCATGACCACGATGTTCTTGACCTTGAGGCTCTGCACCGCGAATTCGAGCGCGGCCGAGGTCGAATGGAACTCGCCGTCCGGCTCGTAAGGCGGCACCAGATTGCCGACATTGCGCAGCACGAAGAGTTCGCCGGGGCCGGCGTCGAAGATCGCCTCGGGCGCGGATCGCGAGTCGCAACAGGCGACGATCATGGTCTCGGGCGCCTGGCCTTCGCGGGCGAGCTCGCGATAGCGGCCGCTCTCGGTGAGGTAGCGGCCGTTCATGAAATTGCGGTAGCCGGCGAGGAGGTGTTCGGGAAGATGAGGCATGGGCGGCTAAGGCCTTTCCGGGTTGGAGGCGGCAGCTCGTTGCGGTCGAGGAAAGCCTCTAACGGCAAAAACCCGTTACGAGCAATGCAGAATTGTAGGGGCTAGCTATAAATGCCATGCGCCAGAGCGGGACGCCCGCCGACATTGTCACGCCCAAATGGCGACCGGTATGCCAAAACCGTCAGCGCGAGGCGGGTCGGGAAACGGCTTCGCGTCGCCGCTGGCGATGCGGCCGGCAATCAGCATCATGGCCGCCGCATCGAGGAAATCGTCGGCGGCCGCACCACGTGGCGGCAGCTGGTCGAGGAAATCCATGTCATAGCCGTGCCGGCAAAGCAGCGCCTTGCGCTCCGCCATGCCGGCCAGATTGACGCTGCCCTTGATCTTCTTCGGCAACCGCATGGCCTGATCGCCGTTCAGGCGACAGAAGGCGACTTCCGGATGCGATTCGAAGATGCGGCCGCGCAGTTCGGGCCGCGCGATCAGCAATGTGTCGATCTCGCGGATTTTCGAAAAGATGCCGAAGGCCTGGATGGAAACGCCGCGCGGCGGGTTGGATGTGGCCTTGGCCGCTTCGCTTGCCCTGATATGCGCCGCGTACCAGGCTTCGATCGTGGTGAAGTCGCTGGTGTCGGCATAGAGCGCGGCACGGGACGGAATCGAGAAGACGCTGGACTGGCGAGCGCCAAGCAGCGGCCGCACCAGCGCTTCCGGCCCGCGTCCGCCCTTTTGCGAAAATTCCGGTAGACCGATCGGCATGTCGACGGCGACGATCGCGTCATCGGGGATCGCCGCCAGCAGGGCGGCGAACGAAGGGAAGACATCGACCGAAGGCGCCGTATCCGGGTCACGACGTGTCGAACCGGGTTCGCTCCGCACGGCGATCCAGCCGGCCTTGCAGCCATCGGCGCCGACGAGCACGACCTTGGCCGGGGTCACGCCCGGCGATCCCGCCCCGGATGCGTGAGGTGGCGAAGCTGGACCATGGCCATCGGGTGCGACAGGCTCTGCGCGTCGGTTTCGAGCTGCAACTCGTCGCCGCCGCGTTTTGCGGTGCGCGCCAGGATTTCGTAGACCGCCGCCGTCGTCGACTGCAGCGCCTTGATCGCCGGCTGGCCGGACAGGATGCGCGCCAGGTAGACCGCTGCCGTCAAGTCGCCAAGGCCGTTCGGCGGCTTGTCGATCAGGCGGTGTTCGGCCAGCAGCGCCTGGGTGCCGTCGAGCAGCAGATTGCCTGTTCCGCCTGACATCATCGACGGTGCCGAGGTGACCAGCATGGTCGATGGTCCGGCGTGGAGTGCGGCCGAGATCACCGATTTCAGATCGGGCAGCGGCGCGCCGGCCATCCATTCCAGCTCATAGCGGTTGGGGGTGGCGATGTCGGCGATCGGCATCAGCCGGTCGCGCATGGCGGCGGCGGTGGGCTCGGGCACGTAGAGGCCGCCGGAATCACCCATCACCGGATCGCAGATATAGACGGCATCGGGCGTCCTCGCCTTGACCGCGGCGACCAGCGAGGCGACCGCCTCGGCCTGGCCGGCCTCGCCGAGATAGCCCGACAGCACGGCCCCGACCTCACCCAGCCACGGCGCGCGCTCCAGATCGGCCATCAGAGCCTTGAACTGGTCGAGCGGCGGCACGATGCGGGTCGCGCGGCCATGGCCGGGATGCCAGGGCAGGGTGACCGTAGGTACGGCCCAGACCGGAAAGCCCAGTGTCTCCAGCGCGAAGACGGCCGCGCGGTTGCCGACGGAGCCGCGGGCGACATGGCTGGATATGACGATGACCGCGCGCGGCGCGTCGGCTTTTTCGGCGCTCATTGTTTTTTATTCCTAGCTGCCCCGGGTGAGGAAAAGCACGAGCCAGACCATCAGGCCCAGCGCCAGAAGCAGGCCGAGTATCCTGCCAACACGCGTGCCCCAGACTTCGATCGGATCCGTGCGATCGGCATCGGCCGCGGAGACGTGGTCGCGCATGCCTTTCGTCGTCCGTGCCACGAAAGAATTGCCGCCCGGATCGGTCTCCTGCGCGACGCGCTGGAGGATACGGCGCGATTCGCTGTCGCTGTCCTGGCGTTTCGCCATGATGATATCCCGTTCTGATCGAACCTTATCGCGTTCACCAGGCCAATCACAGGGCCTTGGGCGGGCACAATTCATGCCGAGCCTGCTTCAGAGGCCGAGGCCGTTTTCTTGCGCGCCGATTGTGGTAATGCTTCGGATGCAACTTCTATCGAGGGATCCCTTCATGCTTGCCCAGCGCCTTGCTCGACCATCGACATTTCGCACGTTGCCCGCCTTCCTGATGATGGCAATCGTGCTGCCGCTGCTTGCCGGCTGCGGCTACAACACGATCCCGACGGCGGAAGAAAACGCCAGGGCGGCATGGAGCGAGGTGTTGAACCAGTATCAGCGCCGCGCCGACCTCATTCCCAATCTGGTCGAGACGGTCAAGGGCTATGCCTCGCATGAAAAGGACACGCTCGACGCGGTTGTCCAAGCGCGCGCCAAGGCGACGCAGATCACGGTGACGCCCGAAACGCTGAAGGATCCGGAAGCCCTCAAGAAGTTTCAGGATGCCCAGGCCGGGCTGACCAGCGCGCTGTCGCGGCTGATCGCGGTGTCGGAAGCCTATCCCGACCTCAAGGCCAACCAGAATTTCCTGGCGCTGCAGGCGCAGCTCGAAGGCACGGAGAACCGCATCGCGGTGGCGCGGCGCGACTACATCCAGGCGGTCAGGGACTACAATTTGACGCTGAAGACCTTCCCGTCGGTACTGTGGGCGACATTCTGGTTCCGCGGCAACGAGCCCTTCGCCAACTTCACCGTCGACGAAGACAAGATGCAGCCGCCGAAGGTCGATTTCGGCACGAAGCAGGGCGGGTGAACGGCGACTGTCCTCGGAACGAATTCCCGAAAAGACGGACCGCCGGCGTGCAAACACCCCCCTCTGTCCTGCCGGACATCTCCTCCTCAAGGGGGGCGCTGCGGAACGCCCACCTTTCCTTTCTTGGCCTTCTTGCCGGCATCCTCTTCCTCCCGTTCGCCGCCTTCGCCGCCGATCTTCCGGCGCTGACCGGCCGCGTCGTCGACAATGCCGGCATCATCGATGCCGGCACACGTGCGGCGCTGACCCAAAAACTCGCCGACTTCGAAACCAAGGGCTCGGACCAGATCGTCGTCGCCACCGTTCCCAGCCTCGGCGGCGAGGAGATCGAGCCCTACGCCAACCGGCTGTTCCGCTTCTGGAAGCTCGGCCAGGCCAAGGAGAACAACGGCGTCCTGCTTTTGGTCGCGCCAAACGACCGCAAGATGCGCATCGAGGTCGGGTACGGGTTGGAAGGCACGCTGACCGACCTGCACACCAAACTGATCATCGAGAACGACATGGTGCCGGCCTTCCGCGCCGGCGATTTCCCGGGCGGCATCTCCAAGGCCGTCGACGACATGATCATGGTGCTGGAGGGCAATCCGGAAGAACTGGAAGCGCGCGGCAAGCGCAACGAGCAGGCACCATTCAATTCCGACGACCTGTTCTTCGCCATTTTTATCGGCATCTGGGCGATCATTTTCTTCGGCAGCATCGCGGCCTCGGTCCTGCCGCCGATCTTCGGCCAGAAACTCGGGCCCGGACGCTATCGCTGGCTCGGCATGACCTTCGAGCCGCACCGGCGATCATCGTCCGGCGGCTGGTCGTCCGGCGGCGGCGGTTGGTCCTCCGGCGGTTGGTCCTCCGGTGGCGGTTTTTCCGGCGGCGGCGGTTCGTCCGGCGGCGGCGGCTCCTCGGGAAGCTGGTAAGGCCATGGTAAGGGCTGCCGTCCCTTCAATGCCTGGCCAATGCGCGGCGCGGCTGCGCCTGGCCTTGATCATCCTGGCGTCTCTGCTGCTTGCCTCGGTCACCGCCGTGGCCGCCGACCTTCCGGCTCTCACCGGCCGCGTGGTCGACAATGCCGGCATCATCGATGCCGGCACACGTGCGGCGCTGACCCAAAAACTCGCCGACTTCGAAACCAAGGGCTCGGACCAGATCGTCGTCGCCACCATTCCCAGCCTCGGCGGCGAGGAGATCGAGCCCTACGCCAACCGGCTGTTCCGCTTCTGGAAGCTCGGCCAGGCCAAGGAGAACAACGGCGTCCTGCTTTTGGTCGCGCCAAACGACCGCAAGATGCGCATCGAGGTCGGGTACGGGTTGGAAGGCACGCTGACCGACCTGCACACCAAGTTGATCATCGAGAACGACATGGTGCCGGCCTTCCGCGCCGGCGATTTCCCGGGTGGCATCTCCAAGGCCGTCGACGACATGATCATGGTGCTGAACGGCAATCCGGAGGAGTTGGAGGCGCGCGGCCGGCGCAATCCCGCCGACAGCAGCACCCCCATGGATCCGGTCGTCGCGGTGTTCCTGATCCTGTGGGCGACGATGTTCTTCGGTGGCCTGGCAATGGCCTTCCTGCCGCCGATGTTCGGCACAAAGCTGTCGCCGGGCGTGTATCGATGGCTGGGCATGACGTTTCGTTATGGCCAGGGTGCGGGCGGATCATCCGGAACCAGCGGCTGGACGACAAGGTCGTCGGGCGGCGGCTGGTCCTCGGGTGGTTCCGGCAGTGGCTGGTCGTCGGGATCAAGCAGTGGCGGCGGGTTTTCCGGTGGCGGCGGCTCGTCCGGCGGTGGCGGTTCTTCAGGAAGCTGGTGAGACAAGATCATGGCGACACGACCGATCAGCCCGCAGGATCATGAGCGCATCGCCGCTGCGATCCGCGCCGCCGAAGCGCAAACCGACGGCGAGATCTACTGCGTCGTGGCGCATGCCAGCGATGGCTACTTAGCTCCCGCAGCCTTGATGGCGACCCTCGGCATGCTGGTCGTCAGCCTCGCGGTCGCCTATGGGCTGGAGGCCTGGTGGCTCACCATCCGCCTGCCACATTTCGTCATCGCTCAGTTGCTGGCCATGGCCTGCGTGCTGGCCCTGTTGTGGACGCTGCCCGGCCTGCGCATCCATATGGTGCCGCGTCGGCTGCGCTATCAGGCTGCGCACGCCAATGCGCTCAAGCAGTTCCTCGCCCGCAACGTCCACCGCACCACGGCGCGCACCGGCGTGCTGATCTTCGTCTCGATCGCCGAGCGCTACGCCGAAGTGCTCGCCGATTCGGGCATCGCTGCCAAGGTCGGCCAGCATGTCTGGGACGGCGTGGTGCGCGATCTGACCGCGCATGCCGGCCACGATCGGCTTGCCGACGGTTTCGTCAAGGCGATCGAGGGGGTCGGGGCCGTGCTGGCCGAGCACTTCCCGGTCACTTCGGGCGATATCAACGAGCTCGACGACCATCTGGTCGAAATCTGAAAAGCCCTACCTGCAAACGCTACTCAGCCGGACGCCTGACGCGGCTTTCTGCGCTTCCGATGCCTACGGACCTAAAAGTCCGCTGCGCTTCGGTACTCGAAAGCCGCGCCATCCGCCTCGGCTGAGCGCGTTTTCAGGCAGGCTTTGGCCAATGTCGGCAGTGTCATGATCGTCTGTGCGAAAGCGGACCATCGGCCGCCGGGACTCTTGCAATCGGGCGATGCGGGTTTATGGTTAACAAATCATGAATACGCTGACGATCGACATTCGGAAGGCAGACCCGCGCGATGCCGGCGCCATCGCCGAAGTGCACCTCGAGGCTTGGCGCGGCGCGTATAGCGGAATCATTCCGCACCGCACGCTGACATCTATGATCAACCGTCGCGGAAGCGACTGGTGGGCCAACGCTATCCGCCGCGCCGCCACCGTCCTGGTCGTCGAGATCGGCGGCACGATCGCCGGCTACGCGACGATCGGCAAGAACCGCGCCAAGGAACTCAAGCAGCAGGGCGAGATCTACGAATTGTACCTGCGCCCGGAATATCAGGGCATCGGGCTCGGCAGGCGGCTGTTTTCGGCGGCCAGGGCACGTCTCGCCGACCATGGGCTGAAAGGCATGGTGGTGTGGGCGCTGGAAGACAATCAGAACGCACTTGCCTTCTATGCCGGGGCCGGCGGCCGCGACATCGCCGAAGGGGTCGAGATTTTCGAGCAGAAGGCGCTGAAGAAGGTCGCCTTCGTCTGGGAGTGACCGCCTGGGGATAATCGCGGAACGCGTGGTCCCGGGCTCACGCACATCACGACCTTGAAACATCTTGTGCCGATGATTGAACGGGTCGACCGCCATCGCGTCTCGCCGGACGCCTGTAAGCACCATTCGCCGCATTGCACCATTTTGCGCCGCCCGCTATCTCCTGCCGACCGAGAGAGGGACAAAAGACATGCGCATCGAAGCCATAGCCACCGGAAAGAATCCGCCTGAGGACGTCAATGTCATCATCGAGGTGCCGATCGGCGGCGAGCCGATCAAGTACGAGATGGACAAGGAGGCCGGCACGCTGTTCGTCGACCGCTTCCTGCACACCTCGATGCGCTACCCCGGCAATTACGGTTTCGTGCCGCACACGCTGTCGGGCGACGGCGACCCGATTGACGTGCTGATCTGCAACACCCGCGCTTTGGTGCCGGGCTGCGTGATCAACGTGCGGCCGATCGGCGTGCTGATCATGGAAGACAATGCCGGCCAGGACGAAAAGATCATCGCGGTGCCGTCACCGAAGCTGACACTGCGCTACGAGAACGTCACCGAATACACGCAGCTGCCCGACATCACGCGCCAGCAGGTGCAGCACTTCTTCGAGCACTACAAGGATCTGGAACCCGGCAAATGGGTCAAGATCGAGGGCTGGCATGATTCCAAATACGCCAAGAAGATGATCATGGACGCGATCGACCGGGCGAAGGCGAGCAAGTAGCTCGAGCGGTCAGTTATCGACCCGGCCGAAAGCCGGCACGTCGCCAATCACCACGCGCTTGTCCTTGCCGCAGGCGAAGCCTTTCGCCTTCTCGTCGGCGATCTTGCGCGCCTGGTCGTTGGCGGCGGGGTTACCGGTGGCCAACACCAGGCCGACGGTGCAGCCGTCCCGGGCGTCCATCTGGGCGACCTTGGCGACGAGCAGCACCTCGGTCTTCTTGGTCTCGTCCTCGCCATTGCTGATCGAGCGGCGGTGGATGACCGCGAACGGCACGGCTTTGTCGCCATTGGTTTCGACGCGCCACTCGACCTTGGCTCCGGACGAATTCAAGGCGGAAAAACTTTCCCAGCTGGACGTCATGTCGCCGCCGGGCGGAAAACCATAGAACAGCGATTCGCGGGCGTCGTCATATCCGACCAGCACGGGATAGCCGCGATAGCCGGAGCAGGCGAGGTCGGCCCAGTCGCCGTCGCCCTGCCCGGCCTGCGCATAGGTCACGCAGTCCTTCTTCCAGTCGAGGTCGGTGTAGGTGCTGGATATGTCGCCGGCCTGTGCCGCCTGGCAAAGGCCGGCGAAGGTGAGCGGGATCAACAGGCTGCGCATGGCGGAGATCTCAGTTGGAGGTCGTCCCAGCGTATCGCCAATCGCTATTTCTTCAAGCTGGCTTCGATCAGCAGGTCGGCGTTGCGGGCAACCGACTGCGCGGGTCCGCCGAGGCCGAACAGTTGGCCGCTGATATAGGCGCCTTCGATAAGCAGCAGCAACCCGTCGCCCAGCGTGTCGGGGTCTTGCGCGCCCATCGCAGCCGCCATGGCGCGCAAGCGGCGGCGCAATTCCTGCTTGTTGGCCTCGCTGACGACGCGAGCCGGATGGCTGTGATCGGGATATTCGACCGCCGCATTGGTCATGCCGCAGCCGCGATAGCCCGCCACTTGCGTTCGCTTGCCGATGCGGGTCAGGAAAGCCTTGATCTGAGCGCGCGGGTCGCCGGGGTTGGCGGCGACGGCCTCGTCGAAACGCTCCCAATATTCAAGATCGTATTGCCTGAGGTAGGAGGCGGCCAGCTCGTCCTTGGAGGGAAAGCTGCGATAGAGGCTGGGCTTGGTGACGCCGGCACGCTTGACGATTTCGTCGACGCCGATCGCCCGGATACCGCGCCGGTAGAACAGGTCATAGGCCACGTCGAGGATCTTCTTGGCGGCCTTCGGTGGCGCCGACGCATGACCGTCGCTGATGGTCAGTTCAATATTTTTGTCGCTTGGCATCATGGGACTCGATTGACAATGTTACCGATCGGTACGTATACATGCTCCCATCTTGCAACGTACCGGTCAGTAACATGATAGCTCAATCCCGTCCCTTTGGCCAGCGCTACGCTTTCGTGGTGGTGGGCGTCATCTTCCTCTGCCTGCTGATCGCGGCCGGCCTGCGCTCGGCGCCTTCCGTCATGATGCTGCCGCTCGAAAACAGCTTCGGCTGGCGGCGCGACGTCATTTCGCTGGCCGCGGGCGTCGGCATCCTGCTCTATGGGCTGACCGGTCCGTTCGCCGCCGCGCTCATGGAGCGCATCGGGCTGCGCCGCACGCTGCTGGCGTCGCTGGTGGTGATGTCGGCTTCGACCACGCTCAGCCTGCTGATGACCAAGCCATGGCATCTGTTCATCACCTGGGGCGTTTTTTCCGGCATCGGATCCGGCGCTGTCGCCAGCGTCCTTGGCGCCACCATCGTCAACCGCTGGTTCAAGACCAATCGCGGTCTTGTCATGGGGCTGATGTCGGCCTCCAGCGCCACCGGCATGCTGATTTTCCTGCCGCTCATCGCCTCGCTCGCCCAGTCAGGCGGCTGGCAGCCTGTCGTCATCGCTGTCGCGATCGCCACCGCGGCGTTGATCCCTCTGGTCTGGTTGCTGGTGCCGGAGCGCCCTGCCTCGATCGGAATGGTGCGTTATGGCGCCCAGGCGGATGAAGTGCCGCCGACTTCGCCCGCATCACAAGGCAATTTCCTGGCGCATACGCTCAGCACGCTGCGCCGCGCCGCCGGCACGCGGGTTTTCTGGTACCTGTTCGCCACTTTCTTCGTCTGTGGCTTCACCACCAACGGGCTGGTCGGCACCCATCTGATCGCCTTCTGCGGCGACATGGGCATCGGCGAGGTGCAGGCCGCCGGCCTGTTGTCGATGATGGGCATTTTCGACCTGATCGGCACCACGCTGTCCGGCTGGCTCACCGACCGCTACGATCCGCGCAAGCTGCTCGGCGTCTACTATGCCATCCGTGGCCTGTCGCTGATCTATTTGCCCTATTCCGGCTTCTCGGCAACCAGCCTGATCATCTTCGCGGTGCTCTATGGCCTCGACTGGATCGCCACCGTGCCGCCGACTTTAAGGCTCGCCAACGAAGCCTTCGGCGACCGCAGCGGGCCGATCGTGTTCGGCTGGATCGTGGCCGGCCATCAGGTGGGTGCCGCCACCGCCGCTGCCTTCGGCGGCACCATGCGCGAACTGCAGGG
Organism: Mesorhizobium sp. B2-4-13; assembly: GCF_006658535.1. NCBI lineage: Bacteria > Pseudomonadati > Pseudomonadota > Alphaproteobacteria > Hyphomicrobiales > Phyllobacteriaceae > Mesorhizobium > Mesorhizobium sp. B2-4-13. The sequence goes on along the minus strand of NZ_VFVB01000005.1, from coordinate 197,903 downwards.
CAACTACGAACTGGCGTTCCTGATTGCCGGCATGACGGCGATCGCGGCGGCTTGTATTTCGCTCCTGATCAACACCAGCCGGCCGGCCTTCGATCCCGAACCGCAGGCGGCTTGAGGCGCGTCGATAATTCAGGTGAGGCCGGCCTGCAAACGGCGGATTCCTGCGCTTCTCAGTTCTACTGCGTCGCAGTAGAATTGAGCTCACGTACAAAATGTACGCTCCGCTCGGATTCTCGAAAGCCACTATTTTCGGCCCGGCCTGACCTGAATCTCAACACACCTCAGCGTGTAAGAACGGGCGCGAACGATCAGTCGGGGTAGCAGACCATTGGAATGTTGGGCCAGACCGCCGTGTCGCAGTTGGCGCTCGCCTGTCTCTGCTTGAAGGCGGCACTGACCGGCCCGGTCACCACGGGGTCGACGCCGTCGGGCGCGTCGGCAAAGGCCTGCTGCGCGGAAGGCGCATCGGCCGGCATGGCCGGCCGCGTTTCCTTCAGCGTCGCCGCCGACTGCGCGGCGTTGGCCGCCAGCAGCATCGCAAAGGCGGCGGACGCGATAAGCGGCCAAAATCGGTTGAGTCTATCGGTCATGACGTTCGAACTGTCCGGGCCCTGAAAAGGTTCCCGCCTTGGTTAACAAAATCATTTCACACGCAGATGCTTAAGATTTGATGAGTATTTGGTATCGCGCGTCCCCTTTCGCAACTGCGAAAAACCCTGTATGAGCCGCGCAACCGAAAGAGGCAGCGCCTTTGGCCTGCTGCCTGCAACGCTTCCGAGACCAGAATCATGAACCTCCGTAATATCGCGATCATCGCGCACGTCGACCATGGAAAGACCACCCTGGTCGACCAGCTTTTGAAACAGTCCGGCTCCTTCCGCGACAACCAGCGCGTCGCCGAGCGCGCCATGGATTCCAACGATCTCGAAAAGGAACGCGGCATCACCATCCTGGCCAAGGCGACCTCGGTCGACTGGAAGGACACGCGCATCAACATCGTCGACACGCCCGGCCACGCCGATTTCGGTGGTGAGGTCGAGCGCATCCTGTCGATGGTGGATTCCGCCATCGTGCTGGTCGACGCCGCCGAAGGGCCGATGCCGCAGACCAAGTTCGTCGTCGGCAAGGCGCTCAAGGTCGGCTTGAGGCCGATCGTCGTCATCAACAAGATCGACCGGCCGGACGCGCGCCATGTCGAGGTGGTCAACGAGGTGTTCGACCTGTTCGCCGCGCTCGACGCCACCGACGAGCAGCTCGACTTCCCGATCCTCTATGGTTCGGGCCGCGACGGCTGGGTGTCGGAAAATCCGGAAGGCCCGAAGGACCAGCAGCTTGCGCCGCTGTTCGACCTCGTCATCAAGCATGTGCCGGCGCCAACCGTTCATCCCGGCCCGTTCCGCATGATCGGCACCATCCTGGAAGCAAACCCGTTCCTCGGCCGCATCATCACCGGCCGCATCGAGAGCGGCACGCTGAAGTCCAACCAGGCGGTCAAGGTGCTGCACAATGACGGCACCCAGATCGAGACCGGCCGCATTTCAAAGATTCTCGCTTTCCGCGGCCTTGAGCGTCAGCCGATCGAAGAAGCGCAGGCGGGTGACATCGTCGCCATCGCCGGCCTGTCCAAGGGCACCGTCGCCGACACGTTCTGCGACCTGGCGGTGACCGAGGCGCTGCATGCACAGCCGATCGATCCGCCGACCGTGACCATGTCCTTCCTCGTCAACGACAGCCCGTTGGCTGGCACCGAAGGCGACAAGGTGACCAGTCGCGTCATCCGTGACCGTCTGCTGCGCGAGGCCGAAGGCAATGTCGCGCTGAAAATCGAGGAATCGCCCGACAAGGATTCGTTCTTCGTTTCCGGCCGCGGCGAATTGCAGCTCGCCGTCCTGATCGAGACCATGCGCCGCGAAGGTTTCGAGATCGCCGTCTCGCGTCCGCGCGTCGTCATGCAGAAGGGCGAGAATGGCGAATTGCTGGAGCCGGTCGAGGAAGTCGTCATCGACGTCGACGAGGAGCATGCCGGCGTCGTCGTGCAGAAGATGTCGGAGCGCAAGGCCGAAATGGTCGAGCTGCGTCCCTCGGGCGGCAACCGCCAGCGCATCGTCTTCCGCGCGCCGACGCGCGGCCTGATCGGCTACCAGTCGGAACTGTTGACCGATACGCGCGGCACCGCCGTGATGAACCGGCTGTTCCATGCCTACGAGCCCTACAAGGGCGAGTTGCCTGGCCGCACCAACGGCGTGCTGATCTCCAACGAACAGGGCGAGTCGGTGGCTTACGCCATGTGGAACCTTGAAGATCGCGGTCCGATGGTCATCGATCCCGGCGTCAAGGTCTATCAGGGGATGATCATCGGCATCCACAGCCGGGACAACGATCTCGAAGTGAACGTGCTGAAGGGCAAGAAGCTGACCAACATCCGCGCCGCCGGCAAGGACGAGGCGGTCAAGCTCACCCCGCCGATCCGCATGACGCTGGAGCGCGCGCTGGCCTGGATCCAGGACGACGAACTGGTCGAGGTGACGCCGAAGACCATTCGCCTGCGCAAACTCTATCTCGACCCGAACGAGCGCAAGCGTTTCGAGAAGTCGTCGAAGGCGGTCGGCGCGGCGTAAAGTTTCCCTTTTCCGAGAGTTTGAGGGGGCGGAGCACTTGTTCTCCGCCCTCTTTCGTTCATCCACCAGCGGCCGAGATGATGGTCCGCCGGTCGGGCTCGCTGGCGAGATCGATGCGGATTGTCGCTCCCTCTCGGACCGGTTTGCGCAGGGCCTTTGCTCCATCCGGCTCGATGGTCAGCAGCCTCCGCTCGTCCAGTGCGTGAAGGCGCGACCGCGAGATGCCGAGTTCGTTGGCGAGCAGCCGGTCAAGCCTCAACGATACCGGTATTTCCAGACCAAGTCGGAGCTCCAGCACCGTCGCGCCTTGCTTAATCCCGCCGATCACCTGCTTGCGCACGATGGCGTCAGGGAACTCTTCGACGCGTCCCACCTGGTTGCGCAGGGCGACGATGTCGAAGGCATGGCTCCGGACCAGTGCCGGATCATTGCTTTCGAGCGCCGCCAGCAGTGCCGGCGCGATATCGCGCCGGTTGCAGCGCTCGAAAATGCCGAAATTCCAGGAATTGTCGCAGTCGACGCAGCGATAGATCAGCCACACGTCGATGCGCTTGCCGTTGGCGTTGACGCGGAATTTCTCGCTGCAGCGGTAGGCTTTCACGAAGCCACAGTGATTGCAGTTGATCAGGGGTCGTGGTGCGATTTCTGGCGCGATCGCCCAGTGGACGCGCAGGGCGCAAGACATGCCGGTAAGTCCTTCCCGTTGGGAAGTTCATCCGGTCGGCGCTATCGAGATGCCCATGCGGGCGCGGCGTGGCGGGCGGCTGCGGAGATTGTGACGTCAGGTGTCGCTGGCGGGAAGCCGAGCGACAGCGGTTCAGCAGTGCCAAACCGGTCTCGAACCGCCGCCCAAAGGAACACATGAAATACAAACAGGCACCGCTGATGCGGTGCAAGTGTGCCGGGGGAGTTGACGAGACCGCTGGTTACTGGGGCAAAGTGAAGCTCGAAATTGTGTCGCGGCGGCCCTTCTAGCGGCGTGACGCTGGGGCTGCAAGGGGCTCCGCAAGTCACGCCGTAGGAGTCAGCGCCCATGGCCCATATTGTCTTGCCTTTGCCAGAGACGCAGCTGTCGGGTTATTGTGGTTGGTGAAGCCCTGACGCGGAGACCCTCGCCATGCACCTCGCCTCGCTGCTGATTTTCGCCGCCGCCTTGTTCGTGGCCGCCGGTTCGCCTGGCCCATCGATCGCGGCGCTTGTCGCGCGCGTTATCTCGAAGGGGTTTCGCGATGTGTTTCCGTTCCTGCTTGCCATGTGGATCGGCGAAGGCATCTGGCTGTCGCTGGCGGTGTTTGGGCTGGCCGTGGTGGCGCAGACCTTCCATTTCGCTTTCGTCGTTGTGAAATGGATCGGCGTTCTCTACCTGGCCTATCTCGCCTGGAAGATGTGGACGGCGCCTGTCGACGCCAAGGAGGGCGAGATGCCGCGTGAGGATTCGGCCGGCAAGCTTTTTTTCGCCGGCATGGCCGTCACGCTCGGCAATCCCAAGATCATGATGTTTTACCTGGCGCTGTTGCCGACCATCATCGACCTCGCTTCGGTCAGTCTCGTCGGCTGGGTCGAACTGACGGCGACCATGGCGGTGGTGCTGATCGCCATCGATCTCGCCTGGGTGCTCGCCGCCTCGCAGGCGCGTAAGCTCCTCAGGAGCAAGCGCGCCATGAAGATCGCCAACCGCGTCAGCGCCACGACGATGGCCGGTGCGGCGGCGGCCATCGCGGCGCGGTAAGGCTATCTGGGCAAGACGCCGGCCGCAGGCATGGCGGCCGCCTTCGGCGCCTGCGGTCCGCCGGAATAGAATTTCGAGGCCGGGTTCTCCTGCATGAAATCGTAGGCGACCATGCCGAGCGGCCGTTTTTGCCGTTCCGATGCCGCCTGGTGCCAGGGGATCACCTGGCGCAGCGCCTCGAGCGCCGCGGTTGGCGCCTCGCCGAATTTCCGCTGCGGGTTCTGCGCCTTGCGGATTTCCATCCAATAGCTTGCCGTCAACAGGTCCTGCGCCAAGAGATGGAAGGATATGTCGACCGCCTCGCGGGCGCGTTGCGTCTTGATGCGGGTCTGCCCTTCCAGATCCTCGACGGTGGCGACGATCGCCTGGCCATTCGGCGTCACCGGCGTGCCGAGGTCGGCCAGTTCCTGCCAGAGATCGGTCGGCAGATAGCCATCGAAGGTCGGGATGTCCTTGCGCTCGTCGGGCTTCAGCACATCGATCGGCTTGATCACGGTAAAGAAGGGATTGCGGAAGCGCTCGATGCGCTGCGCCACCGCGACACCGAGATTGGTGAGAGAGATGGTGAAAGCCTCGACCTGATTGGCCATGGGATAGGGATCCCAGTTGGCGTTGGAGAAGATATAGCCGGACTTGCCGCCGCTCAGCGGCCCGCCCTTGATATAATATTTCATGAATTGCGGCGTGCTCAGCTCAGGCGAGCTCTGCGGCGTCAGGCCCGGCAGCACGGCCGGATTGTGATCCGACGAATTGATGGAGAGCAGCACGGATTGGCGCAGATCCGCCCAGGCCTGCCAGGCCGAGCCCTGACGCTGGCTGGAGGCGCGCATGCTTTCCGGATCCTGGATGATGCGGGCCTGATCCTCGTCGAAGAGATAGCTGCCCTTGATCATGTCCATGACCCGCGCGGCATCCCATGTCAGCCATGGGTAAGGCCGCATGGATTGCACGGGTGCGGAAATCGGCGTCACGCTGGAATTCATGCCGTTCAGCCCCATGGCGTAGCTGAGGTCGGTCCACTCCAGCAGTTTTCGCGCGTCCTCCAGCAAAAGCACGGCCTGTGCCTGTGCGTAGGCGTTGGTGCTGATCAGCGCGGCCTGGTCGGCGGCGAAAGGCTCGAGAGGCTTCAGACCGGCCTGCGAAAGGGCCTGTGTGGCCGGCATGCGGACGCCATCGAGATAGGCTTCGCCTTCGCCGACCATGGCCGCGCCGATATTGCCCAGCGTCGCGAGGTCGCCTTCGCCTAGCGTGCCGCGCGATTGCACGACCGGCGTCATCCGCTTGTTCAGCATGTCGACCAGCATATGCGTCAGCTGCGGGCTGGCAGCCTCGTAGGACATGGTGTTGGCGCGGATCGCCATGATGGCGCGTACCAGCGCTTCTTCCTGCAGCTCCGGCCCGTAGCCTCTGTTGACGCCGCCCTTGAAGCGGGCGAGCTGCTGATCCTTGAGCAGCTTGCTGTTTTCCGGTGTCGTCGGATCGCCCGAGAAGATCACCGTCTCGCGCTGGTCGCCGGCGCCACGGTTGAACCAGTAGATGGTGACACCTTCGGCAGCACCTTCGAGCAGCAGGCCATAAGCGTCCGCCGAACGTTGCAGCGCCTCGGGGCTGAGCTCGACCTTGGCGCCGTTGCGAGCGATGTCGATGACCTGTTCGACGGTCAGGTCATGGCCAGTCAGCGTTATCGTCTTGGCCGCGGCTGTCTCGAAAATGGGCTGGTAGGCTGTCACCGCCTCGAAGGCGTGGGCGGGTGGAGTGGCAAGCGCCAGCGTCATGGTCAGGGCGCGGAGAAAAACCCCGGGTTTGGCAATTGCATCAAGCATAGGGGGACTCCCATTCACGAAGCGTTGGCCTCGGGCATCAAGTTCACCCCTCGGAAATTTTGTTTCCCGGAAAACTAGCCGGCGGCATTCGCCTGTCAACGCTTGATGCGAAGTAGGACCGATGGTGGAACGCGCGTGGCCCTATCGCGCCATGGCATGGTATTCGTCGTTCGGCCGCATGTCGATCGCGGCCGCGACACGGTTCGACATGTTGAAGAAGGCCGCGGTCGAGGCGATATCCCAGATGTCGCGATCGCTGAAGCCGGCCTGGCGCAGGGCCGCGCGATCGGCCTCGACGATCCTGGCCGGCTCCTCGGTCAGCTTGACGGCGAAGTCGAGCATTGCCGTTTGCTTCGGCGAAAGATCGGCGACACGGAAATTCATCACCATCATCTCACCAAGCAAAGGATCGCCCGAGAGCTGGCGCACCGCCGCGCCATGCGCGGTCAGGCAATAGTAGCAGTGGTTGACGGAGGAGACGGCGACCGCGATCATCTCGCGTTCCAGCTTCGACAGGCCGGACTCGCCCAGCATCAAATCATTGTACATGTCGGTGAAGGCGCGCAGCTTCTTGTCGTCGAAGGCATAGGCCTTGAGCACGTTGGGGACGAGGCCGAGCTTTTCCTCGCATTTGGCGAAATAGGCTTTTGTCGGCTCGCTCAGCTCTCCGGCGGCCAGGTCTAGCGCGGTGATTTTGCCGTTCATCGTGTCATTTCTCCTCGTCATGCGAAGCCTTGCCGCCGAATTCCGAGAATTCTTGGCAAGCCGTCAAACCTTTGTCGCCAAACAGCGGTCATCTGCTACCATAGTCGCAAAAGCATGCGACGGGAGGGAAGAAGCGTCATGGCCAGCGTAAAATCCGCAGCTAAGTCGAAGAAGAAGGCACCTGCGGCAAAGGCCGATGACAGACCGGCCAGGCTCGCCGATTACCTGCTCGCCCGCGCGCCGGCGGAGGATATCGCCGCCTATGACGTGGCCGACCTCGAGCGTGCCGCCGATCTCGCCGGCCAGGCGGTCGCCGCCCACAAAAAGGGTGAGTGCGTCGTCGCCGTCGACGCCGATTCGGGCGTGGTTCGCGAAGGCCGTCCGGTGACCGTCATCACGGTGGTCAACGACAACATGCCATTCCTGTTCGATTCCATCCTCGGCGAGGTTACAGAAACCGCCGGCGAACCGACCCTGGTCACCCATCCGGTGATTACGGTCCGCCATGGCAAGACGGGTGTCGACGAAATCCTCGGCGATGGCAATTTCGCCAGGGATGACGGCAGCCACGACCGGCTCAGCGTGATCCATGTCCATATTCCCCGGCTGACGCCCGAACAAGCAAATGGCCTGGCCGAGCGGCTGCGCAAGATGCTCGGCCAGGTCCATGCCGCCGTCAACGACTGGCGGCCGATGCTGGCCCGGCTCGATCAGGCCATCTCCGAATTCCGCTATTCGGCGGTGCCGCTCGACAAGAAGAGCGTCGCCGAGGCGATCGCCTTCCTGGAGTGGCTGCGCGACGACAATTTCACTTTCCTTGGCATGCGTGAATTCAAGTACACCGGCGGCGAGGAAAGCGGCAATCTGGAGCGGGCCGAAAAACCCGGCCTCGGCATCCTGACCGACCCGGACGTGCTGGTGCTGAGACGCGGCACCGAAGCGGTGACGACGACGCCGGAAATCCGCGCTTTCCTGCACGGACCGGAGCCGCTGATCGTCACCAAGGCCAATGCCAAGTCGCTGGTGCACCGGCGCATCTATCTCGATTACATCGGCGTCAAGACCTACAGCGCCAAAGGCACGTTGGCGGGCGAACTGCGCATCGTCGGCCTGTTCACCTCGACCGCATACACGCGCTCGGTGATGAAGATCCCGTATCTCAGGTCCAAGGCCGAAACCATCATCGCCAAGTCGGGGTTCGACCGCCACGACCACTCCGGCAAGGCGCTGATCAACGTGCTGGAAAGCTATCCGCGCGACGAGCTGTTCCAGGTTCCGGTGCCGATCCTGCGCAAGCATGCCGCTGCCATTCTGGGCCTGGTCGAGCGGCCGCGCGTGCGGGCGCTGGTGCGCGTCGACCAGTTCGACCGTTTCGTCTCGATCCTCGTCTTCGTGCCGCGCGACCGCTACGACAGCGTCGTGCGCGAGAAGATCGGCACCTATCTGAAAACCGCGTTCGAGGGCCGGCTGTCGGCCTATTACCCGGCTTTCCCGGAAGGCGGGCTGGCGCGCGTGCACTTCATCATCGGCCGCTCCGGCGGCAAGACGCCGAAGGTCGAGCAGGCGACGATAGAGGCGGCGATCCGCGACATCGTGCGCACCTGGGAAGATGCGCTTGCCGATGCGGCCGAAGCCAGCGGCAGCGACCCGGCGTTGAAAGCCATCGCCGCGCGGCTGCCAGAGAGCTACCGGGATACGTTCAGCGCTGGCGTGGCGCTGGCCGATGCCGGACGAATCGCCAAGATCAGCGCAGGCAATCCGATCGCCATCGATTATTACCGCCATGCCGAGCAGAAGCCGCACCAGGCGGCGCTGAAGATCTATCACCATGGCAGCCCGGTGGCACTGTCGCGGCGCGTTCCGGTGCTGGAGAACATCGGCTTCCGGGTCATCAGCGAGCGGACTTTCGAAGTCGGCGACGACCAGTCGGGCCTAGTCTTCATCCACGACATGGAACTGGAGAACAGCTACGGCAAGCCGATCGACCTCGCCGACGGCGGCGCGCTGTTCGAGGACGCTTTCCTGTCGGTGTGGCGGGGCGACGTCGACAATGACGGCTATAACGGCCTCGCCCAGACCGCCGGCCTGTGGTCGGGCGAGATCACCATCCTGCGTGCCTATGGCCGTTACCTGCAGCAGGTCGGCATCCCGCAGAGCCAGGATTTCATCGCCGCCGCACTCAACCGCTATCCCGAGATCGCGCGCGGCCTGCACGCGCTGTTCATCGCCCGGCTCGGCCCGACGGCCGAAACCGAAGGCGTGGTGGCGGCAAAGCACCTCAAGGCCAAGATCAAGGATGCGCTGGAGGATGTGCCTAACATTGACGACGACACCATCATCCGCCGCTACCTCAATTTGATCGAAGCCTCGCTGCGCACCAATCATTTCGTTGCCGATACGAAAGAGAAAGGCCAGTCGCTGGCGATCAAGCTCGAGTCGCAGGCGGTCGAGGGATTGCCGGCGCCGCGGCCATGGCGCGAAATTTTCGTCTACGGCTCGGAGGTCGAAGGCCTGCACCTGCGCTTCGGCCCGGTTGCGCGTGGCGGCTTGCGCTGGTCCGACCGCGCCCAGGACTATCGCACCGAGGTGCTCGGCCTGGTCAAGGCGCAACAGGTCAAGAACGCCGTCATCGTGCCGGTCGGCGCCAAGGGTGGCTTCTATCCCAAGAAACTGCCGATGAGCGCCGGACGCGACGCGATCTTCGAGGCCGGCACATCGGCTTACAAGAACTTCGTTTCCAGCCTGCTCTCGATCACGGACAATATCGGCCTGGACGGCGTCATTCCACCGGCAGGTGTCGTGCGCCGCGACCAGGACGATCCTTATTTCGTCGTCGCCGCCGACAAGGGCACGGCAACCTTCTCCGACACCGCCAACGCCATCTCCAAAAAGCACGGCTTCTGGCTCGACGATGCCTTCGCCAGCGGCGGTTCGGCCGGCTACGACCACAAGAAGATGGGCATCACCGCCAAGGGCGCCTGGGAAGCGGTCAAGCGGCATTTCCGCGAGATGAACCGCGACATCCAGACCTCGCCCTTCTCTGTCGTGGGCGTCGGCGACATGTCGGGCGACGTGTTCGGCAATGGCATGCTGTTGTCGCCGAAAACGCGGCTGATCGCCGCTTTCGACCATCGCGACATCTTCATCGATCCCGATCCCGACATGGCGGCCTCGATGGCAGAGCGCGAGCGCATGTTCGCGCTGCCGCGTTCGAGCTGGCAGGACTATGACAAGACCAAGCTGTCGGATGGCGGCGTCATCGTTTCGCGCAGCCAGAAATCGATCACCTTGCCGGCTGCCGCGGCGGCGGCGATCGGACTTGCCAAGACGACCGCCGCGCCGGTCGAGATCATGACCGCCATTCTCAAGGCGCCGGTCGACCTCTTGTGGTTCGGCGGCATCGGCACGTATCTCAGGGCATCGACCGAGACCAATGCCGAGGTCGGCGACCGTGCCAACGACGCCATCCGCATCACGGCGCTCGACGTGCGCGCCAAGGTGATCGGCGAGGGCGCCAACCTGGGTGTGACGCAGCGGGCGCGCATCGAGTTCGGCATGAATGGCGGCCGCTGCAACTCCGACGCGATCGACAATTCGGGCGGCGTCAACTGCTCCGACGTCGAGGTCAACATCAAGATCGCTCTGGCGTCGGCAATGCGCAAGGGATCGCTGACGCGGCCGGCGCGCAACAAGCTGCTGGCCGAGATGACCGACGAGGTCGGCGGGCTGGTGCTGTCCAACAACTACCAGCAGACGCTGGCGCTTTCGATTGCCCGCAAGCGCGGCCTCGCCGACATCGCGCATCAGAGCCGCTTCATGACGGCGCTGGAGGCACGCGGCCTGCTCGATCGTGTCGTGGAAACACTGCCGTCGCCGGCAGCGCTTGCCGAGCGCGAGGCGCGCGGCGAGCCGTTGACCCGGGCCGAGCTCGGCGTGCTGCTCGCCTATGCCAAAATCGTGCTGTTTTCCGACATCGTCGCCAGCGACGTGCCTGACGATGCGCATTTCGACCGCGACCTGATGGGCTATTTCCCGGACCGGATGGCGAAGAAATACGCTTCCGAGATCCATGGCCACCGGCTGCGCCGCGAGATCATCGCGCGTGTCGTGACCAACGATCTGGTCAATCGCGGTGGGCCATCCTTCGTCAACCGGCTTCAGGAGGCGACGGGGCGCACCGCAGCAGATGTAGTGCGCACCTTCGCCGTGGTGCGCGATGGCTTTGCGCTGCCTGCGCTCTATCGCGAGATCGACGCGCTCGACAACCAGGTCGACGGCCAGGTGCAACTCGATCTCTATCAGATGGTGAGCCGGCTTATCTACATGAGCAGCGGCTGGTACCTGAAGAACGATGCCGGCACGGCACCGCTCGGCCAGCGCATCGCCGAACTGCAGGATGCGCGCAAGGCGCTGGAGCCCAAGCTCGTTTCGCTGCTGCCGGCTTTTTCGCGCGAGCGGATCGAGGAGAAGCGGCACGCGCTGTTCAAGGCGGGCGCACCGGAAAAGCTGGCCGAGCAGCTGGCGATGAGCGAGGCGGCGGAGCTCATCCCCGACGTCGCGCTGACGGCCCGCACCGCCGGTGCCGATATCGTCGCGGCGGCCAAGGCGTTCTTCGCCGTCAGCGATGCCTTCCGCATCCCGCGCGTCGAGGATGCGGCGCGCTCGATCACGCCATCGGACTATTATGACCAGCTCGCTCTGTCCCGCGCCACCGACACGATCGGCGCGGCGCGGCGCGGCATCGCTATCGCCGCGCTTACCGGCCATGCCGAGGCGGCCGATCCGGTGGCGGCCTGGCTCGAAGCTGGTGGCGAGCGGGTGGCGCGCATCCGCGAACGGCTGCAGGCGTTGACGGAGGGCGGCGACATCACCGTGTCGCGGCTGTCGGTTGCGTCGGGGCTGATGAGCGATCTGACGGGCATGTGAGCCAGCGGTTGTCCGTTTGCATGATCATTCGAAACATGCAGACATGGCGCCCGAAATGGGCGGAGCGGACGCCGGGGGAATCACTATGGCGGTAGAGACAGTGCAGCGGGCATCCGGGCGCGGCATCTGGGGTTGGATGTTCTTCGACTGGGCGGCGCAGCCGTTCTTCACGGTCGTCACCACCTTCATCTTCGGCCCCTATTTCGTTTCGCGCATGGCGGGCGATCCAACCACTGGCCAGGCCGTCTGGGGTTATGGCATCGCCGCAGCCGGGCTGGTCATCGCGGTGCTATCGCCGATCCTCGGATCGATCGCCGACCAGACCGGGCCGCGCAAGCCGTGGATCGCGTTTTTCGCGGCGATCAAGATCACCAGTCTCACCTTGCTCTGGTTCGCCGCGCCGGGTTCCAACCTGTTCCTGGTCGTGGCGCTGTTCTCGCTGGCCTCGGTGGCAGCGGAGTTCTCCACTGTCTTCAACGATTCCATGATGCCGCGGCTGGTCCCGAAGAGCGAGATCGGCCGCATCTCCAACGTGGCCTGGGGCCTCGGTTATCTCGGCGGCATGATCGCACTGATCTTCGTCGTCACCTGCCTGGCCGGCTCGCCGGAGACCGGCAAGACGATCATCGGCATCACCCCGCTGTTCGGGCTCGATCCGCAGCTGGGCGAGGATGCTCGCGCCACAGGGCCGCTGTCGGCCGGCTGGTATTTCCTGTTCATCCTGCCGATGTTTTTCTTTACGCCCGACGCCATCAAGGGCATCCCGATCGGGCCGGCGGTGCGCGAGGGCCTGTCGGAGCTGAAATCGACGCTGGCCGAGGTGCGCAAGCGCGGCGGCATCTTCCGCTTTCTCGTCGCCCGCATGATCTACCAGGATGGCGTCAATGCCTTGCTGGCGCTGGGCGGCACCTTCGCGGCGGGCATGTTCCACTGGTCGATCACCGAGATCGGGATGTTCGGCATCATCCTCAATATCGTCGCCATCTTCGGCTGCTGGGTCGCCGCCCGCCTGGACACCGCGCTGGGCTCCAAGGCGGTGGTGATGATTTCGCTGGTCATGCTGTCCATCGCCACTATCGGCGTGGTCTCGACCGGGCCTGGATTCACGCTGCTCGGCCTGATCCAGCTTTCGACCGCCGACTCAGGCGGCCTGTTCGGTACGGCGGCCGAAAAGGCCTACATCATGTACGGCCTGCTGATCGGCCTGGCTTTCGGGCCGGTGCAGGCCTCGTCGCGCTCCTACATGGCGCGCAGCGTGACCGCAGCCGAATCCGGTCGCTATTTCGGCATCTATGCGCTGGCCGGTCGGGCGACCAGTTTCCTGGCGCCGTTCATGGTGGCGACGATTACCGCCACCAGCGGCTCGGCCCGGCTTGGCATGGCGGCGATTATTTTGTTCCTGGCCATCGGCATGGCGATCCTGGTTCGCACGCCATATCCGGCGGATCGGCCGGAGTAGATGCTTCGATAATTCACCCCACTGGCCGCCGAGCGGCAGGTTAGTGCCGGAAATGCCGTACGCCGGTGAACACCATGGCGATGCCATGTTCGTCGGCGGCGGCGATGACATCGTCGTCGCGCATCGAACCGCCCGGCTGGATCACGGCGGTGGCACCGGCTTCGATGGCCGACAGCAGGCCGTCGGCGAAGGGGAAGAAGGCGTCCGAAGCGACCACCGAGCCCTTGGTCAACGGCTCGGCCATGCCCGCCGCCTCCGCCGCGTCGATCGCCTTGCGCACGGCGATGCGCGAGGAATCGACCCGGCTCATCTGGCCGGCGCCGATGCCGACCGTGGCGCCGTCCTTGGCGTAGACGATGGCGTTCGACTTGACGTGCTTGGCGACGCGGAAGGCGAATTTAAGATCGGCCATTTCAGCTAGCGTCGGTGCGCGCTTCGTCACCACCTTCAGGTCGAGGTCGTCGACCACGGCATTGTCGCGGCCTTGGACCAGCAGGCCGCCTGAAACCGACTTGACCGTCGTGCCGGCCGTGCGCGGGTCCGGCAGGCCGCTGGTGACCAGCAGGCGCAAATTCTTCTTGGCAGCTATGATTGCAGCGGCCTCGTCGGTAGCTTCCGGCGCGATGATCACCTCGGTGAAGGTTTTCACGATTTCCTCGGCCGCCTCGGCGTCAAGGGTGCGGTTCAAGGCGACGATGCCGCCGAAGGCCGAGACCGGGTCGCAGGCGAGCGCCTTGGCGTAGGCCGCTTTCAGCGATGTGCCTTCGGCCACGCCGCACGGATTGGCGTGCTTGATGATGGCGACGGCGGCCGAGCGATTGGGATCGAATTCGCCGGCCAATTCGAAAGCGGCGTCGGTATCGTTGATGTTGTTGTAGGATAGCTGCTTGCCCTGCAGCTGCCGCGCCGTGGCGACGCCCGGCCGTTTGTCGCCATTGACGTAGAAGCCGGCGCCCTGGTGCGGGTTCTCGCCGTAGCGCATCACCTCGGCCAGCCTGCCGCCAAAAGCGCGCCAGGTTGGATGCTCGATCTCCAGCGCCTCGGCGAACCAGCCCGAGATCGCCGCATCGTAGGTGGCGGTGCGGGCGAAGGCCTTCGCCGCCAGCTTCTTGCGGAAATCCAACGACAGAGAGCCGATGTTCATCTCCAGCGCGTTGAGCACAGCGGCGTAATCGCCGGGGTCGGTGACGATGGCGACATAGGCGTGGTTCTTGGCCGACGCGCGGATCATCGCCGGGCCGCCAATGTCGATGTTCTCGACGATCGCCGCGTAGTCGGCGCCGGAGCGGCGAACTTCCTCGAACGGGTAAAGATTGGAGACGACGAGATCGATCGGCTCGATGCCGTATTTGCGCATCGCCAATGCGTGCTCGGGGTCGTCGCGCACACCAAGCAGCGCGCCATGCACGGACGGGTGCAGCGTCTTGACGCGGCCATCCATGATCTCGGGGAAGCCGGTGAGCTCGGAGACGTCGCGCACCGCCATGCCGGCCTCGGCGATCGCTTTTGCCGTGCCGCCGGTGGAGACCAGCTCGACGCCGGCCGCGGCCAGTGCCCTGGCAAAGTCGATCAAGCCCGTCTTGTCGAAGACGGAGAGCAGCGCACGGCGGACCGGAACGAGGTCCGGGGCAGGAATGTTCTTGGCAGGAACGGCCATGGCTGGCGGCCTTTCTTGTCTGGAGGAGCGTGCCCGCGCCGTAGCACATGAGGCTCGGAAATCAAGCGTTGGCTTTTCGCGGCATGCCATTGCCGCCGCAAGCTCAATTGTTTTCGGAATAACCGGCGATCTTTGTGCGGGTCAGCTGCCAGTGGACGTCGGCAATTTCGGACGCCTTGAAGGCGAGCACGATCTGGCGGCTGCGGCGCGGACCGCCAAGACCGGCGAAATAGATCGATTCCTCAACTTCGGGCACCACTTCGCTGGAGGTGAACACCCAGGTATCGGCCTGATCGCCGGTCAGGACCAGCCGCTCCTGCTCGTCCTGCAGCAGATTGATGTCGGGGTGGATGTGAAAGCGCACGGTGATGAAATCGCGGCCATTGTTGCGGATCGCTGTGCTGCCCGGCCGCTGGAACCGGTCCCGGCCCGCCAGCACATTGCCGTCCGAGGAGAGTTTCAACTCGCGCTCATGCAGGAAGCCGAAACGCTGGAGATAGCCGTCATGGCGGGCAACGAAGCCGTGGACGCCTTTCTGGTCGATGCGCTTGCACTGCACTTGCTGCGGGCCGCCGATCAACGGTGAACCCAACTGATCGTTTACCCGCAGCGCGTGGGTGAAACGCGCCGAAGACGTGTCGTTGATGGTGGCCGTCGAATGCGCGGCGGTGGCGCGGGCCAGCGGCCGGAACTCGGCGGCGCCGTAGGTGTCGATGCCGGCATTGACGATGTAGTGCTGGCGGCCCGACGACAGTTCAAAGGCAAGGCAGCCGGCATGCGCTGCATTGGACACGTCGACCGGTGGCGGCAGGCCGGTATCGGCTATGACGGTGGTGCCGCCCATCGCCAGCCGCTCATAGCCCGAATGCGGCGCATGCAGCAGCGGTGCGCCGGCGGTGTCGTCATGGCGCAGGATGGTGGCGATGCGGTCATGGATGGTGGCGCCCATGCCGTTGAAGCGGGCGAGGCTGCCGTCCTGGTGGCGGAAGAAACGCAGTGCCGGCAACATGCGGTCTATGGCACCGATCAGCGCCTGCGGCGGCGCTTCGGCCTGGTTGGCATAGGTCTGGCGCAGCGGCAGGAGGTCGGCGAGGATTTCCAGCACCGCCATTGGATTGCGCGAGATGTGACCGCCGTCGGCAAGGATCTGGCGATTGAGTTCCCCGGCGAGGTTGCGGGTGGCGCCGCGCAGCGCCGAGGCCGGCGCCGGGAGGGACAGCGCCGCGAAGGCCAGCGCGATGCGGGCGCGCAGCCGGTCCTTGCCGTCGGGCATTTCGCGCGCCATCGACCTGAGATAGCGGATTTGCATGGCCAGCGATTTCAGGAAAGCGCGGTAGAAGGGGAACTCGGCACCCTGCAGCACGATGGAGGAGTGCTGCAGCCAGGCAATGATGCGTTTGGCGGTCGTGCCTGGCTCCCAGGCAACGCCCGAAATATGATTGCCATGCATGGCGATCCAGTCCGAAACCAGGGCACGGGCGTTGGCGGCGGCAAGCTCGGTGCCGGCGGCGCGCATATGGCGCAGCCAGCGGAAGCCATGCAGCGTTTTCTGCCAACCGTGATTGGGGACATTGATCTGGAAAGGGGATTTGCCGCCGGTCTCGACCAGGTGGCCGGACAGGGGATAACGGCCGTAGTAGATCTCGAGCGCGATCTGCGGATCGGCGAGGCGCAGGTCCGGCGGTGCGATCAGGACACGTTCGGGCGTGCGGCCCGAATAGCGCCAGCGATAGATCGGCCCGGCGCGCAGGCGCCGGCGCGTCTTGCGCCAGAACTCCTTCGCGACCAGCGTCCACAGACGCGTCGTGTTGCCGGCAGCAAGTGCCAAAACCCCTCCTGGTCGTCCTCTATCCCAAGCACAAGCTTATATGATTCAAGAACTTATGCGAAGGCGGATTTCGCCTCGGTAAGGCGCGCAACGGGGCCGTGGCCGGGTCGCCCTAAAAAAAGTCACGTCTTTTCCGGGCCATACAGCCGGTTTTCCTGCGACTTATGTCTTCTTGCGGTGGCGGCCAAACGCGCTGGGCCAGCAGTTTTCGTGGTCCAGAAAGGGCCGCGGGACGCGGAGGGCATCGCCGATACCGACCCTCGTCGCGACCGTTCGATCGAATCGGTCGCCGCCAGCAATTGCCTGGCGAACAGGATGCGCGGCTGAAACGGCATGAGCAAATGGAGGTCGGTTTCCTATCCATAGGAGCGCTCCGAATGATAAGGTACTCTCCGGCCAAGGTCGAAACGATCCAGGTGATTGAAATGTCGGTATCAACGGATGAGCAGGCATTTCCGGACACCCCACCGGTTGCCCTCACTGCTGACGGCAAGCTGCTGTCGACAATGCCGAACAGGCTCGGATACCTTTCCGCGACCGACCCGTCCGTCGGCATTGAAGCCATCCGGCATCTTTATGCGACCCAAGGCTATGTCTGGCTGAAGGGCCTTTTGCCCCGCAGGGAAGTGATCGATTTTCGTGGCTGGGTGCTTTCCCATCTTGCCGAGAGCGGGCTTTTGGAACCCGGGACGGATCCCTCGCTCGGCATCGCTTCGGATCGTGCCATCGACCGTCAGCTCGCCGAGCGCCGGCTGATGTCGGTGGTCCGGTCAACCGGTTATGAAGGCTTTTGCGCGCAGCCGCGCCTGTCGCGCTTGATGGATGGTTTCGTGGGCGGCCTATCCTATCTGCACAAACGCAAGATCATGCGCTTCACCTTGCCTGGAACGGCCACCGCGACGCCGGCGCATTACGATCTCGTTTATCTGCGCGGAGGCACCAACCGGGTGGTGACGACCTGGATACCGATCGGCGACGCGACCATCGACATGGGCGGCCTGGTCTACCTGGAGGGATCACACGCCGTCGGCGCCGCCCTGGAGAGACAGTTCAACAAGGACAATTCCGCTCTCAGTCCGCAGGAGCGCATCAGTGCCTATAATCGCAACATGAGTGAGGGCGGCTGGGTGTCGAAGGACCTGCCCGATATGGCGGAGCGGTTCGACACGCGCTGGCTGATGGCGGATTTCGAAGCGGGCGACATCGTCCTTCACTCGCCCTACATGATCCATGCCTCGACGACCAACCAGAGCCTCGATGGGCTGATCCGGCTGTCGACGGATATCCGCTACCAGAATGTCGACGACGAAATCGATGCCCGCTGGGGCAATCATTGGAGCCTTGATGACATGCTTTAGAGTGGTACAGCGTTTGATGGGATCGCCGCCCGCTCTAACTCTTTGTCTTCACGCAATTCCGGACGGAAACCGTTACACGCTTTTCCTGGGATTGCTTTAGCCGGCACGCCGCATGCGGGCCGCGTAGAAGCCGTCGAGGCCGGAAATCGCGGGTGCGCCCAGCACCATGTCGGCGGGCGTGGTGCGCAGCGCGCCATCCGATGTGAGGAACGGGTCGAGACAGGCAAATTCACCCGGCCGGATCGGATCGGTGGTCACCCCCGGATTGTCGACCAGGAAGGCGCGGTAGAGTTCCTCGCCTTCCCGCGGATCGAGCGAACAATTGGAAAAGACGATCCGGCCGCCGGGCCTGACCAGCATCACGGCGCGGGCGAGCAACCTGCGTTGCAGGTCGGCGAGTTTTTCGACGTCCGCCGCCGTCTTGGTCCAGGGCACGTCGGGATGTCGCCGAACGGTGCCGGTCGAGGAACATGGCGCGTCGAGAAGCACGGCGTCGAACAACTCCGCCGGCTCGTATTTGAGCAGGTCGGCCTGGACGATTTCGGCGGGGAGGCCGAGGCGGGCAAGGTTCTGCGTCAACCGCGCCAGCCGGTTCTTCGAAGTGTCGACGGCGGTGACCTTGGCACCGGCGAGAATGAGCTGCGCGGTCTTGCCGCCGGGCGCGGCGCAGAGATCGGCGACGCGCAATCCGCTGACATCGCCGAACAGTCTTGCCGGCAAGCTGGCCGCCGCGTCCTGGACCCACCATGCACCCTCCGCGAAGCCCGGCAATTCGGTGACGGCGCCGGCAAGCTTCTCCACCCGAACCGTTCCCGTCGGCAGGACAATGCCGCCAAGCTTTTCGGCCCAGGGTTCGGGATCGGCCTTGACCGAGAAATCGACCGGCGCCTCGTGGCGGTGGGCAGCCAGGATCTGCCGGGCCTTCTCGGCGCCGTAGGCGGCCTTCAGCCGGTCGGAAAACCATTTCGGCGCTTCGTCGGTGGCGGCAAGCGCGGCCGGAAGCTCGGACTCCTTGGCCCGCGCGAGCGTGCGCAGCACACCGTTGACCAGGCCGGAAAAGCGCTGCGTGCGGGGATCGGACTTGGCGTGGGTCACCGCGAGGTCGACGGCGGCGCTGTCGGGAATATCGAGGAACAGGATCTGCGCCGCCGCCACATGCAGGATATGCGACAAGGCGGTCGCGTTGGGCGGCAGCGGCTTTTCCAGGCGCCGCGCCAGGAGTCCCGCTATGGTCATGCGGTAGCGCAGCGCGGTGACCAGTATGGCGCGTACCAGGCCACGGTCGCGCAGATCGAGCGCCTTGTATTGCGGATGGCCGTTCTCGTGATCGGTCAGGCCGTCGAGCGGCGTGCGGGCGTCGATGACGGCGGCCATCAGCCGCGCCGCCGCCTTGCGCGCGGCGAGGCCGGCAACGAATTCGCTGCCGGCATTGTGATCCTGATCGCCTGGAACCGTGCGTCGAGGTGCCCTGCCCGCGACGCTCACGACCACCGGCCCTTGGGCCCGGTCGGATTGCGACCCCACGGATTGGATTTTGGGCTGGCCGGCTCGGCCGCCCGTTCCGGCGCGGTTGGCTTGCCCCACGGTCCGGTCATCTCCGGCTCGTCAGCCTGCGTTGACATCGGCGCTTGGCGCTGCGTGGCTGGCGGAGTGCCTTCGCCCATCCGCTGTGCCATCGCCTGCAGCGCGGCGATGCGGTTGTCGGTGCTCGGATGGGTGGAGAACAGACTGTCCATGCGCTCGCCATGCAGGGGGTTGATGATGAAGAGATGCGCCATCGCCGGATTGCGCTCGGCATCGGGATTGGGAATGCGTTCGGCCCCGCGGGCGATCTTGTCAAGCGCGGAGGCCAGCCACAGCGGGTGTCCACAGATTTCGGCGCCGCGCCGGTCGGCCTCGTACTCGCGAGTACGGCTGACCGCCATCTGCACGATCATGGCGGCGAAGGGCGCCACGATCATCGCCGCCAGCACGCCGACAAAGCCGAACGGATTGTTGTTTTCGCGGCTGCCGCCGAGGAAAAAGGCGAAATTGCCGAGCATCGAGATGGCGCCGGCAAAGGTGGCGACGATGGTCATGGTCAGCGTGTCGCGGTGCTGGACGTGGGCGAGCTCATGCGCCATCACGGCGGCGACCTCCTCATGGGTCAGCCGCTGCAGCAGGCCGGTGGAGGCGGCGACCGCCGCGTTCTGCGGATTGCGGCCGGTGGCAAAGGCATTCGGTTGCGGATTGTCGATCAGATAGGTCCTGGGCATCGGCAGGCCGGCCTGTTTGGCCAGCGCCTGGACGATGGCGTAATATTCCGGCGCGTTTTTCTCGTCGACCTCGACGGCGCGATTCATCGACAGCACCATCTTGTCGGCGTTCCAGTAGCTGAACAAATTGGTGCCGGCGGCAATGACCAACGCGATCATCATGCCGCCCGAACCGCCGATCAAAAAACCGACGCCCATGAACAGCGCCGTCATGGCGGCGAGAAGCATGGCGGTGCGAATGGTGTTCATCGTCTGCTCCTGTCCGGATGGTGGTGAAAAAGGCTCGATCCTCGTGAGGTCATCGCTATATGATGGGAAACGCCCGTTCCCGTTTCAATCCACTGGAAATATCGCATGAACGACGAAACCAGTAAAACGCCGCCCGGCCCGGACGATGGCACGCCGCCACGGGAGCTGACGCCCGCCGCCCGCCGCGCGCTGCAGGAAGCCGAGGCAAGGCGGCAGGACTACCGCCGCAAGGAAGCAGCACTTCCGCGGGAGATCGGCGGCCGTGGCGGCAAGGAGCCCGGCCGCTATGGTGACTGGGAGGTCAAAGGCCTGACCAGTGATTTCTAGCGACTGATCTCAAGCAGCGTTGCGCTGCGGCTCGAGCGCAACCCAGCCTCGCTCGTCGACGGTGATGCCGATTGCGTCATAACCTGATATCGCGGCGTGCTGTGTTGCCAGGGGGTGCTGGTGCGTGGCGTTGATCACCATGACCGAAGCGCCCGCCGCCTCCGCCGCCGCGATGCCGGCCGGGGCGTCCTCGAACACCAGGCAATCGCGCGCGTCGAAGCCAAGGCGTCTTGCGCCGAGCTGGAAGCAATCTGGCGCCGGCTTGCCGCGGGAAACGTCCTCCGCCGCGACGAGGACCGCGGGGACGGGAATGCCGGCGACCTTCATGCGTGCAAGCGCCAACGAGCGTGGCGCCGAGGTTACGATCGCCCAGCGCTCCGGCGGCAGGGAATTGAGGAATGCCACGGCGCCGGCGATCTGGACGATGCCGTCGAGATCGTCGGCCTCGGCCTTCAGCAGCAGATCCGCTTCGTGTCCCGGGTCGACGCCCGGAAGCGCCAGGGCGGTGATGGTCTCGATCGCCCGTACGCCGTGGATCGTCGGCAGGAAGGCCGCGACATCGAGGTCGTGGCGCCGCGCCCAATCGCCCCAGACCCGCTCCGCCGAGGCGATGGAATTGATGAGCGTGCCGTCCATATCGAAGAGGAAGGCGGCGAATTTTCTGCCAGCAAACATGATTTTCCTTGAAGTGTGGGGGAGGGGTCGAGGGAGGACGCAACCGTAACGCCAAGGCGCTGACATGGAAAGGCGCGCGAGCGCATTTGGGGAAGGGCGCGGGAGCGCATTTGGGACGCGATCCAGGGAACCACCGTCACCTTGCAACGTTTCAAACGTACAATTCCCACCCCGCGAACCAAGGGACGATGCCCATGCTGATACGCCTCGGCTATGAGATTGCCATCGAATGCGCCGAGGCCACTCCGGTGATTTCGCTGCTCGAGATTCACAAGGACAGGCAGGCCGACATCAAGCGGCAGACGCGTGTCCTGACCTCGCCTTCGGTGCCGACCAGACTCTATCATGACCTGCACGGCAATGCCTGCCGCCGCTTCACGGCGCCGGCCGGCGGCTTTCGCATCCTTTATGACGCGGTCGTGGAGGACAGCGGCGAGACGGATGAGGTCAATACGCTGGCCCGGGAAATGCCCGTCGCCGAGCTGCCCGACGAGGTGCTGTTCTATCTCCTGGGCAGCCGCTATTGCGAGACGGATCATCTGAGTAACCTTGCCTGGCAGCTCTTCGGCCATCTTCCTTCCGGCTGGGCGCGGGTGCAGGCGATCGTCGACTATGTCCATAACCGCCTGTCCTTCGGCTACGGCTATGCCCGTTCGACCCGCACCGCCGCGCAAGCGCACGAGGAACGTGTCGGGGTGTGCCGAGACTTTGCCCATCTGGCGATCACGCTCTGCCGCTGCATGAACATTCCGGCGCGCTACGTGAACGGCTACCTCGGCGATATCGGCGTGCCGGCGGATCCCGCGCCGATGGATTTCTCGGCCTGGATGGAAGCCTTCCTGGACGGCAAGTGGTATACATTCGACCCGCGCCACAACCGGCCGAGGACCGGTCGCGTCGTCATTGCGCGCGGCCGCGACGCCACCGACGTTCCCTTGCTGCACAGTTTCGGCCCGCACCGGCTGAGCTTGTTCAAGGTATGGACCTACGAACAGGAAGGCAGGCTGTTCAATCCACCCTATCACGGCATCGACAGGACGGTCAGCGCGCGGATGCTGGCCTAGCTGCGTTGATATTCAGGTGAGGCCGGGCTGCAAATGGCTTGGCCTGACCTGAATCTCAACACACCTGGCCGGGTTTGTGCCTCGACATGCTTCGCAATCCTGGGACAGTTGGCCCGCTTCGGGACAGAGATGCTGTGCCGCAACAAGACGTCGCCGGACACCGGACCAGCACTTCGCTATGGGCATGGTAAGCGTCCGGTAAAGGTGCGCGCGGATACACGCTGACGTTTACCGACCGTTCACCTTCTTACCCCGTGAAAATCCAATAAAAGCAATGTTCTGCTGGTGAATTCCCGATCGCGGATCGGGTAGCCTCCCGTTCCGGCTGGAATCCTGCATTGCCCCCGATGCGGCGACGAGGCCGAGGCAAGTGGAGGCTGTTGGATGCGGAATTACGGGGGTCTTGTTCACGCGGTCGGCGGCTTCGCCAGGGACCGCAGTGGAAATTTCGCGGTCCTGTTCGGCTTTGCTGCCTCGGTCTTGGCGCTGGCCGCAGGCTTCTCGGTCAATATCACGCAACTCTACAACGCCAGATCGAGCCTGCAGGGCGTGCTCGACGCGGCCGTGACATCGACGGCACGTGACCTGACCACCGGCGCCAGCAAGGAGGCCGACGCAAACAAATCCGTGCAGGCCTTTCTCGACGCCAACGGCGCGGCGGGCATTCTGCACGCTGGCCAGATCGTGCTCGACAAGCTGATCGTCGACAGGACCGCCAACACGGTCCGGGCGGATGCCCACGTCGATGTCGGCCTCTATTTCCCGTTGTTCAGCACCGGTGACATGCAGCGCGTCGGCGCTTCCACCACAGCGCTCTATTCCGACAAGCAGATAGAGGTAGCCATGATGCTCGACATAACGGGATCGATGGCCAGGCGGGGCAACGTCAACAAGATCGGCGATCTGAAAGTCGCCGCGACGAACGCCGTCAAGACGATGCTCGAGAACCAAGACCCGAAGAACCCCCGCGTCCGTGTCGCGATTGTGCCCTATGCATCTGGCGTGAACGCTGGAAAACTGGCCGAAAACGTCTATGCCGAGAAGCAAGGGAGTTCTGAACTACCACCCGTCGCCGGCAGTTCGCTTCTCGTTGCCAAGACGGGCAAAAATCTGCTGCCGTCCTTCAGCGACTACGTCTCCATTGTTGGGGCGGCCATGCCACACCCGGATAATTGCGCTACCGAGCGCAAGAATAAGAACGGCGATGCCGACTTGAGCGCCGATGGCCCAGACACGGTTCGCACAGACAGGAACGGCAAGAAATATTATGCCCTGGTAAATCGGGACGATCATCTCAGCGACCAGGGAATGAACAAGTGTCCTGACGCGCAAGTGATCCCGCTGACCGCGGATTCGGAGGCATTGCTTGATTCGATCGACGACTTCCAGGCCGATGGTTATACGGCCGGCGCGATCGCCATTCAGTGGACCTATTATATGCTGTCGCCGCAATGGCGCGCTGCGATCGAGAATGCCGGTCTCGGCAACGGCGCTTCGAACGCCGATGCGAAGAAGGTCGCCAAGGTTGCGATCCTGATGACCGATGGCCAGTTCAATACCGCCTTCGCGGGTGTTGCTGGGAGATACAACAGCCAGGGCAATCTTGCGCGCGGCAATGCTGAAACGCTGTGCGACAATATGAAAAATGACGACATCGAGATTTTCACCATCGGCTTCGACCTCAACGATAAGGATATGTCGGCAACCGAGAGGGATCAGGCAAAGGCGGTGCTAAAGGATTGTTCTTCGAAAGACGCCTCCGCCGCCGAGAGACATTATTTCGAGGTGTCCACCGGGCTGGAATTGGATAATGCCTTTCAGGAAATCATCCGCAACACCGAAAAGGTCGTACTGACCCAATAGACCGTAAAAAGGAAAAGGCCGCCGCTTCTTTCGAAGCCGGCGGCCTTCCGTGTTTCCGTCCATGGCGCGGCTCAATGGTGGTGACGCTTACGTCACCGACCGCGCATCTCGCGCCTTAACGGGAAGACTGCTTCCCGAAAGTGCAATCCGCTGAGCCCACGTTCTGGAAAACGAAATCACTCGACATCGGATCACCTCCTTTCGATTTGTTGAACACACACTCATGATGGGGTGCGTTGCAGCAAATGACAAGATGCCGGGTGGAAAAAGCGTGACGTGCTTGCGATCCGCGGCCCAAAAGGACAACATCGCGTCATCGACCGCGAGGAAGAGCATGGACGCCACCGAAAGAGCTGCGCGCATCGTTCGAACGGTAGTCGAGGCGGTCAAGCCCGGCTTCGCGGTCAGGCTGTGGACCGGCGAGCGGATCGGCCCCGCCACCGGCCCCGTGCTGATCATCAACGACCACGATATTGTCTGGCAGATCGTTCGCCGACCGTCCCTGTCGACCCTTATCGAGATGTGGATTTCCAAGGCAGTCGACATCGAGGACGGATCGCTGTTCGATTTCTATGCCCTGCCTTCGACGGGCAAGCTGCGGTCGAAGCTGAAGGCGTTGCCCAAACGGGCGCTTCTGCGTGACTTGCCGGCGGTGCTGTTTTCGAGAAAGCAGATGGCGTCGCGGGTCGATCTCGCGGGGCGCAACCCGTTCGTCAGCGGCTCCAGCAAGGAGGCGATCCAGCATCACTATGACATCTCGAATGCCTTTTACGGGCTCTTTCTCGACGAGCGCATGGTCTATAGCTGCGGGTATTTCCAGGATTTCGCAAACGGCATCGACGAGGCGCAGGTCGACAAGCTCGACCATATCTGCCGCAAGCTTCGGCTGAAGCCCGGCGAAAGATTGCTCGATATCGGCTGCGGCTGGGGCGCGATGCTGATCCACGCCGCGAAAAACTATGGTGTCGTCGGACACGGCGTCTCGCTGTCGCAAGCCCAGACCTCACTAGCGCGCGAGCGCATTCGCGCCGAGGGTCTGGAGGACAAGATCACCATCGAGATAAAGTCCTATGCGGAGCTCACCGGCACCTTCGACAAGATATCGTCCATCGGCATGTTCGAGCATCTGGGCCTGGCAAACCATGCCGCTTATTTCTCCGCTGTCCACCGGCTGCTGAAACCGGGCGGCATCTATCTGCATCACGCCATCACCAGGCGCAGCAAGGGCGACGTCAAGAAGACCCTGCGCAAGGGGCCGGAATACAAGGCGCTGATCAAATACATCTTCCCGGGTGGCGAACTCGACACGATCGGCATGACATCAAGCAATCTCGAAGCACACGGCTTCCTCGTCTATGATGTCGAGAATTTGCGCGAGCACTATGCCCGCACCTGCAGGCTGTGGGCCGAGCGTCTGCAGGCGCGGTTCGACGAGGCGATCGCCGAGGTCGGCGAAGCCAAGGCGCGGCTGTGGCTGCTTTATCTGAGCGGCTGCTCCATCACCTTCGAACGCGCCTCGGCGCAGATATTCCAGACTGTCGCCACCAAACGCGCGCGAGGCCCGAGCGGCCTGCCACCGACGCGGGCGGATCTCTATCGATAGGCTTGGGCCGGAAGGTCAGACGAACCGCATCGGCGCGCCGATCCCGACCCGGCCGGGCCGGTCGACGGTGCAGTAGACGCCGAGATTGTGGGCGTTGTGGCGGACCAGATTGCGCAGGATGCCCGGATCATCGTCGAAACCATCCTGGGCGATGATGGTGAAGCCGCAGCGCCGGCACGGCTCGGAGACGGTCAGGACGAGGTCGCCGATGGCGAGCTTCTTGCCGATCCATTCGGTTTCGGGAAACGAGCCGTCGACCGAGGCCATGTCGACGACGATGTTGGGACGGAAACGGCGCGGATCGGCGGCCCCCTCCGGATGGAGCGCCTTCAGCCGTGCCAGCGAGGCCGTGGTCAGGAGATGGATCGGCGCCTTGCGGTAGCGCTCCGCGGTCAGCGGCCCGGCGTAGCCGGCCGCGCTCTCCCCGTGGAACGGTCGGATCGACGCGCCGAAGCCGAGATAGGCCGACACGGCGCGGTCGCATTCGGGGCCGGGGGCGGCGAGCCAGTCGCCATCGGGGACGGCGATTTCCAGTTCGCTGTCGCGGCTCAGCCGGGTGCGGATGCGCGGCACCTTGTGCCATTTCACGTCGCGATCCGGCCGGGCGATCTCATTGTCCGAAGCATCGACAAGGCCGAACAGGCGGTCGCCCTCGATCCCAGCCGGTCCAACCAGGATGGTGTCCCGGCGCTCGCCGGCGAGCGAACTTGCCGGATAGCGCCACAACTGAGTGACGGTGCCCAATACCGCATCTTCCCGCATCAGCCCTTCTTGTTCTGCCTGTTGGCAACGAGGTCGTCGACCACGGCCGGATCGGCAAGCGTCGAGGTGTCGCCGAGTGCGGAAAAATCATCCTCGGCGATCTTGCGCAGGATGCGGCGCATGATCTTGCCCGAACGCGTCTTGGGCAGGCCGGGCGCGAACTGGATCTTGTCCGGCGTGGCGATGGCGCCAATCTCCTTGCGGACATGGGCGACAAGCTCCTTGCGCAGATCCTCGCTCGGCTGCCCGCCGGCCATCAGGGTGACGTAGCAATAGATGCCTTGGCCCTTGATATCATGGGGATAGCCGACGACGGCGGCCTCGGAAACCTTGTCATGGCTGACCAGGGCCGATTCGACCTCGGCCGTGCCCATGCGGTGGCCGGAGACGTTGATGACGTCGTCGACGCGGCCGGTGATCCAGTAGTAGCCATCGGCGTCGCGGCGGCAGCCGTCACCGGTGAAGTATTTTCCTTTGTAGGCGGAGAAATAGGTCTGCACGAAACGGTCGTGATCGCCATAGACGGTGCGCATCTGGCCGGGCCAGGAATCGGTGATGCAGAGGTTGCCGTCGGCCGCACCGTCCACCACCTTGCCCTCGCTATCGACCAGCTGCGGCTTGATGCCGAAGAAGGGCCGTGTCGCCGAACCCGCCTTGAGGTCGGTGGCGCCAGGCAGCGGCGTGATCAGGATGCCGCCGGTCTCGGTCTGCCACCATGTATCGACGATCGGGACCCTGCCGTCGCCGACGACGTTGAAATACCACTCCCATGCTTCCGGGTTGATCGGCTCGCCGACCGAGCCCAGCACGCGCAGCGACTTGCGAGAGGTCTTCTTCACATGCGCGTCGCCGGCACCCATTAGCGCGCGCAGCGCCGTCGGCGCGGTGTAGAAGATGTTGACCTTGTGCTTGTCGATGACTTCCCAGAAGCGCGACTGAGAGGGGTAGTTCGGCACGCCTTCGAACATCAGCGTGGTGGCGCCGTTGGCGAGCGGCCCGTAGACGATGTAGCTGTGGCCGGTTACCCAGCCGACATCTGCGGTGCACCAGTAGATGTCGCCGTCATGATAGTCGAAGACATATTGGTGCGTCATCGAGACATAGACGAGGTAGCCGGCGGTGGTATGCAGCACGCCTTTCGGCTTGCCGGTCGAGCCCGACGTGTAGAGGATGAACAGCGGATCCTCCGCCTTCATCTTCTCCGGCTTGCAATCAGACTTAACCGTCGCGACTTCGTCGTGATACCAGACATCGCGTCCCGGCGCCCAGCCGATCTTGCCGCCGGTGCGGCGCACGACCACAACGGTCTTGACCTTGACATGGTGCTTGGCGGCGATGTCGATCGCCTTGTCGGTGTTTTCCTTGAGCTGAATGGGTTTGCCGCCGCGCAGACCCTCATCGGCGGTGATGACGAAGGTCGATTCGCAATCGACGATGCGACCGGCCAAGGCGTCCGGCGAAAAGCCGCCGAAGACGACCGAATGGATAGCGCCGATACGCGTGCAGGCCAGCATCGCGTAGGCCGCCTCCGGGATCATCGGCATGTAGATGGTGACGCGGTCGCCTTTCTTGACGCCGTGCTTCTTCATCACATTGGCGAGCCGGCAGACGTGCCCGTAGAGTTCGTTGTAGGTGATTTTCTTGTCGTCGTAGGGGTTGTCGCCTTCCCAGATGATGGCGGTCTGGTCGCCGCGCTTCTTCAGGTGGCGGTCGATGCAATTGTACGAGACATTGGTCTGGCCATCCTCGAACCACTTGATCGAGACCTTGCCGTCGAAGGAGGTGTTCTTGACCTTGGAGAAGGGCTTGAACCAATCGATGCGCTTGCCGTGCTTGCCCCAGAACTTGTCCGGGTTCTTCACGCTGTCGGCATACCATTTGAGGTAGGTGTCATTGTCGATCAGGGCGTTCTTCTTCCACGCCGGCTGGACGCGATGGACATGAACCTCGGACATTTCTTGGCTTTCCTCCCGAACCAGTCCGCCGGCTTGAAACGCCCGCGGGATCGCGGCGACGCAGCCGCGAATTCGGCGGCATTATTACCAGTTCCGTCGCGACGGCAACATTAGACGTTGGATTCGCGCGGCGGGATGCCGCAGGGGCGCTTTCCGGAACTGTCAGCACTCGACGTGGTTCGCTGCTAACCGCATGTTTTTACCCGAGAAGTTCCCTTTGAGACCAACAAAAATCAATAGACAGTTAAGTACCGGCGCGCACAATTGGCAGCTGGGAGGAAAGGAGAATCAACCAGGGGACCACCCAAGGGGACCATAATGCGCGACCATCTTGAAATGGACCTGATGCTCAAAGGCTACGGTCTGACCACGGCCAAGATTCTTTATCATTTTCCCGACCACCCGCATCTCTTGCAGAGCTTCGTCTGGCAGGACTACGACATCGCTCCGAAGTTTCCGGTGCTGATCCGGTTCATCGAATTCTGGAAAGCCAAGCTCGACGGGCCACTGCATTCGGTGGTCTACACGCACCAGAAGCTGATCGCGCCGAATGAATGGCGCAAGGTGGATGGGGAGTTCGTGCTGCATTGAGCGGTGATACAGCTGATCTCCCCCGCCAGGGGGGAGATTGGCAGCTTCAACGCCAGCGCGGCTCACACCGCCGGCGGGTTCAGCCGGGCGAAGCCTTCCTGACGCCGGTAGGGGAAGTACGGGTAGGGCGCGGTGACTTCGCTTGCGGCATCGAGCTTCTTCACCTGCTCCGGTGTCAGCGCCCAGCCGACGGCGCCAAGGTTTTGGCGCAGCTGCTCCTCGTTGCGGGCGCCGATGATAACGGAGGAAACGGTCGGGCGCCGCAGCAGCCAGTTGATGGCGATCTGCGGCACGGTCTTGCCGGTTTCCTGCGCCACCGCGTCGAGCTCATCCATGACCCGATAGAGGTGCTCGTCCCCGACCGGCGGCCCGAAATCAGCCGTCTCGTGCAGCCTGCTCTTTTCCGGCAGAGGCTGGCCACGGCGGATCTTGCCGGTCAGGCGGCCCCAGCCGAGCGGGCTCCACACCAGCGCGCCGACGCCCTGGTCGAGGCCGAGCGGCATCAGCTCCCATTCGTAGTCGCGGCCGAGCAGCGAATAGTAGACCTGATGCGCGGCATAGCGGGGATAGCCGTGCTTCTCCGCCAAGCCGAGCGACTTCATCACCTGCCAGCCGGAGAAGTTGGAGGCGCCGACATAGCGCAGCTTGCCGGAGCCAACGAGGTCATCCAGCGTCGACAGCACTTCCTCGATCGGCGTGCCGGCATCGAAGGCGTGCAGTTGCAGCAGGTCGATATAGTCGGTGCCGAGGCGCTTCAGCGCGGCGTCGACCGACTTGATCAGCCGCGAGCGCGAGGAGCCGTAGTCGCCCGGCCCGTCGCCCATCGGCAGCGCTGTCTTGGTCGAGATCAGCACCGCATCGCGACGGCCCTTGATCGCTTCGCCGAGCACCTCCTCCGAGGCGCCGTTCGAATAGACGTCCGCCGTGTCGAACAGGTTGACGCCGGCCTCGAGACAGATGTCGATCAGCCGCCGCGCTTCCTGCGCGTCGCTGTTGCCCCAGGCGCCGAACAGCGGGCCGGAGCCGCCGAAGGTGCCCGCGCCGAATGAAAGCACCGGGACTTTCAGGCCCGATGCGCCGAGACGTCGATAGTCCATTTTCTTGCTCCTGGTGGTTTGTGAAGAGGTCGAGAGGATTCGGGTGTCGGCTGGCGTCACGACCGGACGGAGACAGGCGCACCTGATGTGGTGCCACCGTCAAGGCGCAGCGCCAGTCCGGCCACGGCGAGCGCCGCGAGCGGCAGCAGGGCGGCAACCCAGGTAAGCGAACCCAGTCCAAGGCCATGGGCGATGACCGCGCCGCCAAGCCAGGCGCCGGCCGCATTGCCGAGATTGAAGGCGGCGATGTTGAACGATGAGGCCAGGCTCTGGCCGGCGCCTTGCGCCTTTTCCAGCACCCACATCTGCAGCGGCGCCACTGTGGCGAAGGCGGCGGCACCGAGCAGGCCGACATAGATCACGGCCATGACCTGGCTGTGGATGGCGAAGCTCATCGTGGCAAGCACCAGCGCCAGCACCACGAGGCTGCCGAGCACCGCCGGCACCAGCCAGCGGTCGGCGACCTTGCCGCCGGCGAGATTGCCGGCGATGAGACCGCCGCCAAAGACGAGCAGGATCGGCGATACGGCGGCTTCGCTGAAGCCACTGATCTCGGTGAGCAACGGGGCGATGTAGGTGAAGACGGCGAAGACGCCGGCATAGCCGAGCACCGTGGTGGCGAGGCCGAGCAGGACGGGCGTGCGGCGCAGCACGGCGAGATCGGCGCGCAGATCGCTCTTCTCTGGCGCTGCCTGGCCGCGCGGCACCAGGGCCAGGATGACGGCGAAGGCCGCGAGGCCGACGGCGGTCACCGCCCAGAAGGTCGCACGCCAGCCAAAGGCCTGGCCGAGCCAGGTGCCAAAGGGCACGCCTAGGATGTTGGCGATGGTCAGGCCGGTGAACATCAGCGCGATCGCCGAAGCCTTCCTGTTGGGCGCGACCAGACCAGTGGCGACGATCGAGCCGACGCCAAAGAACGTGCCATGGGCGAAGGCGGTGATGATGCGGGCACCCATCAGTGTCCAGTAATCGGGCGCCAGCGCACAAGCGAGGTTGCCAATCGTGAAGATCGCCATCAGCGCCAGCAACACGGTTTTGCGCGGCCAGTTGCCCGTGGCGATGGTCAACAAGGGTGCACCGATGACCACACCGAGCGCATAGGCAGAGATCAATTGGCCGGCGGCGGAGATCGACACGCCGAGGTCTTTGCTGACATCGATGAGCAGGCCCATGATGACGAATTCGGTAACACCGATGCCAAAAGCACCGGCGGCGAGGGCATAAAGAGCAAGAGGCATGGCGATTGGTCCCATCTGTCGGCGAAGGACGCTCAGTCCGCGCCCCGGCCCGGAAGATCGTGATCCGCGATGCTGTGAACCAGACTTGCCCAAGGCATACTTCTTGTGAAATAGATTCACAGATGGCCAGGCCCGACGTCAACCGTTCCGGCGAGATCGAAGTCTTCGTGCGCGTCGTCGAGGCGGGCAGTTTTTCGGCCGCGGCGCGGCGGCTGCGGATGACGCCATCGGCGGTGAGCAAGCTGATAGCACGGCTCGAAACCCGGCTTGGGGCGCGGCTTGTCAGCCGCTCGACGCGCAAGCTCCAGCTCACGCCGGAAGGGACGGCGTTCTACGACAGCGGCGTGCGCGTGCTCGCCGACATGGATAAGGCCGAGCGTGAAGCGGCGGCAGGAGCCGCGCCGCGCGGCAGGCTGAGAGTTAACAGCTACGTGCCGTTCGGCCAACACCGGCTGATGGAACTGCTGCCGCGCTTTCTGGAGCGCTATCCCGAAATTTTCGTCGAGGCTGTGCTGACCGACAGCGTGATCGACCTGCTGGAAGAGCGGGCCGATGTCGCGATCCGCGCCGGGCCGCTGCGCGAATCGAGGCTGGTGGCGCGCAAGCTCGGTCAAAGCCGAATGGTGGTGGTCGCGGCACCTTCCTATCTCGAAGCACATGGCACGCCGCGCACGCTGTCCGATCTCGGGCGTCACAACATGCTCGCCTTCAGTTTCGCGCGGCATGTCGACGGCTGGCCTTTTATCGATACGGCAGGCGCGCCGGTGATCACCCCGGTTGTCGGAAACCTGGCATTGACCGATGGCGAGGCGATGCGCCAAACGACCGTCGCCGGGGCCGGCATTGCCCGACTGGCGCGCTGGCATGTCGAGCCCGACATCGCCGCCGGCCGGCTGGTGCCGCTGCTGGAAGATTTCAACCCCGGCGACGAAGAGCCGACGCATGCCGTCTATGTCGGCCAGGGCAAACACCTGCCGGCACGTGTGCGGGCCTTTCTCGACTTTCTTGCCGAGACCGTTCGGCTGTAATCAACGCCGCGCGTCGATGAGACGCGCGGCGTTGAAGGACCGACTTGCCAGCGGTACGCGCTATGCCTTCGGCACGAAAGGCCCCGGACGACGGCCGGCGCCCTGGCGTTCGACCATCCAGCCGGGATATTCGGCGGGTAGTGCGCTCACTTCGTCAAGTCTGGCGAGATCGTCGGCATCGAGCTTGAGGCTGGTGGCGGCAAGGTTCTGCTCGAGCTGGTCCATGCGGCTGGCGCCGATAATTACGCTCATCACGAAAGGCTTTGCCAGGACATAGCCGAGCGCCACGGTCGCGACGCCGACATCATGCTTCTCGGCGACCTCGCGCATGACGGCGACCGCCGCCCAGGCACGGTCCTCGTTGACCGGCGGGAAGTTGAAGGACGCGCGGCGGCCCTCGCCATTGCCCGGCGCGCCGGGCCCGTATTTGCCGGACAGCAGCCCGCCAGCCATCGGCGACCACACCATCAGGCCGAGCTTCTCCTCGTTGATCAGCGGCACGATCTCGCGTTCGAGGTCGCGGCCGGCGATCGAATAATAGGACTGGACGGTCTCGAAGCGGGCAAAGCCCTTGCGGTCGGCGATGCCGAGCGCCTTGGCGATGCGCCAAGCCTGCCAGTTGGAGACACCGACATAGCGGACCTTGCCGCTGGAGACGAGATCATCAAGTGCCCGCAGCGTCTCGTCGATCGGCGTCACCGCATCGGTGCCGTGCAACTGATAGAGATCGATATGGTCGAGCTGCAGCCGCTCCAAGCTGGCGTCGACCGAATCCATGATATGGCCGCGCGAGGAGCCGCGCTGGTTTGGTCCCTCACCCATGGCGCCGTGGACCTTGGTGGCGATGACCACGTTTGACCGGGCAACACCGAGATCCCTAAGCGACTGACCAAGCAGGCGTTCGGACTCGCCGACGGAATAGACGTCGGCCGTGTCGAAGAAGTTGACGCCGGCGGCGATCGAGCGGCCGACGATCTCGTTGACGCCCTTCTGGTCGAGGCTGGCGATCAGGCCCCATTGGGCGTTCTGGCCGGCGGCGCCGAAGGTCATGGTGCCGAGGCAAAGTTCGGAGACGAATAGCCCCGTGTTTCCAAGCTGATTGTAACGCATCGTGAGACTCCAGGAGGATGTGCGGTGACATCAAGGCAAATAGGAACGGCACGTTTCGTTTCAAGCACTGGCATAATGGTGCTTCTGGATCAGGCCCAGCGATATGCACGGCAAGCTGGAAATTCGGACTACCGGCTTCCAAAAATCGCCGAACCGACCCTGACGCTGGTGGCGCCAAAGGCGATCGCGGTCTCGAAGTCGCCGGACATGCCCATCGACAGTTTGGCGACCCCGGCTTCCTTGCCGAGTTTCTCCAACAAGGCGAAGTGGGGGCCGGGGTTCTCGTCCGCCGGCGGGATGCACATCAGGCCTTCGATGCCGAGGCCGTGCACTTCCCGGCAGCGTCTGACGAAGGCGACCGCCTCGCTCGGTTCGATCCCGGCTTTCTGCGGTTCGGAACCGGTGTTCACCTGGACATAGAGTTTTGGCGCACGGCCTTGCCGGACAATTTCCTTGGCGAGCTCCGCGGCGATCTTGTCGCGGTCGACCGTCTCGATGACCTCGAACAGAGCCACCGCTTCCCTCGCCTTGTTCGACTGCAGCGGACCGATCAGGTGCAGTTCGATGTCGGGGAAAGCTTCCTTCAGGT
The DNA here is from genome assembly GCF_006658535.1 of Mesorhizobium sp. B2-4-13. Lineage (NCBI taxonomy): Bacteria > Pseudomonadati > Pseudomonadota > Alphaproteobacteria > Hyphomicrobiales > Phyllobacteriaceae > Mesorhizobium > Mesorhizobium sp. B2-4-13. The sequence goes on along the minus strand of NZ_VFVB01000005.1, from coordinate 163,394 downwards.
CAGGCCATTTGCCTTGCGCTTCCTGCACGCGGTTTTCGCCGAAGACGCGCTGGCCGGCCTCGATGACCGGGCCTATGTCGGCGGCGTCGAAGGTCTTGGAGACTGCCACCAGCGTCACCGCGCCGGCTTTACGGCCGGCCTCCCGCTCGGCGGCGGCGATCTTCGCCTTGACCGCGAAAAACTGCTGAACGGTGTCGCCCATATGCAAATCCTGCTGTTTTGACCCGCGTTTTTGTCAGCCGCGATGCCCATATGGTTGACGGGTTTGCCAAACCATGGTGAACACCCGGACCACATTTCATGAACTGCCGGGCTCTTGCCCGCAGTCCGTATGCTTTTAAGTGAAAAACCTCCCATGGCAACCGAACGATACAACCCGCGCGCGTCAGAACCCAAATGGCAGAAGGCCTGGGCCGAGAAGAAGCTTTTCGAAGCGCATAATGACGATCCGCGTCCGAAATACTACGTGCTGGAAATGTTCCCCTATCCGTCGGGGCGCATCCATATCGGCCATACCCGCAATTACACGATGGGCGACGTGGTGGCCCGCTACAAGCGCGCCAAGGGTTTCAACGTGCTGCATCCGATGGGCTGGGATGCCTTCGGCATGCCGGCTGAGAACGCCGCGATGCAGAACAAGGTGCATCCCAAGGAATGGACCTACCAGAACATCGCCGCCATGCGCGAGCAGCTCAAGGTAATGGGCCTGTCGCTGGACTGGGCGCGCGAATTCGCCACCTGCGACGTCGATTACTACCACCGCCAGCAGATGCTGTTCCTCGACTTCGTCGAGAAGGGGCTGGTGACGCGCAAATCCTCCAAGGTCAACTGGGATCCGGAGGACATGACGGTGCTCGCCAACGAGCAGGTCATCGACGGGCGCGGCTGGCGCTCCGGCGCGCTGGTTGAACAGCGCGAGCTGACGCAATGGTTCTTCAAGATCACCGACTTTGCCCAGGATTTGCTGGATTCGTTGGACGGTCTCGACGAGTGGCCCGAAAAAGTGAAGCTGATGCAGCAGAACTGGATCGGCCGTTCGGAAGGCCTGCTGATCCGCTGGCCGCTGGCCTCGGAAATCGCCGGCGAGCATGAGCTGGAAGTCTACACGACAAGGCCGGACACCATTTTCGGCGCCTCGTTCATGGCAATCGCCGCCGATCATCCGCTGGCCAAGAAGGCCGCGGCGACCAATCCGGCCCTGGCGAAGTTCATCGACGAAGTGCGCCATATGGGCACTTCGGTGGCGGCGCTCGAGACGGCCGAGAAGAAGGGCTTCGACACCGGCATCCGCGTCGTCCATCCCTTCGACGACAGCTGGACGCTGCCTGTCTACGTCGCCAATTTCGTGCTGATGGAGTACGGCACTGGCGCCATCTTCGGCTGTCCGGCGCATGACCAGCGCGACCTCGACTTCGCCAACAAATACGGCCTGCCGGTGGTGCCGGTGGTGATGCCTGACGGCGCCGATCCCAAGACGTTCCAGATCGTCGACGAGGCCTATGTCGACGATGGCGCGATGATCAATTCGCGGTTCCTCGACGGCATGGCGCCGGACAGCGCTTTCGATGAAGTCGCCAGGCTGCTGGAGCAAAAGACCATCGGCAACCGGCCAATGGCCGAGCGCAAGGTGAATTTCCGCCTGCGCGACTGGGGCATTTCGCGCCAGCGCTACTGGGGCTGCCCGATCCCGATGATCCATTGCGAGGATTGCGGTGTGGTGCCGGTGCCGAAGGCCGATCTGCCGGTCAAGCTGCCCGACGATGTCGATTTCGACCGGCCAGGCAATCCGCTCGACCGTCACCCGACCTGGCGGCATGTGAAGTGCCCGCAATGCGGCAAGGACGCGCGGCGCGAAACCGACACGATGGACACGTTCGTCGATTCGTCCTGGTATTTCGCCCGCTTCACCGCGCCCTGGGCACATGAGCCGACCGATCCCAAGGCAGCGAACGAGTGGCTGGCGGTCGACCAATATATCGGCGGCATCGAGCATGCGATCCTGCATCTGCTCTATTCGCGCTTCTTCACCCGCGCCATGCGCGAGACCGGCCATGTTGCCCTGGCCGAGCCGTTCAAAGGCCTGTTCACGCAAGGCATGGTGGTTCACGAAACCTACCGTGTCGGCTCGGCGTCGAATGGGCGCTGGCTGGCGCCGACCGAGGTTCGTCTGGATGACGTCGACGGCAAGCGCCGCGCCATCGAGGTCGCCACCGGCGAGGCGGTCACCATCGGCCCGCTCGAGAAGATGTCGAAGTCGAAGAAGAACACGGTGAGCCCGGAAGACATCACCGATGGCTACGGCGCCGACACGGCGCGCTGGTTCATGCTGTCGGATTCGCCGCCCGAGCGCGATGTCGAGTGGACCGACGACGGTGCCGCCGGCGCGCATCGCTTCATGCAGCGCATCTGGCGGCTGGTGTCGACGGCGGCTGAGACGTTGGCAGGGGTCACGCCCAAGGCGGCCGATGACGGCGAGGCCGGGGCGGTTTCCAAGGCCGCGCACAAGATCCTGAAGGCGGTCGGCGAAGACATCGAGAAGCTCGCCTTCAACCGCGCCATTGCTCGCATCTATGAACTTGCCAACGCGTTGACAGCCCCGCTCAACGAAGTGGCGGAAGGCAAGGCCGTTCCGGCGCTGAAAAGCGCCTGCCGCGAGGCGGTCGAGATCATGGTGCATCTGATCGCGCCCGTGATGCCGCACCTGGCCGAAGAGTGCTGGGAGACGCTGGGCGGCGTCGATCTGGTGGCCGAACGGCCGTGGCCGGTCTTCGATCCGGCACTGGTCGTCGACAACGAAGTCACCTATCCGGTGCAGGTCAACGGCAAGAAGCGGGGGGATTTGACAATTGCCCGCGACGCGGACCAAGGTGCGGTCGAAAAAGCGGTCTTGGCTCTCGACTTCGTGCAGAAAGCACTTGAAGGTAAGGCTCCGCGCAAGGTGATCATCGTGCCGCAGAGGATCGTCAATGTCGTTGCCTGATCGGGAAAAGACAGAGCTGGGCCGTCTGCTGCGCCGCATCGCGCTTGCCGGCCTCGTCGGTTCGCTGGCGCTCATTTCGGCCTGTCAGGTGCGGCCGCTCTATTCGAGCGCGCCGTTGTCGACGGGCTCGACCGCCAATGCCGAGATGGCATCGATCGCCGTCAAGCCGGTCCGGACGCGCTATGCCCAGCAGGTGCGTAACAATCTGATCTTCGGGTTCGGGCGCGGCGCCGGCGAGCCCGCGTCGCCGCTTTATTCCCTCGACCTCGGCGTGAGCGAAGGCGTTGAATCCTCGGCGCTGGTACAGAATGGAACCGATCAGGACGAGCCGACCGCCGGTTCGGTGACGTTGACCGCGGGCTACACGCTGACCGATGTGAAAACCGGCGCGGTGATCGCCGTCGGCAAGCGGGCGATCACCTCGTCCTTCGACAGGCCGCGTCAGGAGTTTGCCTCCTACCGGGCGCAGATCGACGCCGAGAACCGCGCCGCGCGCGAACTGGCTGAAGCCCTGCAGCTGTCGATCGCCCAGGATCTGGCCCGGCACGGCAAGGCGGCCAGCTAGCGCGTTCGCCGTCTCAAAGAGGGCCGAACGCCCTCTTTCATTCTCGATGTCCCGATCCTGTGTCCGGGCGACGGAAACGCGCCGGCAGCTGGGCTTTTGGCGCCATGTGAATGCTGTCCGCGGGTTTTTCCCGTGACCAAGGTTCGCCCCGCTTTCCAGCCCAGCGCTTCGCCGCGAAAGATGCGTCTCGATCGCTCCAGCGACGCTGACGGGAAGCAACTGTTAACCACTCGCTCCCTATTGCTCGGCAGTCGTTTCACAGTGAGTCTTGAGCATGGAAGCCAGGCGTTTTTCTCGGATCAATTCGTTGCACACAGCTGCGCCCGATGACCCCCAAGGAGAGCGTTCCGGCGGCCCGCGCGGCAAGGTCGATGTCCGCCAGTCCGGCGCTTCTTTCCCGCAGGGTGGCGACACCGCAAGCCCGGCCTGGCAAGAGTATTTTTTCCTTGCACCCAATGTGCGTTTTACACGCACGCCGGACTATGAGCCAAAGCACCGCCAACCGCAGGACGACGTTGCCGAGCAGGACGCACGGCAGGCGCTCCCGACGCAGGAGGTCGGTCCTGGGGCCGTCATGCATCGCGGACCGGCACCGGCCGGGCCCGCTCAGCCGGCGCGTAGCGGGGAGACGGCGCAAGGCGTTGCGCCGGCGGCTCTAAAGGTGCCAGCAACGGCACGGGCGGCCACGCGCCCGGCGCCCGTTGTCGGGAATGGCGCGCCGGTCAAAGCAGCCCCCGCTGAAAAAGCCCGGCGGCCCTATCTTTCGGATCATGCTTTCTTCGAGGGCCTGGCGCCGCTTCTGGTCGACGTGACGCCGGCCCGCCAAGTCAGCCCGGTCCCGCGTGCACCGGTCCCGGCTCCGCCGGTTGCCACCGCGCGGGCCGATGTCTCCGGACCGGCGGTGGCCGATGTCACCGCCTTGTTCCGTGTCATCGAATGCCTTCCTGGCCAGGTTCCACCTGCCCTGCCGGACGTCTTTCCGGCCAACTCCAACAAGGTGGTGGTCGAGCCGGCCGTCCCGGCGGGCAGAGCCGCCCGGCTGGGTCGGACAACGGCCGCGACGGCGCCTGCCGCAGCCAGCGCCGCCCCGGCGCCACTTTTGCAACGCGTGGAGGAAACCGTTCCCGCCGTGCGTTCGCCGTCGCTGCCCATGGCCGGAAAGGTTGTGCAGCCGGTGACGGGCGAAGGCTACGCGCTTCCCTCGGAGGAGCTGCTGCAGCAGCCGCCGGAAGGGCAGGGCTTCTACATGTCGCAGGAGCGGCTCGAGCAGAATGCCGATCTCCTGGAAAGCGTGCTGGAGGATTTCGGCGTGCGCGGCGAGATCATCCATGTTCGCCCCGGCCCGGTCGTTACACTTTACGAGTTCGAACCGGCGCCCGGCGTCAAATCCTCCCGCGTGATTGGTCTCGCCGACGATATCGCTCGCTCCATGTCGGCGGTCTCGGCGCGCGTCGCCGTGGTGCCCGGCCGCAACGTCATCGGCATCGAGCTGCCGAACGAGACACGCGAGACCGTCTATTTCCGTGAACTGATCGAATCGCAGGGCTTCCGCAAGACCAGCTGCAAGCTGGCGCTTTGCCTTGGCAAGACGATCGGCGGCGAACCTGTCATCGCCGAGCTGGCGAAAATGCCGCATCTGCTCGTCGCCGGCACCACCGGGTCCGGCAAGTCGGTCGCCATCAACACCATGATCCTGTCGCTGCTCTACCGGTTGAAGCCGGAAGAATGCCGGCTGATCATGGTCGACCCGAAGATGCTTGAGCTGTCAGTTTACGACGGTATCCCGCACCTTCTGACGCCCGTCGTCACCGATCCCAAGAAGGCGGTTACCGCGCTCAAATGGGCAGTGCGCGAGATGGAAGACCGCTATCGCAAGATGGCGCGGCTCGGCGTGCGCAACATCGACGGCTACAATGAGCGTGCCGCCACTGCCCGCGACAAGGGCGAGACGGTCGTCATGACCGTGCAGGCCGGCTTCGAGAAGGGCACCGGCGAGCCGCTGTTCGAACAGCAGGAGATCGACCTCGCGCCGATGCCCTACATCGTCGTCATCGTCGACGAGATGGCCGACCTGATGATGGTCGCCGGCAAGGAGATCGAAGGCGCCATCCAGCGCCTGGCGCAGATGGCGCGCGCCGCCGGGATCCACCTGATCATGGCAACGCAGCGGCCTTCCGTCGACGTCATCACAGGCACGATCAAGGCCAACTTCCCGACCCGCATCTCCTTCCAGGTCACCTCCAAGATCGACAGCCGCACCATTTTGGGCGAGCAGGGTGCCGAGCAGCTGCTCGGCCAGGGCGACATGCTGCACATGATGGGCGGCGGGCGCATCGCCCGCGTGCACGGCCCCTTTGTGTCCGACGCCGAGGTCGAGCATGTCGTGGCGCATTTGAAGGCGCAGGGCCGCCCCGAATATCTGGAGACCGTAACGGCCGACGAGGATGAAGAGGAAGAGGAAGATGACCAGGGAGCGGTCTTCGACAAGGGAGCCGTTGCCGCCGAGGACGGCGATTCCAGCTATGACGAGGCGGTCAAGGTGGTGTTGCGCGACAAGAAATGTTCGACGTCCTACATCCAGCGCCGCCTTGGCATCGGCTACAACCGCGCCGCTTCACTGGTCGAGCGGATGGAGAAGGAGGGTCTGGTCGGCGCACCGAACCATGTCGGCAAGCGCGAGATCATGGCGGGCAAGCGCCCGCCGGCAACCATACCTGGGGATGACGGCACGGATCGATCGGCCCCTTGATCCGCAACGCATAAAAAGGCCGGTTGCCCGGCCTTTTTCGTATCGGGCATAAGCTCGCTCAGCCGATTTTCTGGCCGGTCTTTGCCCAGTCGGCTAGGAAGGCGGCAAGGCCCTTGTCGGTCAGCGGGTGATTGACCAGCGCCTTCAGGGTCGCGGGTGGCGCGGTGACGATATCGGCGCCGATGAGCGCCGCCTGCTTCACGTGGTTCACTGTGCGCACGGAAGCGGTCAGGATCTCGGTCTGGAAATCGTAATTGTCGTAGATCTGACGGATCTCCTGGATCACTTCCATGCCGTCAGAGCCGGTATCGTCGATGCGGCCGACGAAGGGCGAGATGAAGGAGGCGCCTGCCTTGGCGGCGAGCAGCGCCTGGTTGGCCGAGAAGCACAGCGTGACGTTGACCATGCGGTTCATCTCGGTGCGGATCGTCTTGCAGGCCTTCAATCCGTCCAGCGTCAACGGCACCTTGATGGCGACATTCGGTGCGATCTTGGCCAGCACCTCGGCCTCGGCCATCATCTGCTTGTATTCGGTCGCCACGACTTCCGCGGAAACCGGGCCTTCGACGATGTCGCAGATCTGCTTGGTGACCTCGGCGATTTTGCCGCCCGATTTCAGGATCAGCGACGGGTTGGTGGTGACGCCGTCGAGCAACCCCAGATCGATCAGTTCACGGATTTCCTTGATATCGGCTGTGTCGGCAAAAAATTTCATGGCGGTCTCCTGACGATTTCGTGGCGCCTGCGAAGGCACGTTCAGCGTTGCCCTTTGATCTAGAGCAAAGTCGGGGCAAGGTCACGCCTCATGATCGAAGATTCGCCCTTTGTCGCAGCCGCACCGGTGCTGGTGCCGATGCCGGCCGAACGCCCCTACACCTATGCCGTGCCGGCCGGCATGCGGGTGGTGCCGGGTTCGATCGTGCGCGTGCCGCTCGGGCCGCGTCAGGTCGCGGGCATCGTCTGGGACGGCGTGGTCGAGCAGGTCGATGCCAGGAAATTGCGCCCGATCGAACAGGTTTTCGACTGTCCGCCGATCGATCGCGCCATGCGCCGCTTCGTCGACTGGGTGGCGCAATACACGCTGTCGGCTCCGGGCATGGTGGCGCGCATGCTGCTGCGTGCGCCGGAAGCTTTCGATCCCGAACCCTGGATCGAAGGACTGCAGCGGACGCTCGTCATGCCCGATCGGATGACGGATGCGAGGACGCGGGTGCTGGAGACGGCCGAAGGAGGGCTGGCCTGGACGCGCTCGGGGCTGGCGCATGCCGCCGGCGTGTCGTCGACGGTGATCGAGGGGCTGAAAGCGCAAGGCGTGTTCGAAACGGTGATGATCCCGCCGCGCCCGGTGGTGGCCGCACCCGACCCAAGCTATGCCGTGCCGGACCTGATGCCGGACCAGAACGACGCCGCGTCGATGCTGCGCGCCAATGTCGCGGCCGGTGCGTTCAATGTCGCGCTGCTCGACGGCGTCACCGGGTCCGGCAAGACGGAGGTCTATTTCGAGGCGGTGGCGGCCGCGCTCGATCAGGGAAAACAGGTGCTGATCCTGCTGCCCGAAATCGCGCTGACCCATGCTTTCCTCGAACGCTTCCAGCAGCGCTTCGGTGCCAAGCCGGGGGAATGGCATTCCGATCTGCCGCCCAGGATGCGCGAAAAAGTCTGGCGGCAAGTGGCGGAAGGGGGCGTGCGTGTCGTCGCCGGCGCACGCTCGGCGCTGTTCCTGCCGTTCAAGGAACTTGGCCTGATCGTGGTCGACGAGGAGCACGACCCGGCCTACAAGCAGGAAGACCGTGTCTTCTACAATGCGCGCGACATGGCTGTCGTGCGCGGGCATATTGGCAGCTTTCCGGTGGTGCTGGCGTCGGCGACGCCGTCGGTCGAAAGCCGGGTCAACGCAAGCCAGGGCCGCTACGCCAGGGCTGTTCTTTCCGCCCGCTTCGCCGAGGCGGCACTTCCCGATCTCAAGTCGATCGACATGCGCCGCGCGTCGCCGGCCCGTGGCGGCTTCCTGTCGCCGGTGCTGATCGACCATATGCGCAAGACGCTGGAGAAGCAGGAACAGTCGCTGCTGTTCCTCAACCGGCGCGGCTATGCGCCGCTGACGCTGTGCCGGGTCTGCGGCCATCGCTTCGGTTGCCCGGTGTGCTCGGCCTGGCTGGTCGAACACCGCTTTCGCGGCCAGTTGGTGTGTCATCACTGCGGTCACAATGAGCGCCGTCCGGAAGCCTGCCCCGAATGCGGCACGCTCGACCACCTGGTCGCTTGCGGGCCGGGAGTCGAGCGCATCGCCGAAGAGGTCGTCACGCATTTCCCGGACGCGCGTACCATCGTGCTGTCGTCGGATATAATGGGGGGTGTACGACGGTTGCGGCTGGAACTGGAGGCTATCGCCAACGGCGAGGCCGATATCGTCATCGGCACGCAACTGGTCGCCAAGGGTCACAATTTCCCGAACATGACGCTGGTCGGCGTCGTCGATGCCGATCTGGGCCTTGCCAATGGCGATCCGCGCGCCGCCGAGCGCACCTTCCAGCTGCTCAGCCAGGTGACCGGCCGTGCCGGCCGCACCGGCAAGAAGAGCCTTGGCCTGCTGCAGACCTTCCAGCCCGACCATCCGGTGATGCGGGCGATCGTCTCCGGCGATGCCGAGTCTTTCTACCAGCGCGAGATTTCAGAGCGCGAACGCGCTGCCTTGCCGCCCTTCGGCCGGCTGGCAGGCGTCATCGTCAGCGCGGTGACGCGGGCGGAAGCGGAAGGCCATGCACGCGGCCTGCGCCGCTCCGCACCGGAGGCGCCGGATCTGGTCGTGCTCGGGCCGGCGGAAGCGCCATTATCGTTGCTCGGCGGTCGCCATCGCTTCCGCCTGCTGATCCAGGGCGAACGGCGCGCCGACATGCAGGGCTTCATCCGCACCATGCTGGCCAACGGGCCGAAACAGCGCGGCTCGGTTCGGGTGCAGGTGGACATCGACCCGCAGAGCTTTTTGTAGGAACACAAATTCAGCTACAGCTGCCTCGACGAGAGAAACGGAAGATCTCATGAAAACCTTAGGCTTGCTCGGCGGTATGAGCTGGGAATCGACCGCCATCTACTACCGCCTGCTCAACGAGATCGTGCGCGAGCGGCTGGGCGGTCTGCATTCGGCGAAGCTGCTGCTCTGGTCGTTCGATTTCGCCGAGATCGCCGAACGGCAGCATGATGGCGACTGGGACGGTGCCGGTGCGCTGCTGATCGATGCCGCACACAAACTTGAGGCCGGCGGCGCGGAGGGCCTGCTTCTGTGCACCAACACCATGCACAGACTGGCCGACCAAGTGCAGGCGGCTGTGTCGATCCCGCTGATCCATATCGCCGACGCCACTGCGGCCACGGTCAGGCAGGCCGGCCTGCGGCGGCCGGCGCTGCTGGCAACGCGGTTCACCATGGAGCAGGACTTCTACAAGGGCCGGCTCGCCGACAAATATGGCCTGTCGCCAGTGGTGCCGGATTCGGCCGGGCGCGACATGGTGCATCGTGTCATCTACGAGGAACTCTGTCAGGGCATCGTCACCGAAGCCTCGAAGGCGGCCTATGTCGCCGAGGCAAACCGCTTGCGCCGCGACGAAGCCGCCGACAGCCTGATCATGGGCTGCACCGAGATCACCATGCTCATCGGCCAGGATGATTTCGACATCCCGGTTTTCGACACGACGCGCATCCATGCCGGGGCGGCGGTGGAATTCGCACTCGGTTGATGCGCGTCTCCTAAAGTGGCTGAAGCCATCTGGCGCCGGCTCTTTCCTTCGCTAGAATGTCAGCGACTTTCAAAACAGGCATTTCGAGGGGACACGATGGATTTTGCGCTTCCATGGCCGACGAGCCAGGGCGAATGGCTGGCCTGGTCGAGCGCGGCCTTCACCGTGCTGCTCGGCCTTCTGTTTTTCCTGGCGCCGGGGCTGGCGTTCCGTATCCTGCGCCTGCAGGCGAAACCCGAGAAGGCGGCGGCGATCGCCGAGGGGCGCGGCCGCATGTCGGGCTTCTATCTCGGAGTCGGCCTGTGCTGCATCCTGCTCGCGCAGCCCCTGGTCTACATGGCGCTCGGGTTTTCCTGGCTGTTCACCGCATTCGGCCGGCTGCTGTCGATGATGTCGGATGGCGCCAGTACACCTTTCAATTGGGTTTCCATTGTGGTGGAATTGGCGCTCGCGGCCTTGCCGCTCGCCTTTGCCTTCGGCTTTGTGCCCTGAATCCTGGGGTATTCAGGTGCGCAGGACGCTGATCTTTCGCCGGATGCGACAATAGTGCCTGAAAACCATGCGGAACGACGCATTGCGGTCTTAAAATGCCTGTGCTAGACGGCAATCGACTTTCGGCCGGGGATAGCGGAAGCCGCGCCTCCGTGCTTGGAAAAATGCAGTAAGGTCAAAGATTTAGCCAGAGTTTTTGCTCGCGCCAACAATCTGCGGCCTGTCAGACAAGAGAAAAGACGGTCCGTGGCTCAATCGTCATCGCCAATCTCAGGTGTCGCAGAACGCTATGCCGGTTCGCTGTTCGAACTGGCATCGCAGGCAAATTCCGTGGCCAAGGTCGAGGCCGACCTCACCAGTTTCGAGGCCATGCTCGCGGGCAGTGCCGACCTGACCCGGCTGATCAACAGCCCGGTATTCTCCAGCGAGGACCAGGCCAAGGCCATCGGGGCGATCGCCGACAAGGCCGGCATCACCGGCCTGACCGGCAATTTCCTGCGCGTCGTCGCCAAGAACCGCCGCCTGTTCGCGGTGCCCGGCATGATCAAGGCATTCCGCCAGATCGCCGCTGAACACCGTGGCGAGGCTGCCGCCGAGGTGACGTCGGCTCATGAGCTGACTGCGGCCCAGCAGACCGAACTTAAGGCGGCGCTGAAGGGCGTTGCCGGCAAGGACGTGACCATTTCCGTCACCGTCGATCCGTCGCTGCTCGGCGGGCTGGTGGTCAAGATGGGCTCGCGCCAGATCGATACGTCGCTCAAAACCAAACTCAATTCGCTCAAGCTTGCACTGAAAGAGGTCGGCTGATGGACATCCGCGCCGCGGAAATTTCCGCAATTCTGAAAGACCAGATCAAGAATTTCGGCAAGGAGGCCGAGGTCTCCGAAGTCGGACAGGTGCTGTCCGTCGGTGACGGTATCGCCCGCGTCTATGGCCTCGACAATGTCCAGGCCGGCGAAATGGTCGAGTTCCCCGGCGGCATCCGCGGCATGGCGCTCAACCTCGAAGCCGACAATGTCGGCGTCGTCATCTTCGGCGCCGACCGCGACATCAAGGAAGGCGACATCGTCAAGCGCACCGGCGCCATCGTCGACGTTCCCGTCGGCCCCGGCCTGCTCGGCCGCGTCGTCGACGCGCTCGGCAACCCGATCGACGGCAAGGGGCCGATCAAGGCGACCGAACGCAAGCGTGTCGACGTGAAGGCGCCGGGCATCATTCCGCGCAAATCGGTCAACGAGCCGATGTCGACCGGTCTCAAGGCCATCGACGCGCTGATCCCGGTCGGCCGCGGCCAGCGCGAGCTGGTCATCGGTGACCGCCAGACCGGCAAGACCGCCATCATCCTCGATACGATGCTCAACCAGAAGTCGGTGCACGACAACGGCCCGGAAAAGGAAAAGCTCTACTGCGTCTACGTCGCCGTCGGCCAGAAGCGTTCGACCGTCGCGCAGTTCGTCAAGGTTCTGGAAGAGCGCGGCGCGCTCGAATACTCGATCATCATCGCCGCCACCGCTTCCGACCCGGCGCCGATGCAGTTCCTGGCGCCGTTCGCCGGCTGCACCATGGGCGAATATTTCCGCGACAACGGCATGCATGCGCTGATCAGCTATGACGATCTGTCGAAGCAGGCTGTCGCCTATCGCCAGATGTCGCTGTTGCTGCGCCGCCCGCCGGGCCGCGAAGCCTATCCCGGCGACGTCTTCTACCTGCACTCGCGCCTGCTCGAGCGCGCCGCCAAGCTCAACGACGATCTGGGTGGCGGATCGCTGACCGCCCTGCCGATCATCGAGACGCAGGCCAACGACGTGTCGGCCTATATCCCGACCAACGTGATCTCGATCACCGACGGCCAGATATTCCTCGAAACCAACCTGTTCTTCCAGGGCATCCGTCCGGCCGTCAACGTCGGCCTGTCGGTCAGCCGCGTCGGCTCGGCCGCGCAGATCAAGGCGATGAAGCAGGTCGCCGGCTCGATCAAGGGCGAGCTCGCGCAGTACCGCGAAATGGCTGCCTTCGCGCAGTTCGGCTCGGATCTCGACGCCGCCACGCAGCGCCTGCTCAACCGCGGATCGCGCCTGACCGAACTCCTGAAGCAGCCGCAGTTCTCGCCGCTGAAGACGGAAGAGCAGGTCGCGGTGATTTTCGCCGGCGTCAACGGCTATCTCGACAAGCTGCCGGTCAACCAGGTCGGCAAGTTCGAGCACGGCCTGCTCAGCCACATGCGTGCGGCGGGCAAGGACGTTCTCGACGCCATCCGCAAGGAAAAGGCGCTTTCGGACGATCTGCGCGCCAAGCTCAAGGCCGAGATCGACGCCTTCGCCAAGACCTTCGCCTGAGCGAAGCGCCAGTCCGGATGAGACAAGACGGGATCAGGTTTGAAGCATGCCTTCATTAAAAGACCTTCGTAACCGTATCGCCTCGGTCAAGGCGACGCAGAAGATCACCAAGGCGATGCAGATGGTCGCCGCGGCGAAGCTGCGCCGTGCGCAAGAGGCGGCGGAAGCGGCGCGCCCCTATTCGGAGCGCATGGGTTCCGTGCTGGCCAACATCACCCAGGCGATCGGCGGTGGCGGCGATGCCCCGGCGCTGATGACGGGCACCGGCAAGGACGCCGTGCATCTGCTCGTGGTCTGCACCGCCGAGCGCGGCCTGTGCGGCGGCTTCAATTCGCAGATCGCCCGTCTTGCCCGCGATCACATCCGCCGGCTTCTGACCGACGGCAAGCAGGTCAAGATCATCTGCGTCGGCAAGAAGGGCTTCGACATCCTGCGCCGCGACTATGCATCGATGATCATCGACCGTGTCGATCTGCGCGAGGTCAAGACGCTCGGCTTCGTCAATGCCGATGCGATCGCCAAGAAGGTCATCCATCTCTTCAACGAGGGCGCCTTCGACATCTGCACGCTGTTCTACTCGCAGTTCAGGTCGGTGATCAGCCAGATCCCGACCGCGCAGCAGATCATCCCGGCCAGCACCGCTTCGGCTCCGGCCGCGGCGGTGGATGGCGGCAGCGCCGTCTATGAATATGAGCCGGAGCCGGGCGAAATCCTCTCCGACCTCATCCCGCGCAACATCTCCGTGCAGGTTTTCCGGGCGCTGCTCGAAAACGCCGCCGGCGAAATGGGCGCCAAGATGAGCGCCATGGACAATGCGACGCGCAACGCCGGCGAGATGATCAACAAGCTATCGATCACCTACAACCGCCAGCGGCAGGCGCAGATCACCAAGGAACTGATCGAAATCATTTCGGGCGCCGAGGCGCTCTAGGCGCGGTCCGCGGGTGACTGTCCCGCGAACCGGACCGCGTGAGAAACAAAGGACGAAAAGGGTAAAGACGATGGCGAAAGCAGCGACCCCCCAGAAGGCAACTCCGAAGGCGGCAGCCCCCAAGGCAGCAGCCCCAGTGAAAGCGGCCAGGGCTCCGGCAGCGGCGGCAAAGGCTGCTCCGGCCAAGGCAGCAGCGGCGCCGGCCAAGGCCGTGGCCGCCAAGACGCAGGCCATGGCCACGAAAGCCACCGGCGTTGTCGGCAAGGTTCGCCAGGTCATCGGCGCCGTTGTCGACGTGCAGTTCGGCGATCACCTGCCGGCGATCCTGAACGCGCTCGAGACGACCAATGTCGGCAACCGCCTGGTGCTCGAAGTTGCCCAGCATCTGGGTGAAAACACCGTGCGCTGCATTGCCATGGACTCCACCGAAGGCCTGGTGCGCGGCCAGGAAGTGCGCGACACCGGCGCTCCGATCACCGTGCCGGTCGGCCCAGGCATGCTCGGCCGCATCATCAACGTCATCGGCGAGCCGGTCGACGAAGAAGGCCCGGTCGACGCAATCGAAATGCGCTCGATCCATCAGCCGGCTCCGACCTATGTCGAGCAGTCGACGGAAGCCCAGATCCTGATCACCGGCATCAAGGTGCTCGACCTCTTGGCGCCTTACGCCAAGGGCGGCAAGATCGGCCTGTTCGGCGGCGCCGGCGTCGGCAAGACCGTGCTGATCCAGGAACTGATCAACAACATCGCCAAGGCACATGGCGGCTATTCGGTGTTCGCCGGCGTCGGCGAGCGCACCCGCGAAGGCAACGATCTCTATCACGAGTTCATCGAATCCGGCGTCAACAAGAAGGGCGGCGGTGAAGGCTCCAAGGCAGCGCTGGTGTACGGCCAGATGAACGAGCCGCCGGGCGCGCGCGCCCGTGTCGGCCTGACCGGCCTGACGGTCGCCGAATATTTCCGCGACCAGGGCCAGGACGTGCTGTTCTTCGTCGACAACATCTTCCGCTTCACGCAGGCGGGTTCCGAAGTGTCGGCTCTGCTCGGCCGCATCCCGTCGGCCGTGGGCTACCAGCCGACGCTCGCCACCGACATGGGCGCGCTGCAGGAACGCATCACCACCACCACCAAGGGCTCGATCACCTCGGTGCAGGCGATCTACGTGCCGGCCGACGACTTGACCGATCCGGCGCCGGCGACCTCGTTCGCTCACCTTGACGCGACGACGACGCTCAACCGTTCGATCGCAGAGAAGGGCATCTATCCGGCCGTCGATCCGCTGGACTCGACCTCGCGCATGCTCGACCCGCTGGTCGTCGGCGACGAGCATTATGGCGTCGCCCGCCAGGTGCAGTCGATCCTCCAGCGCTACAAGTCGCTGCAGGACATCATCGCCATCCTGGGCATGGACGAGCTCTCGGAAGAGGACAAGCAGACCGTGGCCCGCGCCCGCAAGATCGAGCGCTTCCTGTCGCAGCCGTTCTTCGTCGCCGAAGTGTTCACCGGCGCGCCGGGCAAGCTGGTCGACCTCGCCGACACCATCAAGGGCTTCAAGGGCCTTTGCAACGGCGATTACGACCACCTGCCGGAAGCCGCCTTCTACATGGTCGGCGGCATCGAGGAAGCGGTCGAGAAGGCACAGCGCCTCGCGGCAGAAGCGGCGTAAATCAAGCGAATAGGGAGTAGTCAGTAGTCAGTAGTGAATAGCAGCTGGGCGAGTCGGATAGTTGTTCTCTTGCCCTACTTCCTACTCACTATTCCCTACTCACTAAATTGACATGGCTGAAGCTTTCAAGTTCGAACTGGTTTCCCCGGAACGCCTGCTGGTTTCCGCCGAGGTCGAGTCGGTCGTCATCCCGGGCGCCGAAGGCGAGATGACCGTCATGGCTCATCACGCGCCGGTCATGACCACGATCAAGCCGGGTGTCGTCACGGTGAAGAGCGCCTCGGGCAGCGAGGAACGCTATGTCGTGTTCGGTGGCTTCGCCGACATCGTCCCGGCCGGCTGCACGCTGCTGGCGGAATCCGCTGTCGCGGTGAAGGACGTCGACCGCGCCGATCTCGCCCGCCGCATCCAGGAAGCCAGGGAAGATGCTGCCGACGCCAAGGACGACCAGGCGCGCAGCAAGGCCGAACAATTCCTTAGCCAGCTCACCACGCTGGAAGGCGCGATCCTGCCGGCCTGAAACGCGTCGCGGGACAACGGATTGAAAGCGGGGCATTGCCCCGCTTTTTTATTTGTCGGGACATTATGGCGTGAGAGTTGATGTGGCGGCGGTGCCGGAGTTGCGCGACATCGGCAGGACAGAGGGGGCGCTGCCCCGGCGACATCAAGTTCCGTACCGCTCGCGCCTTACTGTCCTTCGGCTTCTATGCCGAGCGCGGCGAAGGCCAGCGTCGGGCCGTCTCGTCGCAGGTGGACGAGATGGACGGCCACGAGTTCGATCAGCGTCTGGCGCTCGGCGTGATCCCGGGCGAAGCCGGCCATGTCAAACACCGCCGTCACGGTTTCGTTCGCCGGCAGCTGCTGGTCCAAAAGCGCGGTCATCGGCGCATCGAGCGGATCGGTGAAATGGCCTTCCGGCAACGTCTTTCCGCGCGCCGCGCAGGCGGCGATCCAGGCAGCCACCACCAGCGTGAGATGGACCAGCTCGGTGCCGGCTTCGAGGCACTCGACAGCCGAGGCGATAATGCGCTGCGGCAGTTTCTGGCTGCCGTCATTGGCGATCTGCGCCGTACGGTGGGCAAGTGCCGTGTTCGAAAAACGCTCGGCAAGCTCGGCCGTATAGGCTGATGGGTCGAGGCCGGCGTCGTCCGGCAATGTTGTTATGGCCTCTTGCCATAGCGCGTCGACGAACCGCCGGATCGCCGGATCGGCGAAGGCACTGTCGACCGTCGCGTGGCCGCAGAGCAGGCCGAGATAGGCGATGCCCGAATGCGCGCCGTTGAGCAGCCTCAGCTTCATGTCCTCGAAGGGAGCGACATCCCCAACCATGGTGACGCCGAATTTTTCCCAGGTGGGACGGCCCATGGGGAAATCGTCCTCGATCACCCACTGGCGGAAGGGTTCCGTCATCACGGGCCAGGCGTCCTCAATACCAAGTTCGCCCGCTATCCGCGCCCTGTCGGCGTCGGTCGTGGCTGGCACAATGCGGTCGACCATGCTTGAGGGAAATGCGACGTGACTGGCGATGTGGTCGGCCATTCCGGCATTGCCCGCCGAACTGGCACTTGCATCGCGCAGCGTGGCGAATTCGATCAGCAGCCGGTGCAAGGTGGCGCCGTTGGCCGGCAGGTTATCGCAACAAAGCACGGTAAAGGGCGGGGTGCCAGCGCCCCGCCTCCGGGCGAGCGCTTCGGTCAGAAAACCATGCGCCGTCTTCGGTGTTCGCGGATTGGCCAGGTCGTGGACGATGTCGGCATGCGCTGCGTCCAATCCGCCGCCGGCCGCCCGCAAATAGGCTTTCTCGGTGATCGTCAGCGTCACGATGCGGGTACGCGGATCGGCCAGCACCGCCAGCACCGCTTCCGGGTCTTCCGGCGCCACCAGCAGCGAGCCGATCGAGCCGATGACATGCAGCTTCTCGCCGCCGCTGCCGCGCACAGCCAAGGTGTAGAGCCCGTCCTGCGGCGCCAGCGCGTCGCGCGTTTCCGCGCTGCGCAGCGACACGCCTGATATGCCCCAGTCCGTTTCTCCGGCCGCCAGGCATTCATCGATATAAGCGGCCTGGTGGGCGCGGTGAAAGGCGCCGACGCCCAGATGCACGATGCCCGGCGTGATTGCGCCACGATCATATCGAGGCGCGGCGACCTCGGCCGGCAATGCCTGCGCCATGCGGTTGGAAAGGCGGCGGTCTGTCATCGGTTCGGCACTCATCTCGTGGAACGATTTGCGGGGTAACACTGACGGCGTCCGCCGACAATGCTCAGCTTTGCCTAGGAGTCATCATACAACAATCCGATTTTTGTATGTTGACATTATTTCTGACCGATCCTACCCATGGAGCCGGAGGATGGCCGTGGCACTGACCAATGCGGATTTGCTGTTTTCAGCCGAGGCGCGTCAGCTGTCGATTGCCCGCGCCCTCTACGCCGGCATCAAGGACCTGCCCATCATCAGCCCGCACGGCCATACCGACCCGCGCTGGTATGCGCTGAACGAGCCGTTCCCCGATCCCGCGCAACTGCTCATCGTGCCGGACCACTATATTTTTCGCATGCTGTTCAGCCAGGGCGTGCGGCTGGAGGCTCTCGGCGTGCCGACCCTCGATGGTGAGCCCGTCGAGACCGACGGCAGGGCGATCTGGCGGTTGTTCGCCGAACACTATTACCTCTTTCGTGGCACGCCGACCCGATTGTGGTTCGACCATGTCCTTGCGCATCTGTTCGGCATCGAAGAGCCGTTGAGCGCCGCGACCGCCGACCGCCATTACGATACGATCGCAACGCTGCTGCAGTGGGAGAACTTCCGCCCTCGCGCGCTGTTCGAGCGCTTCAACATCGAGGTCATCGCGACGACCGAAGGCGCGCTCGACGATCTCAAATGGCACCAGATGATCCGCGACAGCGGCTGGGAGGGCCGTGTCGTCACCGCCTATCGGCCGGACGCCGTCGTCGATCCCGATTTTGAAGGCTTTTCGGCCAATCTCGATCGGCTCGGCGAGATCACCGGCTGCAACACCGGGACCTGGGCCGGTTATCTCGACGCACATCGCCAGCGGCGCGCCTTCTTCAAGAGCTTCGGCGCGACTTCGTCGGATCACGGGCATCCGACGGCGGAGACCGCCAATCTTTCCAACGCGGCGGCGCAGGAGCTGTTCAACCGGGTCCGCGCCGGCTCGCAGGATGAGCGCGAGCGAAAATTGTTTCGCGCGCAGATGCTGACCGAGATGGCCAAGATGAGCCGGGACGACGGGCTGGTCATGCAGATCCATCCCGGCTCCATGCGCAATCATTCGGCTTCCGCTTTCCAGAAATTCGGCAGGGACAAGGGTTTCGATATCCCGACCCGGACCGACTATGTCACGGCATTGAAGCCATTACTGGACTGCGTCGGGCTGGAGCGCGACCTGACCGTCATCCTGTTCACGCTGGATGAAACCAGCTACGCGCGCGAACTGGCGCCGTTGGCCGGCGTCTATCCGGCGCTGAAGCTCGGGCCGGCCTGGTGGTTCCACGACAGCCCGGAAGGCATGCGCCGGTTCCGCGAGATGACCACCGAGACCGCCGGCTTCTACAACACGGTCGGCTTCAACGACGACACGCGCGCCTTTCCGTCGATACCGGCCCGCCACGACGTGGCGCGGCGGGTCGACTGTGCGTTCCTGGCGCGTCTCGTCGCCGAGCACAGGCTGCGTGAGGACGAGGCGCATGAACTCGCGAAGGAGCTTGCCTACACGCTTGCCAAGAATGCGTACCGGCTCTGAGCCGGGCGTTTCGATTTTCAAAGGGAGGAAGTCATGTTGCATTTTTCGAAATTGACGGCGGCGGCGACATTCGCCATCGGTTCGCTGCTGATCGGCGCTGCCAACGCCGAAACCGTGCTGCGATCCTCGGATACCCATCCGGACGGCTACCCGACCGTCGAGGCGGTCAAGTACATGGGCGACCTGATCAAGCAGCGCACCGCCGGCCGCTATTCGATCGAGGTCTATCACTCGGCGCAGCTCGGCGAGGAGAAGGACACGATCGAGCAGACCCAGGCCGGCGTCATCGACCTCGACCGTGTCTCGATGGGACCGTTCAACGGCATCGTGCCGGAGACCGCCGTGCCGTCGCTGCCCTACATGTTCCGCTCCGTCGAGCACATGCGCCACGTCATGGACGGCGCTGTCGGCGACCAGATCCTGAAGGCGTTCGAGGCGCATGATCTCGTCGGCCTCGCCTTCTACGATTCCGGTGCTCGGTCCTTCTACAACACCAAGAAGGACATTACCTCGATGGCGGACATGAAAGGCATGAAGTTCCGCGTCATCCAGTCCGATGTGTTCGTCGACATGGTCAACGCGCTTGGCGCCAACGCCACGCCGATGGCCTATGGCGAAGTCTATTCGGCGCTGCAGACCGGCGTCATCGACGGCGCCGAAAACAACTGGCCGAGCTTCGAATCCGCCAAGCACTACGAAGTGGCCAAGCATTACACGATGGACGAACACCAGATCGTGCCGGAAGTGCTGGTCATGTCGAAGGCAAGCTGGGACAAGCTCTCGCCGGAAGACCAGGCGATCGTGCGCCAGGCAGCCAAGGACAGCGTCGTCAAGATGCGCGAACTGTGGGACGCGCAGGAGAAGAAGTCGCGCGGCCTCGTCGAGGCCGCCGGCGTTAAGGTCAGCGAGATCGACAAGCAGCCGCTAATCGAGGCGATGAAGCCTGTTTACGACAAGTACTTGTCGACGCCCGAACTGAAGGACCTGGCCGCCCGCATACAGGCCGAGAAATGAACGGCAGGGGCAATGGATCGAGCAGCGCGGAGGCCCCCGCGCTGCCTTCGGACGCGTCCGCCATGCGAGGATTCTGGCTGGGTGCGGAGCGGGTCCTGTCAGGGCTTGCCAGGCTGGCGCTTTGGATCAGCGGCGCCGGCCTGACACTGATGACGATCATCATCTTCTGGCAGGTCTTCTCGCGCTATGTGTTGAACCGTTCGCCGAGCTGGACGGAATCCTTCTCGGTTCTGCTGATGGGCTGGTTCATTTTTCTCGGCGCCGCCGTCGGCGTGCGCGAACGCACCCATCTTGGCTTCGACGTGCTGCTCTATGTCCTGCCTGTTTCGGCCAAGGCGGTACTGCGCAGCATTTCCGACCTTGTCGTGCTGGCCTTCGGCGCCGGCATGATCGTCTATGGCGTGCAATTGGCCAGGCTGACCTGGAACACGGTCATGCCGTCACTTGCCCTGCCGGGCGGCGTCAGCTTCCTGCCGGTCATCCTGGGTGGGGCGCTGGTCTGTCTGTTTTCGCTGGAACGGCTGGCCGGGCGCTTTGCCGGCCTGCCCGTCGACGCCGACATCCATGCAACCGGCGAGGAGCCCTGAACCATGGCCCTGATCGTCCTCTTCGGCACCTTCGTGTTCCTGCTGGTCATCGGCACGCCGATCGCCTTCTGTCTCGGCGTCGCCAGCTTTGCCACGATCCTCACGCTTGGCTTGCCGCCGGTCGTCGTGTTCCAGCGGCTGAATTCCGGCGTCGCCGTGTTTTCGCTGATGGCCATCCCGTTCTTCATCTTCGCCGGCGACCTGATGGTGCGCGGCGGCATCGCCGCGCGGCTCGTCGCGCTGGCAGGCTCCCTGGTCGGTCATTTGCGCGGCGGCCTGGGGCAGGTCAACATCGCGGCGTCGACCATGTTCGGTGGCATCTCCGGCTCGGCGGTGGCGGATGCGTCGGCGGTCGGCGGGCTGATGATTCCGCAGATGAAGGCGCGCGGCTACGGCGTCGACTATGCCGTCAACATCACCTCGGTCGGGGCCATCATCGCGCTTCTCATTCCACCGTCCCACAACATGATCATCTATTCGATCTCCGCCGGCGGCCGTATCTCGATCGCCGACCTGTTCACGGCTGGCGTGCTGCCGGGTCTGCTGCTGGCGCTTTCGCTGATGATAACGGCCTATTGGGTCGCCAGCCGCCGGGGATATCCGACGGAGCCCTTCGCCGGCTTCGGCCGGGCCTTGCAGCTGCTTGTCGCCGCCATTCCCGGGCTCATCCTGATCGCCATCATCTTCGGCGGCGTCAGGTCCGGTGTCTTCACCGCGACCGAGAGCTCCTGCATCGCCATCGTCTACGCCTTCCTGGTGACGCTGATCATCTACCGCTCGATGAGCTGGGGCGACTTCGTCGCGGCGACGACGGCGTCGGTGCGCACCACGGCCATGGTGCTGATGATCATCGGCTGCGCGGCGGCCTTCGGCTGGTTGCTCGCCTATCTCAGGGTGCCGGCGGCACTGGTCGCCTTTCTGCAGTCGGTGTCCGACAACAAGCTGGTGATCCTGCTGCTGATCAACGTCGTCCTGCTCATTCTCGGCACCTTCATGGACATGTCGCCGCTGATCATCATCACGACGCCGATCTTCCTGCCTGTCGTCATGGCCTATGGGGTCGATCCCGTGCATTTCGGCGTGATCCTCATCCTCAATCTCGGCATCGGGCTTTGCACGCCACCGGTCGGCGCTGTTCTGTTCGTCAGCTGCGCCATCGGGCGAATTCCGATCTGGACCGCGATGCGCTCGATCTGGCCATTCTACGGCGCCGCCTTCGCCGTGCTGATGCTTGTCACCTACGTGCCGGAAATCTCATTGTGGCTACCGGGACTGTTTCACTAGAGCGGTTCGGCGATCGTTAGAATCGTTGAACCGCTCTAACTCTTTGTGTTTACGCAATTCCAGGCGGAAAGCCGCTACGCACTTTTCGTGGAATTGCACTAGGAGGTCACCGAGGTGTCCGATACCGCAAACGACCTCAGGGTCGAGAGAAAACCCAAGCTGTCGGAAACCGTCGTGGGGGCGATCCGCAAGCAGTTGCAGGCGGGCGAGATCCCGCCCGGCCACAAGCTGCCGACCGAGGGCCAGCTGACCGAAACCTTCGGCGTCAGCCGAACCGTCATCCGCGAGGCGCTGGCCAAGCTTGCCGCCGACGGTCTGGTCGAGCCGCGGCAGGGCGCCGGGGTGTTCGTAACAGAGCATATTTCGACCATGTTCGGGGCGCTCGCCGCCGACATGGGAGCCAAGGATTCGGTCGCGCTCAACGTGCTCGAGGTGCGGCTGGCGATCGAGATCGAATCGGCTGGGCTCGCTGCCATCCGTCGCAACGCCGCGCAGGAGGCGGCGATCCAGGAAGCCTTCTTCGAGTTCGAGCGGCTGCTGCTCGGCAGCCAGCCGACCGGTCCGGCCGACCTCGCCTTTCATCGCGCCATCGCCAGCGCCACCAACAACCCCTTCTATGTCGAGATGCTCGACGTGCTCGGCCGGCGCGCCATTCCGTGCGACGTGACCTCGCCCTGGTCGACCGAACTGGCGCAGTCCGACAGCTACCAGCGCGGGCTGCAGCGCGAGCATCTGGTGATCCTGAACGCGATCACGGCGGGCGATGCCGAAGCCGCGCGCGAGGCGATGCGCACCCATCTCGGCGCCAGCCAGCAGCGTTACCGCGAGCGGCTGCAGGCGCGGCAGGCCTACTACGCCAGCTCGGTCAAGGCGGCCGCGGGCGAATGATCCACCGAAAGCCAGGACAGAAATGAGCCAGAACCACACCGACTACACATCGCGCTTCGCCATCGACCCGGCGGCGGCGGCCGCCATGGGAACGGATGAGCTGCGCCATAATTTCCATATCGAGGATCTCTTCCAGCCCGGGCGCATCAGCCTGACCTACACGCACTACGACCGCATGATCGTCGGCGGCGCCGTGCCTGCGGCAACGGCATTGCCACTGGAAGCGATCAAGCCGACCGGCACCAAGGGGTTTCTCGACCGGCGCGAATTGATCGCCGTCAACATCGGCGGTGCCGGCACGATCGAAGCCGGCGGCCAGTCCTTCGACCTGCGGGCGCGCGACATGCTCTATCTCGGCATGGGCACCGACACGGTTTCCTTCGCTTCTGCTGATAGGAACGACCCCGCCAAGTTCTATCTGCTCAGCGCCCCGGCGCATCAGGCTCATCCCAGCCGGCTGATCCGCCTCGATGACGCCAAGCGCCTCGATCTCGGCAGCAAGGAGGCCTGCAACGAGCGCTCGATCTTCCAGTTCATCCATGCCGGGGGAACAAAAACCTGCCAGCTCGTCGTCGGCATGACCCAGCTGGCGCCGGGCTCGATCTGGAACACCATGCCGTGCCATGTGCATGACCGGCGCATGGAGGCCTATCTCTATTTCGACCTGCCCGAGGCGGCCCGCGTCTTCCACTTCATGGGCGAGCCGGACGAGACACGCCACATCGTCATGCGCAACGAGGAGGCGGTGCTGTCGCCGGGCTGGTCGATCCACTCTGGCGCCGGCACGTCCAACTATGCCTTCATCTGGGCGATGGCCGGCGACAATGTCGACTACACCGATGTCGATCCGGTGGCGATGGACATGCTGCGGTGAGCGACCTCTCCGCCTTCAGCCTGGCCGGCAAGCGCATCCTGGTGACCGGCGCCAACACCGGCATCGGCCAAGGCATTGCCATCTCGATCGCGCGCGCCGGTGGCGCCGTGATCGGCGTCGGCCGCTCATCGATGGACGATACCGCGAGCAAGGTAGGCGCTGTGGGCGGCCAATTCGAGGCGGTGAGCATCGATCTTGCCGACACGGCAGCAGTCGGACCGATGCTGGACCGCGTCTGGGATCAAAACGGTCCGATCGACGGGCTGGTCAACAATGCCGGCATCATCCGGCGCGCGGATGCCATCGATCTCGGCGAAGCCGACTGGGACGACGTGATCGACGTCAATTTGAAGTCCGTCTTCCTGCTGTGTCAGTCCTTTGCGCGGCGCCTCCTTGCCGGTGGACGCCAGGGCAAGATCGTCAACATCGCCTCGGTGCTGAGTTTCCAGGGCGGCATCCGCGTCGCGTCCTACACGGCGTCCAAGCATGGCGTGCTCGGCATCACCAGGCTGCTCGCCTGCGAGTGGGGGGCGAAGGGCATCAACGTCAATGGCATAGCGCCGGGCTATATCGACACCAACAACACGCAGGCGCTGCGCGCCGATCCCGACCGCAGCGCGGCCATCCTCGGGCGCATTCCCGCCGGCCGCTGGGGCGAGCCCGGAGACATTGGCGATGCCGCCGTCTTCCTGCTGGCGCCGGCCTCGAACTACATGCATGGCGCGGTGGTGCCGGTGGATGGGGGATGGCTGGCGCGATGAGGAGAAGACGATGACCGAGCCGAAGATTTTCGCGCATGCCGGCCAGGGTGCCTGGACGCTGACCCCGGATGGCAATCGCCGGCGGGTTCTCCTCTCCACCGACGAACTGATGATGGTCGAATTCGGTTTCGACAAGGGTGGTGTCGGCGCCTTGCACTCGCACCCGCATGTGCAGGCGAGCTATGTCGCCGAAGGCCGTTTTGAGGTGACCATCGACGGCCGGACCGAAATCGTCGAGACCGGCGGCAGCTTCATCGTGCCGTCCGGCCTGGTGCACGGCGTCAAGGCGCTCGAGGCGGGGCGGCTGGTCGACAGTTTTACGCCGCACCGCGCCGATTTCCTCGCCTGACCGACGATTGCTCGGCCAACGAAAAACCCGCGCCTCCAGGGAAGCGCGGGTTGTTGCCTGGGCGCCAATGGCGCCGCGGTACTCAAAACATCACCGCAGGGTGCGAAAGCTGCCGCATCATGGTGAAGATAGACTTAATGCGCGTCAGGTGATGCGCCTGAGCAGGCCGAAAAGCCGTTCGAACGTCTTGCCATAGGGTGGCCGCAGAAGGCTCCCCGCGCTCAAGCGCGACTGCAGGAAGACCGGTTTCTCCTTGCTGAAGGTGCGGAAACCCCATTCGCCATGATAAGCGCCCATGCCGCTGGCGCCGACGCCGCCGAAGGGCTGGTTCTCCTGCACCAGATGCAGCATGCAGTCGTTGATGGTGACGCCGCCGGCGACCGTCTCGCGCAGGATGCGCTGGCGGTTGCCGCCGTCGTTGCCGAACCAGTAGAGCGCCAGCGGCCGGTCGGCCTGGTTCACATAAGCGATCGCGTCGTCGAGCGTGGCGTATTCGACGATCGGCAGCACCGGGCCGAAAATCTCCTCGCGCATCAGCTTCAGGTCCGGGCCTGCGTTGCTGACCAGGGTCGGCGGAAGCTTCCGGCCCGCATTGCCGAGGTCTTCGCCGGCCGGGTTGATCTCGGTGACATCGGCACCCGTGTCGCGCGCTTCCGCGATCATGGCGCGCAGACGCTGGTAATGCCGATCGCTGATGATGGCGGTATAGTCGGGGTTGTCGCGCAGCGAGGGGTAGAGCCGCGCCATGGCGATTGCGAGCTTCGCGGCGACCGTACCTGCTTGTCCCTTCGGCACCAGCAAATAGTCCGGCGCGATGCAGGTCTGCCCGGCATTCAACAGCTTGCCATAGGCGACGCTGGCAACCGCAGTGCCGAGATCGCAGGAGGGGTCGAGGATCGCCGGCGACTTCCCGCCGAGTTCGAGCGTGACCGGGGTCAGGTTGGCGGCGGCGGCGATCGCTACCTGGCGTCCGACCGCGGTCGAGCCGGTGAACAGCAGATGATCGAACGGCATCGAGACGAAAGCCTTTCCCGTATCGGCATCGCCGGGGATGACGCTGAGTTCGTCCGGGGCGAAATGTTCGCCGGCCAGCCTGGTCAGCAGCCCGGAAAAAGCCGGCGTCAGTTCGGAAGGCTTGACCAGCACGCGGTTGCCGGCGGCAAGCGCGGCCGTAACCGGCGCGACGGCGAGCTGAAAAGGATAATTCCAGGGCGATACGATGCCGACGACGCCGAGCGGCTGCGGCACGAGGCGATTCCGGCCCGGCAGAAACGGCAAGGTGGTGGCAACGCGGCGCTCCCGCATCCAGGCGCCGACATGGGCGAGCGCATGGCGAATGCCGGCGCGCACGACGAACAGTTCGGCCAGGCGGGTTTCATGTGCCGAGCGGCCGCCGAAGTCGGCGTCGATCGCAGCGCAGATTTCAGTCTCGTGCCGCTCGGTCAGCGCCAGCAGGCGCCTCAGCCGGTCCTTGCGGACGCCAAGGTCGGGAAAGGGTTGTGCCTTGAAGGCGGCGCGCTGCAGCCGGAACCGCTCGCCCAGCAAATCCTGTCTCACCTGCAGCATCGCGCCCTCCGTGGCGTATCGGCGAGGGCAAGCTTACATCGCAACGCGGCGGAATCCATCAGGGGTGCGTGTGCCGCTGGGGAAGGCGTCGCCGGCGGTGTTGCCGAGGGCATTGACAGGGCGGTTGTGATGGGATGAGCGGTGGGCTACTCCAAGGCCTCACAAGGAGTCGCCCTTGACCATCTTGCCCGATCTCTCCCGTACGCGAAACATCACTTGCCGCCAGGCGGCTGTCTGATGCCGGCGCAGGCGGCGGGTATCAGGGCCGGGGATCCCAAGCGGCGCGTCCTGAAGGAGGTGTTCGGCTTCGACGATTTTCGCCCCGGCCAGGCCGACGTGATGGATACACTGCTTGGCGGGCGCCATGTGCTGGCCGTCATGCCGACGGGCGCGGGCAAATCGCTCTGCTACCAGGTTCCGGCGCTGGTTCTGGGCGGGCTCACCCTCGTCGTCTCGCCGCTGGTGGCTCTGATGCAGGACCAGGTCGCGGCGCTGCGGCTTGCCGGCGTGGCGGCCGATACGATCAATTCCTCGCTCGACCGCGAGGCCAATGTCGCGGCCTGGCGCCGTGTGGCATCTGGCCAGACGCGGCTGCTCTATCTGGCGCCGGAGCGGCTGATGACCGAGCGCATGCTGGACGCTCTTTCCAGGCTCCACGTCAGCCTGATCGCCATCGACGAGGCGCATTGCATCTCGCAATGGGGTCCGGCGTTCCGGCCCGAATATGAGGATCTGTCCCGGTTGCGCGGTATCTTTGCCAATGTGCCGATCATCGCGGTGACGGCGACGGCCGATGAGAGCACGCGTACCGACATCGCCGCCCGCCTGTTCGCCGAGCAGGTCGAAACGCTGGTGCTCGGTTTCGACCGGCCCAACATCAAGCTGGCCATCGCGCCCAAGCAGGACAGCAAGCGCCAGCTGCTCGGCTTCATCGAGCGCCATGCGGGCAAGAGCGGCATCATCTATTGCTTGTCGCGCAAGAAAACGGAAGAGATGGCGGCCTTTCTGAAGCGCAACGGTGTCACCGCGCTCGCCTACCACGCCGGCATGAGCAAGGAGGCGCGTGAAGCCAATCAAAACGCCTTCATGACCTTGTCCGGCGTCGTCATGGTGGCAACCATCGCGTTCGGCATGGGCATCGACAAGCCTGATGTCGCCTTTGTCTTCCACACCGATATGCCGGGCAGCCTGGAAGCCTATTATCAGGAAATCGGCCGTGCCGGCCGCGACGGACGCGAGGCCGAGGCGCATATGCTTTACGGCCTTGGCGACATCCGCATGCGCCGGCTGTTCATCGACGACGAGGATGCCTCGTCAGAGCACAAGAGGCGGTCGCACCGCCGGCTCGACACGCTGATCGGCTATTGCGAGACGGCGCAATGCCGCCGCCAGGTGCTGCTCGGTTATTTCGGCGAAGAGGCCCAGGCCTGCGGCAATTGCGACAACTGCCTCGACCAGGCGCCGCGCGCCGATGGCAGTGCCGAAGCGCGGAAGATCCTGGCGGCGGTTGCAGAGAGCGGCGAGCGCTTCGGCGCGGCCCATATCATCGATATCCTGCTTGGCCACGAGACCGAGAAGGTGCTGGCGAGAGGTCATCAAACACTCAGCAGTTTCGGCACCGGCGCCGCGCACAGGAAGACAGTGTGGCTGTCGCTGATCCGGCAACTGGTGGCCGGCGGGTTCCTGATGCCGGATCCCGAGGGCCATGGCGGCCTCGCCATCTCCGAAAGCGGCCGCGTGCTCGGCCGTGGCGAGATTGCATTCCAGTATCGCGTCGAGACGCGGGACCCTCTGGCGCGCGGCAGGAAGCGTTCCGGGGAAGGCGCCGGCGCCGGAGCCGAGGGCGTCGATGCTTCGCTGCTGGCGGCGCTCAAGTCGCTGCGGCTACGGCTCGCCAAGGAGCGCCAGGTGCCGGCCTATGTGGTGTTTTCCGACCGCACGCTCATCGACATGGCCGACCGCCGCCCGCGCGACCTCGACGCGTTTGCCGAAGTGAATGGCGTGGGAGCGGCGAAGCTCAAGGAGTTTGGCGCGGTTTTTCTGGCCGCGATCGCGGCGCATCAGGCTGGCTGAAAGCCTGATGGCGAGCGGTAGGGCTGATCAGGCTGGTCGAATGAGCAGTAAAAGCCAGGTCATCAAAGTTGGGAGCGCAGCCTGCTGGCCAGCCAGTCCGAAATTTTTTCCCGCAGGGGACGCGCTTCCCATTCGGCCAGGGTAACTTGCCGGGACCTCCCAAGGTCCTGGTTGAACAGGTCGATCTGCGTGTTCGCGAAATCCCTGCCGTAGACGTTCAGACTGGCTTCATCGTTCAGCCGCAAGGAGCGTTCGTCCAGATTGGTGGAACCAAAGCTCGTCCAGATGTCGTCAACGATCAGCAGCTTGGGATGATACATGGTGGGTTGAAACTCGTAGATACGCACTCCAGCCCTAAGCAAGTCGCCCCAGAAATAGCGCGAGCCCTTCCGAACCAAAGGCACGTCGGTGAGCGCGTTCGGAACGATCACATCGACAGACACGCCTCGCTTCCTGGCGTCCAGGATCTGCTGGAGGGCGATGTCGTCGGGGACGAAATAGGCCATTCCGATTCGCAGGTGATCCCTCGCGGCGGCTATCGCGGCCAGCATCATCAATTCCATGTTCTCCGAGCCATTTGGCTGCGAAGAAAGTATCAGCTGGGCGCCGAGCGACCCCGCCGGTTCGGGCGGAGGGTAGAACTTCCGACCCTGCAATGTCTCACCGGTCGTCTCCAACCAATTTTCGGCAAAGGCTGCCTGGAAAGCAGGCACGGCGGTCCCTTCGATCCGATAGTGCGTATCGCGCCATTCATCCGGATTGCGGGCGTCTCCCCGCCATTTGTCGGCGATGCCGACGCCGCCCGTAAAGGCCACCCGTCCGTCGACGATGAGCAGTTTGCGATGGGTCCGGTTGTTCACGCGGTCCAACGTATACCAATGGATCGGCCGGTAGCGCTGGAACCTCACGCCGGCTCCTGTCATGATGTGGATCAGGTTTTCGTCGAAAGGCAGGCTGCCGACCCAGTCGACAAGCACGCGGACCTCCACACCTTGCCGCGCCTTGGCCGCCAATGCTCGTGCGAATTCATATCCAACAGCCCCAGACCAATAGATATAGGTTTCAAAATCGATGGTGGACCGGGCCGCGCCGATTGCCCGGAGCATCGAAGGAAAAATCTCGTCGCCGTTCACAAGGGTCTGCACCGCGTTCGCGTCGGACATCTGTCCCAGCGAGTAGCTGCTCATCGACCTCGCGAACTGCGGATCCGATGCGTCGAAGCGATGCGGGACAATCGTCCGCAAAACCCGCGGTTCAGGGGTCAGGTTTATGGCAGCCAACGTGGCCAGACCGGCGACAACCGCAACGGCCACATAGCTTAATCCCTTGAGCAGCGGGCTGAATTTTCGACCCAACCGCGTTGGCTTCGCGCCCCTCAGGAACGCCACGAGACCGGCAGCGCGCATGTCAGTCGCCCTGCTGCTTGCGATCGCGATGTTTCTCGATGTCCTCGGGCTCTTCATCGTCGATGCGGGTGATGGTCGAAGCCGAACTGTTTGATCTCAGCATTTCGTCCAACTTGGCATGAATGGCCTGGGTATCGCGATGTTCAGCCCGCTGAATGAAGAGCGTCATGGCCCAGGTGAGGAGCGTAGCCGCGCCATGCCAGTTCAAGCTTTGCCGGTCGAAAACGATCCAGAAGATCGCATAGGCCAGCAGGACCAGGAATGCTGCCGGACGAGAGGTCCACGTGCCGATCGAGGTGAGCGCGCCGGTAATGGGGTGATTTGCCATCAGCAGGAACTTTCCACGGTAACGCAGGTTCCCGCGAGCGCGTCGGCGAGGCTGCCGTACGGCACAGTTGTCTGCAGAAAGCGCCGCCAGGCCCTGACCATCCGTCTGGGGTGGGCGTTGGCTCGAATGGCTGCAGCGTCAGAGGCTGCAATGGGAGCCTTGCGATCTCGGGCCTGTCTCGGAGTGCCGCAGCGTCGGGACGTCCTCACGCAGGCAGCCCGGCGAGTACTGCGCCAATACCCTTTCCAGACGCGCCAGAAGGACTTTCCTCGACTTTATCTCGTACCCCAACCGCAATGTGCCTCCCATGCTTTTGCGGTTGGTGGTCAACTCCTGCTGTAGGATGCCGATGCGGATGCGTACCTCATCGGCCTGTGCTCGAAGTGCTGCCTTGATTGGCCCTCGACCTTGCATGCTGAACTCGATCTCCCCTGGAAACGGATATCGAACTTGAGGGACATGCTTTGGTTCCTCGGCATCGCTTCTTATTTTCCGACCCGCGACAGCCGGTCGCGTCCCGCCGCACGCATGTCAGCGCCTGTCGGCGATCATTATCGCCGAGGATGGGGACGAACCCGCGAATTGGCGGTAGCCGATGCCG
The DNA here is from genome assembly GCF_006658535.1 of Mesorhizobium sp. B2-4-13. NCBI lineage: Bacteria > Pseudomonadati > Pseudomonadota > Alphaproteobacteria > Hyphomicrobiales > Phyllobacteriaceae > Mesorhizobium > Mesorhizobium sp. B2-4-13. The sequence continues at coordinate 132,450 of NZ_VFVB01000005.1, read as the reverse complement.
CCGGCATTTTCTATTTGGGGGAATGGCGGAGAGGGAGACCGCCGTAGTCGAGATGTCAGGAGGTGACATGCCACGCCAGATTGGCGAAAAATCATATAATTTACAGCCGTTTGCCTATTTTCATCGAGCCGCGCGCTGACATATACTCCCACCTGATGACGCCCTTGAGGTGCAAGGAAAGGTGCAAGAGATATGGCGCGCCCTATCAACAAACTCTCCGCTTTGGAAGTGAAGTCCGAAACGAAACCCGGACGCCATGGCGATGGCGGCGGCCTCTACCTGCAGGTGGAGCCGAGCGGGTCGAAATCTTGGGTGTTCATGTGGAAGCGTGATGGCAAGCGCACAGCGATGGGGTTGGGAGCATTTCCTACCGTTGGCCTTGCTGATGCGCGGGAAAAGGCGGGGGCGGCTCGCAAAAACCTCTCTGCTGGCCGCGATCCTCTGCTGCATGCTCGTCAGGAGGCGGAACGAGAGGAGGCCGAGCCGACATTCGCCGAGGCAGCGGAGGCCTTTCTCGACGAGGACAGAATGGCTTCGTGGAAGAATGCTAAGCACCGGGCTCAGTGGCAAATGACGCTCGGCGACGCCTATTGCAAATACCTCGGCCAGATGAAGGTTTCGGCAATCGAAACCGCTGACGTCCTTAAGGTTCTGAAGCCCATCTGGTCAACCAAGCCCGAGACAGCCTCGCGACTTCGCGGTCGCATTGAACGGGTACTCAGCTTTGCCAAGATGCGTGGCTGGCGGTCCGGCGAAAACCCTGCCATGTGGCGTGGTCATCTCGATGCCATCCTGCCAAAGCCTGAAAAGCTGAAGCGGCGTGGCCATCATCGCGCGATGGTCTATCAGAACGTGCCGGCATTCATACGGCGACTGCGCGAGGCCAGCGGCATGGACGCGAAGGTCCTTGAGTTTACGATACTCACCGCCGCACGGTCGGGCGAGACCGTCAACGCGACATGGGACGAGGTCGATTTCGAACAGAAGGTCTGGACGGTCCCGGCAAACCGCATGAAGGCCGGGCGCAAGCACGAAGTCCCACTGTCGCCTCGCGCCATAGCGCTTCTCCGCTCACTGCCGAGGCGGAGTGATAACCCGTATGTTTTCTCCGGCTTGCGCAAGGGTAGATCGATCTCTGCCGCCTCGATGGAGATGTTATTGCGCCGATGGGAACTCAAGGACCAAACGACAATCCATGGTTTCAGGTCCTGTTTCCGCGACTGGACTGGCGATTGCACCACTTTTCCGCGTGAGGTGGCAGAGGCTGCGCTAGCGCATGTCGTCGGCGACAAAGCCGAACAGGCATATCGACGCGGAACGGCATTGGAGCGTCGTCGCAAGCTAATGACAGCGTGGGCCGACTTTCTGGCCAGCGCCGATGGCAAAGGCAAAGTGATCCCGCTTGCCGGGCGGCGCAAGGTGGCTGCAGAGTAGTCGCAATGGACAAAAGGCCCGACAGCGCGAAGGCCATCCGCGCCGCTTATTTGAAGGCGATGGCAGACGAAGCCGACGAGACCGGCGTCTTCGCCCATATCGTTCGGATGCTCTGGAGGTCCGACGACCCTGAGCGGCGCATGGCAGCCAAGCTCTTGCTCGGGTACTGCAGGACGGGCCAATTCTCTGAAGCAGCAAAGGCGATGATCGGTAGGCCGACTGGTTCGGTCAAATGCATAAGGACCCCGACAGGTGAGCGCAAGGCGTGCGAGGTTCCTCGCAACGAGATTGCACTTTCGGTGTTCCTTCGGCTTGGGCCCGACCCCACGCCTCCCATGTTCGCGCTGGCAGCAATCTTTGACGCGGACGAACGCGGGCGCTCGCTGCGCCGGCGCAAGCTGGGAAAGGCTGTCGCCGACACGGCCCAGTTCTTTGGCATCAGCGAGAAGGTGGCGCGAGACTGTTTCGACGGGCACTGCGACGAACTTCTCCTGTTTGGCAACGTGATCACGTGGTCATGACGAAAAGTGCGCCGGATCGACCTTCTTTATCGTTATGAAACAGCCAAATCATTGTTTTGCAACGCACTTTCATTAGTGCTGTCATGGGCTGACCATCCCTCTCAAGGATTGCCAGCCATGAACACGACTGCAGGGGTTGAGCGTACCGATCCCATCGCGAACCTCCTTTCGAAGGTGCCCGACAACCGGCTTACCTATTCAATCAAAGAGGTCGCTGCCATGACGGGCCTGAGCCAGCGTACGGTTTTGCGCCGCATTGCCGACGGCAGCCTCCCGGCGGTCCGCAGCCACGGCAGAACACTGATCCCGAAGCAAGGCGGCTACGAGGCAGCCTAAACCCGCCGGCAGCTAGCCTGCTCGGCGGGTCAAGGTTATTTTCGGGCTGGTGAGAAGGCCCAAACTACCCTCCGTTTGCAGCACAGGTCAACTGCTCGGCTCCTACCATGTGAGGGCCGATGCCTGCACAACTACCCATAATACTTCGCCCGGATATCACGCCGGGTAATTTCGACCTGATGGCATCCGTCCGGCTGGTGCAGTTCGCGCGCAATGCTCTGCAATCGGCGACGCTAAAGCTCGATGAAGCCGGATATGTCTGCGAAGCGCTAGGCGACCTTTACGCCGACTGCGCAAGCCTTGTCGCCGACTGGGCCGGCCGAAAGCCAAAATCCGTTCCCGATCACATCGTCCGCGCGGCTGTAGAATATCGCCGCCAGCACGGCAGGAGCTATTGATGGACGCATTGCCCTACAAGCGCCGCCGCAGGCCCGCCGACGATACTGCGACCGTCACGGAAGACGGTGCTGCGCTTGGCTTTGCGACCATTTTTTCAGAACAACTTCGCTACGACCATGACGCCAAGATGTGGTTCGAGTGGACAGGTTCTCGTTGGCAGCCGGACAAGACGAAAATCGCGTTCCATCTGGTGCGTGAATTTGCGAGGGAACTCGCCGCGAGCACTACTGGCAAGGAAACGGCCGTTGTGCGGAAGACCAGCTTTGTGGCCGGCGTGGAACGCTTTGCGCAGGCCGATCCGCATTTCGCCGTCACATCCGACATCTGGAATGCGGACCCATTCCTGCTTGGAACGCCGGGCGGCACCGTCGACCTTCGCGACGGCTCGCTGTTCGAGGCCCGTCCTCCTGACCACATCTCGAAGCTCACGGCGGTTGCGCCTTCGTCTACGGCTGACTGCCCGCTGTGGTTGCGCTTCCTTGACGAGGCGACCGGTGCGGATGCTGGAATGGTTCGTTTCCTGCAGCAGTGGTGCGGCTATTGCCTCACCGGCGACATCAGGGAACATGCGCTTGTGTTCGTGCATGGCGATGGCGGCAACGGCAAAAGCGTGTTTATGAACACCATCGCCGGCATTATGGCCGACTACGCCACGACTGCGCCAATGGACACGTTTACCGCTTCGATAGGCGACCGGCACCCTACTGACCTCGCCATGCTCAGGGGCGCACGCCTTGTGACGGCTTCCGAGACGGATGATGGCAAGGCATGGGCCGAAGGCCGCATCAAGAGCCTTACGGGCGGTGATGCCATTACCGCCCGCTTTATGCGTGGCGACTTCTTCACGTACAGGCCGGCATTCAAGCTGATGATCGTCGGCAACCATCAGCCACAACTCAGGAACGTCGACGACGCGGCGCGTCGACGCTTCAACATTGTTCCGTTCACACGCAAGCCCGCTGCGCCGGACCAGGAGCTTGAAGCGAAGCTAAAAAGCGAATGGCCGGCGATCCTGCGGTGGATGATCGACGGCTACCTTGGTTGGCAAGCTAACGGGCTTGTACGGCCCGCCAGCATCGTTGAGGCCACAGCCGGTTATTTCGCTGATCAGGACCTTCTAGCCCAATGGTTGGCCGATCATTGCGACGTAGAGCAAGGCAATTCCTACAAATGGGAGCCGACCACCAAGCTGTTCGCGAGTTGGGCCGTTTATTGCAAGACGGCTGGCGAAGCGCCGGGAAGCATGAAGGGTTTTACGCAAGCAATGCTTCGGCACGGAATGGCGCAACGCCGAAAGACAACAGCGCGCGGCTTCGAAGGCGTCCGGTTGAAGCCACAAAACAATTTCGAGTATGACGCATGACGGATGATGACGCATTTTTCCAAATGACCGCGCACGCGCGCATGCACGTAAATGAGATATCGAAACTCGTGTCATCATCCGTCATGCGTCATGCCCTCCCGAGGACAGAGCCAGAAGACCGGCTAGCGTTTCGTCATGGCTCGAACGCGGTGACTGCGGTATGATGATACCATCATGAGCAAAAGCAACCTGAACACCAGACAAGACCGCTTCTGCCTTGGCCTCGCGGAGGGCCTTCCCCAATCGCGAGCCTATATCGAGGCCGGATATATTGCGCGCGGCAATGCGGCTGAGGTGGAGGCCTCGAAAATGGTCAGGTTGCCTAAGGTGATTGCGCGCGTTGCCGAGTTGCAGGCACTAGCCGCCCAGCGTTCGGCAGTCACTATCGACACCCTCGTTGCCGAATTGGATGGCATGCTTCGTTTGGCGCATGAATGCGAGAACCCGAGCGCAGGCGTCTCCGCCGTCATGGGCAAGGCGAAGCTTTTGGGGCTGGTGGTCGATAGAGCCGAGGTTGCTTCGACTGTGCGCAAGCCGATGCGCGAAGCGACCGAGGTTAAACAGATGTCTCTTGAAGAGTGGCAGAGGCGTTTCGTGCCGCAGCGTCACTGACGGCAGTAAGCTGGCAGTTTGTGTCTCGGAGGGGTGTCTTGCAGTACGCGTTGATCGATAGTGTTCGACAGGAAGCTGCGCCAAAGCGAGTGGGTGAATGCGAAACATGCAAAGCTACGGTGATTGCTAAGTGCGGGACACGTCGCATCTAGCATTGGGCACATCAAGGTCGTCCAGACTGTGATCCTTGGCGAGAGACTGAGACGCTTTGGCATCGCCAGTGGAAGGGCCTCTTTCCGGCTGATTGGCGGGAAGTCAGGGACCTCGCCCCAAACGGCGAATGTCATGTCGCCGATGTCAAGACAGATCATGGATTGGTTCTAGAATTTCAGCGCTCTCACATCACGCCCGACGAGCGCATCTCGCGCGAGGTCTTCTACCGAAACATGGTTTGGGTCGTGGATGGGACGCGCCTATTGGGCGATTGGTCGAGGTTCGAGAAGGGCTACACCGCGCGACGCCAAATCATCAAACCGAGCTTCTTCATCACACCCTTCCCAGCACTTTGTTTTGGTGAGGCTTGGGCGAATTGCCGTGTTCCCGTTTTTTTTGACTTTGCGGGTACAATGCCCATCGCGCAACTGCCCGATGCTCGTCGCCATCCACTGTGGTGTATGCTGCCCGGCAGGGTACGGGGCTATGCCATGGTTTTCGCGCATTCGCGATCAGACTTCGTCGATCAAGCTTTGCACAACCGGCAAGTAGTTCCGACGGAAGAGATTGAGCAGGGAGTGGCGAATTTCCTGCGCAATGAGCTAATCGCGTAAGGACAACAAACACGCAACCATTCGGCTTGGTCGATGTCCGATAGGCCGCGTCGCGGAGGGTGACTTTGAAATTCCCCGTTGCCCTGACCCGCTGTAAGGTTTACAAACGAGCGTATACAATCCTTACGCAATGCTGGATCGCTCAATGAAAACCGTTATTTCCTACCTTCGCGTCTCAACCGACCGTCAGGGCAAAAGTGGCCTTGGCCTTGAAGCACAGCGTCAGGCCATCGCCCGTTTTGCCGAGGCCGAAGGGTTTGACATCACCGCCGAGTTTCTCGAAGCCGAAACCGGCAAGGGCTCTGATGCTCTCGCCAAGCGCCCACAACTTGCCGCAGCGCTGGCGGCGGCCAAGCGAAACGGCGGCTGCCCGGTGGTCGTTGCCAAGCTCGACAGGTTGGCGAGAGACGTCAGCTTCATCTCCAACCTCATGTCCCGGCAGATACCTTTCGTCGTCGCCGAATTGGGCGCGGGCGTCGATCCGTTCATGCTGCACATCTACGCGGCTTTTGCCGAGAGGGAACGAACGATGATCTCCCAGCGCACCAAGGAGGCCCTAACGGCGGCAAAGGCGCGCGGCGTCCAACTTGGAGGCCCAAAGCTTGCCGAAGCGCAGCAGAGATCGAGGGAAGTTCGCACGGCACAGGCCGACGCCTTTGCAGCAAATATCCTGCCGATCATCCGCGACATTCAAGCGAGCGGGGTCAAATCCCTGAGGCAGATTGCGGTGGCGCTCAATGCGCGCGGCGTCGCTTCGGCGCGCGGCGGAACGTGGACGGCTGTTCAGGTAACAGACATCATCAATCGCGATGCTCGTGAGAAGCTCAGCCCACCAGCGCCAGCTTGTTCTGGGATACGAGACGAAGTCCCAGAAGGTGCTATGTCTGGATCTCGGACCCCGCTCGGCTCACGCTGGTAGCCCCGCCCCCCAGCCGGGTTTGCCGGTGGTAGGGGTAGGATGCTCTTGTGGGGCCCCTATCAGACGCGCCTACATTAAGGAAGATGGGCGATTGTTGTGACCCGTTATCGTTCGCAGAATAAAAGGCAATTTAGGGAACTGCAGCGATTGGATAGAACTAGCATGGAGTGCTTCCGGATCGACGAGAGCGGGTACACAGGTTACGACCTGCTTAACCCGGATCAGCGCTTTCAAGGCGCAACTGCAATCGCGATAAGCGATGAAGATGCTGCACGGCTGATCAAGGAGCATTTCCCCAAGCTTCAGGCCACGGAACTCAAGTATCGAACTCTGTCACGGCGTCCGGTCAACCGTCCACAGCTTCTCGCGCTGCAACGTGACCTGCTGAGCGAATACAAATGCGTGACCTACGTCTGCGACAAGCGTTTCCTGCTGGTGCTGATGTTCCTCGACTACGCCGTCGAGCCCTACTACTACGAGCGAGGCTTTGATTTTTACGAGAACGGGCAGAACTACGCCATGGCGTCGATGCTGTCCTACGCAGGCCCGACGCTCCTCGGCAAGGAGGCTTTCGACGCGCTGCTTGCAGCTTTCCAGCGAGCCGCTAAACAGAAAACGCCGGGATCGTTAAGGGATCTGGTTTCTGCAGCGCGCGAGACAAGGTGGCGCGAGTTGCCCGAGGTTCTAGGGCCATTGGCCCAAAACGCAGCCCCTGAATGCCTCGATGCCATTGCGATGCCGGGTGTGAATACCGATGCGGCAATCGTAGTGTTGCAATCGCTGATAACCCGCATGGAAGTTATGGCCGGAGGCCCTTACCGCGTCGAGCATGACCAGTCGAAAAATCTGCTCTCTTATCATCAGCTACTCCAGAGCTTGATCGACCACGATGAGGTAATCGAGTTCCGGCAGACTGCAATCGCCAGCCTAAAGTTTCCTCTGCAACTGAGGGAGGTAACACAAGTCAATTCCCAGTCGAGCCCGGCAGTGCAAGTCGCCGACATAATGATCGGGGCGGCAATTGACGCCGCCAACAACCTCGCGGGCTTCCGAACAGGCGGGATCGACCCAGAAGCCCTGGCCTCGCTCTATCGCTATGACCAGTTCATACATCTGCTGCCGTCAATCGACTTCGAAGAGCAACGTCGCTTCCGGCAAGGAACACAGGCCGCCGAAGTGATCGACTACTTAACGAAGAACGTCTTTGGGCCTCCGTCGGGTAAGCGTGGAAAAGACAGTGGCTGAGGGCGGCGTTGCCGGCAGCCGTGAGATCGGATGTTGAACCCCGCCGGGGTTCGTCGGCGGACGGGGGGCGGGGTGGCTTTACGGGGCCCCTAGGCGACACTCGCGACTGGCACCCTTGTCCTACGTTTTGTTGTTGACTAGTGCCCGAATGGCGGCACTAGGTACTATTTTAGGGAGGTCACTGGTGGATTTGAGGTTTCAGCAAATCATCGAAAGCCTTCACCCGTCATATGAACGGCTGATGGCGATGGAGCCAATTTCAGGGGCGGCCCCGAAAGATAGAGTTAACGGCATTTACCTATTCTCAGAAGGCAACAAGCACCTTTACGTCGGGCGGGCCAAGAACATCACTAACCGCTACGACTGGCACTGCGTTCCAGCGTCCGACCACAACCGGGCAAGCTTCGCATTCAAGCTGGCGCGTGAGGCAACCGGCAACCCTAAGCCCAGCTATCAGAAGGGCGATAAGAGCCGCGCCGGGCTAATGCTCAATCCTGACTTTGTAGCGGCTTTCAAGGCGGCTAAGGCACGCATTCGCAGCATGAGTTTTCGGTACATATCGGAGCCAAACCCCACACGCCAAGCGTTGCTGGAAGCGTATGTTTGTATCGTCCTCGAAACACCCTACAACGACTTCGATACCCATTAAGTCGGTAATCTCCAACCTCTCTGGATGGCTTTGTCGTCAAAAAAAAGATTAGAAAGGCGGATGCTTCTCTATCGCTTCCTCAACGCAGAATACGGCCTCCTTGCCATCAGGGAACGTCGTCTCCGAATTTCCCGCATTAATGAGCTGAACGACGAGTTCGAATTTATCGGGCTGGCTCTAAAGCGGAAGGCCGACCGGATCGAACTCCGCAGAGTGCGTGAACATGTGAACGGCCACACTGGGATCATCTGCATGAGCAAACAGTGGTCACACCCCCTCATGTGGAGCCATTACGGGGCGAGCTACACAGGGATCGCCCTTGAGTTCTTTACGTTTCCCACCCGGGTCCGTGAGGTTGAGTACGTTACGAAGCGCCCAACGCTGCAGACCTTTGGGTGCAAGAGCTTGGAAGACGTCAGTGAGTTGCATCTAAACCGGCTGTTTAGGTTGAAGTTCGACGCTTGGCAGTATGAGGAGGAATATCGGTTCTTCCTTCCGCTGGAGAATGGCGAGGAGATAAAGCGCAAAGTACATTACTTCCTACCGTTCTCTCCACACGTTCAGTTGAAGTCGGTGATCGTAGGCCCGCGAAGTGCGGTAACGCGCGCTCAGGTGGCCGAGGCGCTGGGAGGCATGGCCGGTTCGGTTGAAACCTTCCGAGCGCGGGCCGACTTTGACGATTTCAAAGTCGTCAAGAACATGCAGGAAAGCATGTGGAAATAGGCCAGCCCTCCGAAGGGCGGCAACGATGCCGAGCAAAATGGTCCAAGGTCCACTTAAAGGCAAATCGGAGCTAGGTGATTGAGTTTCGACCCTAGAAACGTGTGAGATCGTTGCGGTCGGGCGGCTCGATGCAAGGCGGCCCCCATTTATTAATCCGCCGTCACGGCCGGACGAAGGGCACGGAGTTCCGATGCAAGGCGACGCCGGCCAAGAATTTCGGTTCCGCGCACTAGGGCGTCGAGGAGGTTCGTCTTGGTAAGCAGGTGACGGACCTCCTCCATCAAATTTCCCGCAACACGATGCTCGCTCAGGGTCGCCTTGACCTGTTCATCATATCCCTCGCAGTACATGCGTTCGCGGCCAATATAAAAGATCGTCTCTAAGTCGGCTATCTCTTCAGGCGACAACGTGTCGGTCACGCTCTTGACCGCAGCTGCCATGTCTCCCATGGACTTGCGGAACCTGTCCCAGTCGCGATTGAAATAGTCGAACTCGCCCCGGTCGGTCGCTGGGTGAGCCTTGATCCATTCTTCGATCACGAACTTGGCATGCTCGTCTGTGAGGTGTGCCAGCTTAAATTCGAAGCCGACGAGGCTTCCTGCTTCGCGATGGCCCTTGATAATGCTGACGGCGTCGGAAAATTTTCTGCTACCGATGCCAAACTGTTCCATGACTTGGGTTTTGGCGGTCGTAAACGCAGCCTCCGACCATTCATGTGGGGGCGGCAGCATCCCGGCCATTCGAAGGAGGTCGCGCCTAGAGCAGCTGGCAGTAAAGGACCCGGTCGCCCGTTCGTAAACAAGATCGATAGCGCGATATTTCATGGCCAGTAGTGTCTTGTTCAGGGACAGGAGGCTCGCGCGAACGAGTTCCAGATTGCAGATCGATTTGCCGCCGAGGCTTTTATCGCCGTCCTGCGTTTCTGCGTACCGAAGCTGCTGACCATCCTCGTCGATGTCATGGAGGCTGTCTACGAAAGGACTGAGATCCGCAACGTGCTTCCGCAATTCCATATCGCCGAGGGGGGCATTGGTGATCATCGTCCAATGGGACTTGATATCGTGGTTTTTCGGATGGGGGTGGGAAACAACGCCGGCCGCGACCAATCGGTCGATTACGAACTTCAGGGAAAGCTCGACGGCGTGCCGCGCGTTGTAAAGGATCGGCATCGCCAGCGTATCACGCTTCCCGTATTGGCGCTGATCTATCACCGCGCTGGCCAGTTCAAGCGCGGCCTCCATGTAACCATCAACGTAGTTCTCGGCGCTTCCCTGGCTACCGACGCAGGCGTTCCACTCGCTGCCGTAGATCTGCGAGAAGAACGGATCGAAGGGTTCGGCCGAAGGGTCAATAGGGGTCGTGACGTTGGTCATACTATGGCGTGCCTTACCTTCGAGAGGCTTAGATATTGGCCAGCGGCAGCATGTTCAAGCGCCGACGTACTTCCCGCCAATGAGGCATCGCCTCGTCCAAGATGCCGTAAAATGCCGGCGTATGGGTCGACTGAAGAAGATGGGTCAGCTCATGAAGGATAATATATTCGAGGCATTCAGGAGGCTTTTTCGCCAATTCGGTATTCAGGCGGATATTGCCGGTGAGAGGGTTGCAACTCCCCCATCTGGTTTTCATACGTTGTACAAACAATTGTCGAGCTGTGACTTTGAGGTGTTTTTCCCACTTGGCAATGAGAGGCCCGGCCGCACGACGTAGCTCATCTCTATACCAACCATCCACGACGCGCTGCCTTTCGGCGACAGTTGCGCCCGCGCGTACTTGCAGAACCAGCGTGCGATGTCGTGCCAAGACAGCCGCCGCCCCTTCGCGCTCGATCACGTTCAGCAGAAAACGTTCCCCCCACACAAAATGACTTTCACGGTCAACATATTCGCGCGGTGGCTCTCGCTCCTGCATGTTGATTTTGCGCTGGTTGCGCCTGATCCAGACGAGATGCGCGACTGCGAAGGCGCGGATGGTGTCAAGGCTGGCGCGCTCCGGCGCGGCGATCCGCACCCGGCCTGTCGGTGGATGTACGCTCAAATGCATATTCTTGATGTCTTTGCGGACAACATCCACGCTTAACTCGCCAAGGTCGAGGACCGTCTCCATCAGTATTCCCTTTGATGATAAATGATGGCGAACAGGCGCTCGGTTTCGGTCTCATCCTGCACGATCTCATATATCGCGGCCTTGATCTCTTGCTCACGGGCACGTATGCCCCTCCAGTCTGCCTGACGGACCTGCTTGATTTTAGCGTCGATCCTCACAGCCAGCCCAGCATCTTTGGCAAGGTTGTTGTAAAGGGCTCTCTGTCCCTCGGTCTGGATTGCTGCGGGACGGCCGCCTTCCTGACCAGCGTTGAGGGTGCCCACCAACCGGGCGATCTGTTTCAAGTACTCCTCATAGGAGAGCGCATGCGCCTTACGCGCCGCAATGATCTCGTCGAGCAGCGTCGACATCTTGTCGTAGAACGCCGGGTCGGTTAGCCGCTCCTTGATGATCTTTGCTCGCACGTTGTTCTCGATGGTTTCTGCGACGGCGTCCTTGTTGCCCTTGAGGCTGCCCGGAAGCGTGTCGATTGTCCCTTCGATCCCAAGCGTGGCGATGATCTCAAGCAGCGGCATATCGTCGAAGGGCGAGATTTTCCTTGGCTCCTTCGCCTCGATGTAGGTGTCGATCAGATGCCGCATGTCGGCTTCGTAGGCCCTCAAGTCCAATGTCTCGCCACTGGCATTTCGGATCATGTCGCGCAGCTTCAGATAGTCGGCTATCTGACGTTTGATTGCATCGACTTCGGTTGCCGAGTAACCCGCCATATCGAGATTATCGGCGATGTTGGCAAAGGCGCGCACCAGTCCGGCGCAGGCTTTGTAGAAAGTCGCCCGCAGGGCCTCACGCTCCTGCAGGTCGGTGGCAATCTCGGTATTGCCGCAGAAATAGCGGCGAAAGGCGTCGTCATGACGTGGCGGAGGAACCGGCTCACAGATAAGGTAGATGGCCTCTAGTGCTTCGTCCAATCGCTGGCGGCCCTTTTTGAGGCGATCCTGAAGTATGACCTCTGGATCTACACTTCCTGTGGCGTGATCGAGCTCGGAAGAATAAACCTTGATCGCGCCCTCCACCTTCTTGAACAAGTCCATGTAGTCGACGATGTAGCCGAATTGCTTGTCGTCGCCGTCGAGCCGGTTGGTGCGGCAGATCGCCTGAAACAGACCATGATCCTGCATTGACTTGTCGATATAGAGGTAGGTGCAGCTTGGCGCATCGAACCCGGTGAGCAGCTTGTCGACAACAATTACGAGTTTCATCGTCGCCGGCTCTTTCTTGAAGAGCTGCTTAGCCTGTTCCTCGTAAACTTCGGTCCTGGTCATCCCGGGCTGAACGGGAACTTTTTTCAGAACGTCCTGATAGAGGTTGTAAATGAATTGCTTGTCGGTCTCGCTGGCCGCGCCGGTGTCTTCAAGAGTGATATCGGCAGCTTGAGGGTTGTATGAAGTAATGACGGCGCAGTGTCCCCTGAACTGGGTCTTGCTGAAGAGCGCGTAGAACTTGCACGCTTCGAAGATGCTTCGGGCGACCAGCATGGCGGTGCCACGATCATTGCTGAGCCGGGGCTTCACCCCAAAATCAAAAACAATGTCGCTGACGATGCGCTCCATGCGCGAGCGCGAGCTGAGAACGCGCTGCATTGTGCCCCATTGCTTGCGCAACTCGTCTTTCTGCCAGTCGTTCAAGCCCTTCGTTTTCGCATCGAACCATGCGTCGATCTTGTCCTGGCTGCCAAGCAGTTGATCGACGTCTCGGGCCTCATAAACGAGGTCAAGGACAACGCCGTCCTCCACCGCCTCACTATACTTGTACGTATGGATGTAGCTGCCGAAGACCTCAAGACTGGTTGCTTTGTCCTCCTTTAGTAGCGGCGTGCCTGTGAAACCAATGAAGACCGCGCCCGGCATCATGGCTTTCATGATGCGGTTGAGCCTGCCACTCTGCGTCCGATGCGCTTCGTCTACAAAGACGAAAAGCTCGCCGACGGTCTGGGCGGGCTTGGCTTCCAGTTCGCGGACAAAGCGGTCGAAGTTGCCGACGTCGCGCTGGCCGAATTTCTGCACGAGCGAACATATGAGCCGGGGCGTTGGCGCGCCGCTCAAAAGTGCCATCAGATCGGCCCCGCTCTTTGTACGCCGGATGTTCTCGCCGGTCGCAGCAAATCCTGTCTCTATTTGGCCGTCCAGTTCGTCGCGGTCGGTAACGATGATCACGCGGGCATTGGGGTTGGTCTGCAACACCCAGCGGGCGAGCAACACCATGACGATGCTTTTGCCCGAGCCTTGCGTGTGCCAGATGATCCCGCCCTCGCGGTGCGCGACGCGTTCCTGAGCTGCCTTGATCCCAAAGTACTGGTGGACTCGGGGCAACTTCTTGATACCCCCGTCGAACAGCACGAAGTCGCGGATCAGCTCTAGGCAGCGGCGCTTTTCGCATATCTTAAGCAGGTACTTGTCGAGCTTCAGGTCGGTGTCGTCCGCCTCATCTTCTTTCCACGTCAGGAACAGCTTTTCGGGCGTACCGATGGTGCCATATCGAAGGCCTTGGCTGTCATTTCCGGCGAAGACGAATTGAATTGTCGCAAAGAACCACGCGTTGAACTCAGGCGATTGGTTTGAGATGCTTTGGCGGATGCCCTTGGCGATATCAGTGCGGCTGTTCTTCAGCTCAAGCATGCCGATGGCGATGCCATTGATGTACATCACGATATCCGGACGGCGCGTATATCCGCCTAGAAGCGTTACCTCTTCCGCGATGGCGAAGTCATTGCGTTCCGGCATCTCCCAGTCGATGAGGTGGATGGTCTCGGAGAATTTGCCCGCCTCGGTTTTGGCTGAAACACCGTAGCGCAGCAGTCCGTGAACCTCCTTGTTGTTTTGGTAGAGGCTCCGCGTCGGGTTCCCGGCCTCCCGGCGAAGCCGCTCGCTTGCAGCGGAAACCTGCGCGTCGGAATAGCCTCGCGCCTTTAGGTTGCGGCCAAGCAACTCCTCCTCAATGTTAGAGTTGGCGCGCTCCGACCAGTCGCCGAGATAACGCCAGCCGAGGCGCTCTCGAAATAGCGCAATCACGCGGTCTTGCGTGGTCCGTTCCGGCTCGCCGATCACGCTTTCACCAGCTTGAAACGTATCTCGTAGCGGTAGAACGAGACGTTTGGCACAACTGCGAGCGCCCAGCGCAGTTTCTTGTCGTCTTCAAGGGCGATGATCGCGCCTTCGACGGTCTGGTTGGGCTCTGCGATCTGTTCCTTCACGTAGCCCATGTAGCGCAGCACTTGGCCGACTACGACGTCACTCGCGCGCCCACGCTTCAATTCCACGACGAGCAGGCACTTCCTGTCCTTGCTGATTGCGAGGATATCGATTGGCCCGGCGTCGGTTTCATATTGCTGCCCAACCTTCTCACCATCCTCCTCGAAGATCTCGAAGGTCTTGGCGAGTTCGGTCTGGTCCCAGTTAGCGACGAGGAATGCCTCAAGATGCTTCTCCATCGCAAACGCGACGGGGTCCTCGATGGTCGGGTCAGCTGAGATGATCGCGAGGGGTGGAGGGGCGATTTTGAGAAAAGTCTCGATCTCCGGGCCGTAGACAGAGACATTGGAGATGGTGCCGATGGAGCCGGTGGAGCTCTGCAACGCTTCACTCATCGCCGCGCGCTCGATGGCAATGTCGAGCCACTTCACCTTGCGGCGGTGGGGCAGATTGTTGCCGGGCGCGTAGTAATAGCCGCCCGTCACCTCGCCGACGCGGTAGGAACCTGCGCCATCTGGGCAGAGAACGATATCGCCAGAGTTGATACCCTTGCCAATGGTCCAGAGCGCCCCGCAGGCTAAACCCGCAGTCACCTTGGATTTGCCCGGATGGCCTGCAAGATAGACGGGAATAAATTTCTTGTTGAATGCACGCCACTCGTCGGTGAGCTTGTTAGCAAGGTCTTCATTGATCCCGAAATCCGCACCTATGAAGCCGCCCGCGAAGCACTCGGTGGCGAAGGCGCTCTTCCTGCCCAGCATGATGCGATAATAGCTTTTCATACGAGCCTGATCTCTCCGGTTAGCAGTGATTGCATCATCCCCTGCTTCACATCGCGCGTCTTGACGAGCTTTCCCTCTAGAGCAGCGATTTCAGCATCCACGTCGGATAGCATGGTAGCGATGGTGTGTTGTTCGTTAGGCCCGTGAAGGTCGACTTCGATACTCTCGATTGTTGCGGCATTTAGGCTCGGAACGCCCGAAGCCTCGTTGTATTGCCTCCAATCTATCATCAAAATCGATAAAATAAGTATTTTGGGACGTTTGGTTCGTTGATCACCGTGTAGAACAGGGTATCAATTGTCCAGAATGGCGTGTCAACATACTGCGGACGGTCTATCGTACCCTTTCTGCCGATCAGTACTGACGGCCTATCGTAAAGATACGCATCCGCCAAGCCAATTTGACCGCCACTGGCAAGGATCGGATACGCGCCATCGGATGCTTCGATGCCGTTTTGGCTGCGCCCGTGACCAACGCGAAGCACCAGCCCCAAACGTTTCTTTTCTGTACGGGGGGAGGCGGCCAGCAACTCTTGCATTACACCCTGCTTAATACCGCGCTTCTTCGTGATGAGCGCCTCCAGCGCGGCGATCATTTCATCGACATCCCCCAGCGCTGCCGCTATTGCCTTTTGCTGCTTCTTATCTTTTGGGACTGGTACCTTATAGGCTTTCAGGATGCCGAGGTTCGTATGAGGCACGCCAGTCTGAATTGCGCTGTCAATGATCTGGCGTTGCCCTGTCGGGCTTGAGAAATAGTAGTAGAGATAGGTTGGATCGTATCTCCCTGTATCTACGGAAAGCTTCATCTGACTTTGCGAGACGAGATACTTCTCGTACTGCCCCTCAGGTATGAGCGCTATTTGGCCCAACGTTCCTCGCTGAGTGAAAATGATATCGGACGGGACAGCGCAGTTCGCAGATAGATCTTTTGCTTTCGTGTTACTGACATAGACAAACTCGCCACTGACAAACTTGTCGCCCATATTCTGGCCACGAATTACCGGGACGCCAGAACGCGTGTAGTCAGCTGAAACCAAGTCCGATCCAAACGGACCTCCGACAATGGAATTTGGGGCATGGGACGCTATCGATGCGACAGAAGAAATCTCCCAGTCCTCAGGGATCACTCCCACATCTGTCTGCTTATAGCCGGCCGGCGGCGTGGTCATCCGTGCCCCATCTTTTTAAGGTGTTCGGCAACGGTCTTTTCCAGCGACGCCGCGCGATCTGTCAGAACCATTAGCGTCGCCCCATAGCGATCCGACAGTACTGTGATCCGGCGTGCCAGCGCCTGCTCGACGCGGGCGATCTCCCCGCCGATGCGCGCTTCAAGGTTTGCCATCCATTTGTCATCGATCACGAGCGTCTTCACTTCGGCCTTAGAAAGCGTCGGGTACATGGCATAGGACTTTTCATCCAGCACCTCGTTCAGCGACTTTGCTTTACGCTTGGCTTCCTTCTCTGTATCTGACAGCGCGAGCCATGTATTGAGCGCCTTGATCTCTTCTGCGGCAGTCTGGTCCCCCTTTATCTCCTTTAGCCGCGCCTTGACGTTTGCGATTGTGGGAGAGATGGCACCATCCTCACCCAGCAATTCGGAGAAGAGACCATCCTCGCTCCCGTGTTCCTCCTCCAGCGCCGCTAGTTCCGCCCCCAGCGCCTCGACCTTGGCGTGCAGCGCCTCGATCTCAGCCTGCTCCTCGGCAAAATATCGCGCCACGATCAGTCCTTTGGGCACCAGATCGCAGGTCCAACCCCTGTCCTTGTTGGTCTTCGGGTCGATTACGCGCGTCGTCTCGGCCTTCCAGCCATCAGCAGCGATGAGATAGGCGTCGTCCTGCATCACATCGTCCCAATAGTTCATGAGGTGCTGATAGATGTCGTAGGCGTCGAGGAGTGGGCGGCCCTCATAGTGCTTGAGCAGTCCCTCAGCGAGTTCTGCGATCAACGCCTTCGGGTGGAAGCCGGCATCAAGAGCGTTCAATCTGTCTGTCTGTTGCGCGCGCCACGCCTCAAAATGCGCGCTCAGGCCCTCTGTGAAGGCGGAGAACTCCGGGTGGTCATGAATTGCCGCTCGGATAGACTGCGGCCGCACGGCCAGATCAACGTATCCGGCCCGATTGGGTTTGAACAGAACCGCCTTCAGTTGCGGGCAGACCGACCAGTATGCCTTCAGCGCCGTCACATCACGCTCCGGGATGCCCCCCTTCAGATGCGCAGCAATGTCTTGCAGATCCTCTGGCGGCTGGCTGTCGATATAGCGCGGCAGATTAAGGTTGAACTCATTCTTCTCGATCTCATTGCGCGAGACCATGCGAGCGTACTTCGCGACGTCCCGCGAGCGTCGAAAAACATCGACGATGCGATGGATGTCCATCTCGCGTAGTCGGTTCTTCGGCCCGTCCTTCATGAAGCCCCGGCTTGCGTCGATCATGAAGATGCCGTTGCGTGCGGCAGCGTTCTCCTTGTCGATGAGGATGATGCAGGCCGGGATACCAGTGCCGTAGAACAGGTTCGCCGGCAGGCCGATGATCGCCTTGATTAGCCCGCGTTGGATTAGGTTCTTTCTGATCTCGCCTTCCGCATTGCCTCGGAAGAGTACGCCATGCGGCAAGATGCACGCAGCTTTGCCTGTCGACTTCAGCGACTTGATGATGTGGAGAAGATAGCCGTAGTCACCCTGTTTCGGTGGTGGCACTCCGAAGCCGTCGAAGCGGTGAAAGTTCACCGTGTCTGAGCTTTCGGTGCCAATGACCGCTGCCGGCCGCAGCTCGTTCGGGTCCATGCCCGTGCTCCAGCGCTTATCACTGAACGGCGGGTTGGCGACGACGTAGTCAAAGGTCTTGAGCGCTTCCCCCTCCGTGAAGAATGGGGCAGCGAGCGTGCTTTGGCCGGGGTGGATCACTGCACCTGCATAGTCGTGCAGGATCAGGTTCATCTGGGCGAGGCCGGCGGTGCTACCGTCCTTTTTCCTGCCCATAGAGCGAAACCTTCGCCCCAGCCTCATCTGCTACCCTGATGAGCAGTGAGCCCGAGCCGCAAGTGGGGTCGTAGATCGTCGTTTCAGCTGTTGTCTTCGGATTTCGTACGCCGATGATCTGGGCTATGACGCGGCTCACCTCCGCTGGTGTGTAGAACTGGCCCTTCGACTTGCCACTCTCGGTCGCGAAGTGGCGCATCAGGTACTCATAGGCGTCGCCCAAGATGTCGTCGCCATCAGCCCTGTTCCGCGAGAAATTTAGCGCCGGGTCTTCAAAGACCGCGATCAAATCGCTCAGCCGCTCGGTCTTCTCCTTGCCTTTGCCTAGCTTGCTGTCTTCATTGAAGTCAGGGAAGCCGCCCAACTTGTTGGCCCTTGCAAGCGGGCCAATGATATTCTTGTTGATCTGGTCGCCAATGTCCGGCTTGCCTTTAAGCGCAACCATATCAGCGAAGCTGGAGCCCGGCGGAACCGTGATGCCACCGAACGGTTTTCCGGCGTACTTGTCCGAGACGTATCGGATGAAAAGCAGAGACAGCACATAATCCTTGTAGGCTGAGGCATCCATGCCGCCACGCAGCACGTCGCATCCCTGCCAAATGCGACTGTAAATTTCCGACTTCTTGACCGCCACGATGCCCCCACGTACAAATCACTGCCGGGTGGTTTAGCAGTTTAGTTACGTCACTCGGCAAGCACTTTGTTGTGCCATGAGAGCGCTGCGCATGAGATGCGTTTGTATGCCGCCTCCCAAAGGCAGCCTCTTGATAGAGGATGCCAGCGGCAGGGTGTTAGGAATGGCTTGAGCACGCTTAACTGCGCAATAAAGGTGCAAGGATGGGTGCAAGTAAATTCCGCAATGATCCTGTTAGTGCAATAGAAACAAGATCTTATGGGAAATCAGTGGCGGAGAGGGAGGGATTCGAACCCCCGATGGGCTTGCACCCATGCCGCATTTCGAGTGCGGTGCATTCGACCACTCTGCCACCTCTCCGGGTCATGGTCGGCCGTTGCCGGCGCGGCGCACTAGATAACGGCTGAACGGGCAGGTTACAAGGCCAAATCTACCGGAAATTCAGCTTCCTGTCCGGGCCTCGTTCGGAGTGCCACGCTCCGTCCTCGGCAGGAGTCTGGCCCGCATGGCAGGGAACCCCGCCCGTTTGCCTTGACTCCCACGCAACCTTCGGTTAGGGACAGCGCGCAATCGGCGTGGAGGGTTCTTCCACGCCGCTTGTTTTTTGAACCCGCAGACTGACAAAAAGACGGCCGAACCGCCAGAGGCGGTTCATCAAGGCCGACCGAACAGCGAAAGGCAAAAAATGTTCGCAGTCATTAAAACGGGCGGTAAGCAGTATCGCGTTGCCGCCAACGATCTCCTGAAGATCGAAAAAGTCGAAGCCAATGTCGGCGACATCGTCGAGATCGGCCACGTGCTCGCTCATGGCGAGGGCGAGAATGTCACGTTCGGCGCGCCGTTCGTCGATGGCGCCCTGGTGACCGCCGAAGTCGTCGAGCAGGGCAAGAACCGCACGGTCATCGCTTTCAAGAAGCGTCGCCGCCAGAATTCGCGCCGCAAGATCGGACATCGCCAGCTTTTGACCACCGTGCGGATCTCCGAGATCCTGCTGGGTGGCGCCAAGCCCGCCAAGAAGGCGGCCGTCAAGGCGGAAGCCAAGGCTGAGGTCGCTCCCGAGGCGGCGCCGAAGGAAGCCAAGGCCAAGAAGGACACCGCCCCCAAGGAAGACGCGAAGGCCGAGGCCGTCGCCGCGCCGCTGTTCAAGGCGCCGAAGGGCGAGCCGGACGACCTGACCGTGATCAAGGGCATCGGCCCGGTCGCCGCCAAGGATCTCGCCGAGCAGGGCATCATCACCTTCGCGCAGCTCGCCAAGCTGACCGAGAAGGACGTTGCCAAGATCGACGAGAACATGCCGTTCAGCGCCGACCAGATCAAGGACTGGCGCGAGCAGGCCAAGGAACTGGCTAAGAAGTAAGGCGAACCGGCGCGAAACGTCGCCGGATCGGACTTGAAACGGAACGCGAACGCGTTCATAAGACCATTCAAGCGCCCATGGGCGCATCGGAGTTAGTTAGATGGCACACAAGAAAGCTGGCGGCTCGTCGCGCAACGGTCGCGACTCGCATTCCAAGCGTCTGGGCGTGAAGAAGTTCGGCGGCGAAGCCGTCATCCCGGGCAACATCATCATTCGTCAACGCGGCACCACCTGGCATCCCGGCGTCAATGTCGGCATGGGCACGGACCACACCCTTTTCGCGCTCGAAACCGGCGCCGTGACGTTCAACAAAAAAGCCAACGGCCGAACCTACGTATCGGTCAACCCGATTACCAAAGCCGCGGAGTAGCCGGTTCCGCACTAGAACACCGGCGCCCATCTCGGGACCGGTGTCTGGCAAAACCAGGAAAAGGATCAGGGGAGATGGGTTTCCATCTCCCCTTTTTCTTGTGCCTGGAGGACTTCAAATGGTTGCCGAAGCGGAAGATTCAGAAGACGAAAGTTACGCGATAGATTGCCCGGTGCTGGTCACCGAGCGGCTGGTGATGCGCGCTCCCGATGAGCGGGATATCGCGCAACTGGTCGAACTTGCCGACAACCGTCACGTTGCCGAGATGCTGGCGCGCATGCCGCACCCCTATGGCGAGGCCGAGGGACGTGCTTTCCTCGCCATGACCAAGGCGCGGCGCGCCGGCATCGCCTATGCGCTGACGCTGGCAGGCACCGACACTTTCGTCGGCTGCGCCGGGCTGAACACCACCGATCGCGGCCTTGAGCTCGGCTACTGGATCGGCGAGCCCCACTGGAAGAAGGGCTACGCCACGGAAGCAGCGCACGCGCTGGTCGACCTCGCCTTCCAGAAGACGTCGATCCAGGTGCTGCAGGCCTCGACCAGGGTCATCAATCCGGCTTCACGCCGCGTCATCCACAAATGCGGCTTCCAATATGCCGGCCAGGGCATGCTGAATTCGATCGTCGCCGGCCAGGTGCCGGTCGAACGTTATCGGCTCGACAGGAAAACCTGGACGAGCCTGCGCAATTGGATCCACTTCTAGGTGCGTCGATATTCAGGTGAGGCCGGCCTGACCTGAATATCGGCAAACCTTGGCGCGCGGGCGGAACAGGACAAATCAGCTGGGGACCGGACTTGGGCTTAGCCCAGTTCGACCCAAACCGGCCGGTGGTCGGAACCGACTGACTGTCTGTCGGCCCACAGGCGCTTCAGCGTCCGGGCAAGCGACGCGCTGGTGAAGACGTAGTCGATGCGCTTGTGGCGGCTGGCGTTGGTGGGGTCCTTGGGGTCGACCCAGGAGACGAGATCGTCGCCGGCGACATCGAGGCGCAGGGCGGCATCGACGGCGAAGTCGGCGGTCAGCGGCATGCCGAATTCATGGTCCGGCCGGCCGGCCAGTTCGACATATTCGGGCGAGCCGGCCAGCATGTTGAAATCGCCCATGCCGACAAAGGCTTCCGGATGCGGCAGTTCCGGCAGGCCGATCTCGGCGACGCCGGACAGCGCGCCGCCTTCGAGCGCATAGTTCAACAGGCGCTGGCGCAGGAACTGGATCTGGCTGGCGCGTTCGACCGGGCTGCGGTGATCGAGATGGATGGAATAGAAGCGGATGAAACCAAGCGGCGTCTCGATCAGGGCTTCCAGCGCGCCGCGCTGGAAGTTCATCATCTCGAAGCTGCGGCTGCGCGGCAACAACAGGTTGCGCGACAGATGAATGGGCGTTTTCGACAAGACCATGTTGCCGAGCTGGAAGGTCGTGGTGATGGCGCGGCCGTCCTCGATGCGCGAGCCGATATTGGCCTCGAAATTGCTGCCATAGACGGCGAAATAATCGGGCAGCGCCTCGCCGATCTCGGCCACCATGTCGCGGCTGCCGTTCCGGGGATTGTTGCGGGTGACCTCCTGCAGCGCGATTACGTCGGCGCCGCGCACCGCGTCGGCGATGCGCCCGAGATCGTAGCGTCCATCGAGACCGATGCCGTACTGGATGTTGTAGGTTACAAGCTTCATTCCGACGTCTCTCCGGCCAACCCCGCGCGGCCATCGTCACAAAACGGCCTCGCCCTTCGCCGCGCCTTGGTTTAGAGCAAGGCCCAAGGTTTAGAGCAATGCCGCAAGGCCAATAAAAGAAACTGCAGTCCCATGAAATTTCTCGATCAAGCCAAGGTCTATGTCCGCTCCGGTGACGGGGGCGCCGGTTCGGTGTCGTTTCGGCGCGAGAAGTTCATCGAGTTCGGTGGCCCGGATGGCGGCGATGGCGGCCGCGGCGGCGATGTCTGGCTGGAAGCGGTCGACGGGCTGAACACGCTGATCGACTATCGCTATCAGCAGCACTTCAAGGCCAAGACCGGCGTCCACGGCATGGGCCGCAACATGACCGGCGCCAAGGGCGCCGATGTCACGCTGAAGGTGCCGGCCGGAACGCAGGTCTTCGAAGAGGACAATGAGACGCTGATTTGCGACCTCACCGTCGTCGGCCAGCGCTTCCTCCTTGCCAAGGGCGGCAATGGCGGCTTCGGCAACCAGCATTTCAAGACCTCGACCAACCAGGCGCCGCGACGCGCCAATCCCGGCCTTCCCGGCGAAGAACTCAACATCTGGCTCAGGCTGAAGCTGATCGCCGACGCCGGGCTGGTCGGGCTGCCCAATGCCGGCAAGTCGACATTCCTGGCCGCCGTCACCGCGGCCAAGCCGAAGATCGCCGACTATCCGTTCACGACCCTGCATCCGGGCCTCGGTGTCGCCCGCATCGATGCGCGCGAATTCGTCATCGCCGATATTCCAGGTCTGATCGAAGGTGCCCATGAGGGCGTCGGCATCGGCGACCGCTTCCTCGGCCATGTCGAGCGCACGCGCGTGCTGCTGCACCTGGTCTCCGCGCAGGAGGAGAACCCGGGCAAGGCCTACAAGACCGTGCGGGCCGAGCTCGAGGCCTATGGCCACGGCTTGACCGACAAGGCCGAGATCCTGGCGCTGAGCCAGGTCGATACGCTCGACGCAGACGCGCGCAAGAAGAAGGTCGCCTCGCTGAAGCGTGCCGCCGGCCGCGCGCCGATGCTGCTGTCGGCGGTCACCGGCGAGGGCGTCGAGGCGGTGCAGCGCGCGTTGATGGCTGTCATCGCGGAGGCGCGCGCGCGGATCGCCGCGCCGGTCGAGACGCGCTGGGAAAAGTAAAGTCATGCAGCCGCTCAGGAAATACCGGCGCATCACCGTCAAGATCGGCTCGGCATTGCTCGTCGACCGCACGAGCGGCCTGAAGCGCGACTGGCTGGCCTCGCTCGCCGACGACATCGCGGTGCTTGCCCAGGGAGGAGCCGAAATCCTCGTCGTGTCGTCGGGCGCCATCGCGCTCGGCCGCACCATCCTTGGCCTTGGCAAGCGCGCCCTGAAGCTCGAGGAGAGCCAGGCCGCCGCCGCCGTCGGCCAGATCGCGCTCGCCGGCGCATGGTCTGACGCGCTCGGCAAGGGTGCCTTGAAATCGGGCCAGATCCTTTTGACGCTCGGCGATACCGAGGAGCGCCGGCGTTATCTCAACGCGCGGGCCACCATATCGACGCTGCTCAAGATGAAGGCGGTGCCGGTCATCAACGAGAACGACACGGTGGCGACCTCCGAAATCCGCTATGGCGACAATGACCGGCTGGCGGCCCGCGTCGCCACCATGATGGGCGCGGACCTGCTGGTGCTGCTCTCCGACATTGACGGGCTCTACACCGCGCCGCCAGCGTTGGACCCCGGTGCGAAGTTCATTCCGGTGGTCGACCGCATCACACCAGACATCGAAGCGATGGCGGGAGCCGCCGCGTCCGAGCTGTCGCGCGGCGGCATGCGTACCAAGCTCGACGCGGGCAAGATCGCCAATGCGGCGGGCACGGCGATGATCATCACCTCCGGCACAAGGCTGTCGCCGCTGATGGCGATCGAGCGCGGCGAGCGCGCGACGTTCTTCAAGCCCAGCGCCAATCCCGTGAAAGGCTACAAGACCTGGATCGCCGGCCAGCTCGAACCGGCCGGGCGGCTGACCGTCGATGCCGGCGCCGTCGGCGCGCTCATTTCGGGCAAGTCGCTGCTGCCGGCCGGCGTCAAGCTGGTCAGCGGCAATTTCTCCCGCGGCGACACGGTGGCGATCCTGTCGCCCGAAGGCCGCGAGATCGCGCGCGGGCTGGTTGCCTACGATGCCGCCGATGCCGTAAGGATCGCAGGCCTGAAGACGGCCGAGATCGAGACCGTGCTCGGTTACGAGGCGCGTTCGGCGATGATCCACCGCGACGATCTTGTCGTAAGTCACGCCGGAAGCGACATAAGCGAAGGATGAGCCATGCTGAAGCTGCATGAAAAATCCGGGGACGACACCGTGGCGCTGATGGCCGATATCGGGCGGCGCGCCCGCGCTGCCGCCCGACCGCTGGCCATCGCCACCGCCGGCGCCAAGAACGCCGCGCTTGGCGCCATGGCCGACGCGATCATTTCCCGCGAGCGGGACATTCTCGACGCCAACGCCATCGATGTCTCGAATGGCCACGAATCCGGACTTTCCGGCTCTTTCATGGATCGGCTGAAGCTCGATCCGGCACGCATCCGCGCCATGGCGGACGGTATTCGCGAAATCGCTGCCCTGCCCGATCCGGTCGGTGATGTCATCGCCGCGTGGGAGCGGCCGAACGGTCTGCGCATAGAGCGCGTACGTACGCCGCTCGGTGTCGTCGGCGTCATCTATGAAAGCCGGCCGAACGTGACGGCGGATGCCGGCGCTCTCTGCCTCAAGGCCGGCAATCCGGTCATCTTGCGCGGCGGCTCGGATTCACTCAATTCCTCCTCGGCGATCCATGCCTGCCTGGTCGAGGGACTGAAGGCGGCCGGTCTGCCCGGGGATGCCATCCAGCTGGTGCCGACCACCGACCGCGCCGCGGTCGGCGAGATGCTCAAGGGGCTTGGCGGCAATCTCGACGTCATCATTCCGCGCGGCGGCAAAAGCCTGGTCGGGCGGGTGCAGAGCGAGGCGCGGGTGCCGGTCTTCGCCCATCTCGAAGGCATCTGCCATCTCTATATCGACCGCTCCGCCGAGCTCGACATGGCGGTGCGGATCGCCGTCAACGCCAAGATGCGGCGCACCGGCGTCTGCGGTGCCGCCGAAACGCTGCTGGTCGACCGTGCTGTCGCGGCCACCCATCTGGTGCCGATCCTCGACGCGCTGCGCGCCGCCGGCTGCGAGATCCATGCCGATCAAGAAGTGATGAAAATGTTCTTCGACGCCAAGCCGGCGACCGACGCCGACTGGGTGACCGAATATCTCGATGCGATCATCGCGGTGAAGCTGGTCGACGGGATCGCTGGTGCGATCGAGCACATCGAAACCTTCTCCTCGCATCACACCGAGGCGATCGTCGCCGAGGACGCGAAGGCGGTCGAACGGTTCTTCAACGAGATCGATTCGGCGATCCTGCTGCACAACGCCTCGACGCAGTTCGCCGATGGCGGCGAGTTCGGCATGGGTGCCGAGATCGGCATCGCCACCGGTAAGATGCACGCGCGCGGGCCGGTCGGCGTCGAGCAGTTGACCTCGTTCAAATATCGCGTGCGCGGGTCGGGACAGGTGAGGCCTTGAAGCTTTTGATCGCCAGAGCCTGAAGCGATGCTGGCCTCTTCCGAACCGGCGACACCCTCCAGCTATCTGAAGATGCCGCATGCCGAGAAGGGGCTGGCCGTCGGACTGTTTGGCGGTTCGTTCAACCCGCCGCATGCCGGCCACGCATTGGTCGCCGAAATCGCTTTGCGGCGTCTGGCGCTGGACCAGCTTTGGTGGATGGTGACCCCAGGCAATCCGCTGAAGAGCACGCGCGAACTGGCGCCGCTGGGCGAGCGCATCGTGCTTTCCGAGAAGATCGCCAAGAACCCGAAGATCAAGGTCACCGCCTTCGAGGCGGCACACAATGTGCGCTACACCGCCGACACGCTGGCGCTGGTCAAGGCGCGCAATCCCGGCGTCGACTTCGTCTGGATCATGGGCGCCGATTCCCTGCGGGACTTCCATCGCTGGCAGCGCTGGCGCGAGATCGTCATGACCTTTCCGATCGCGGTCATCGACCGACCCGGCGCGACACTGTCCTTTCTGTCGTCGGTTGTCGCCAAGACCTTCGATTACGCCCGCATCGACGAAGGCGACGCGCCAAGGCTTGCGCGGATGAAGGCGCCGGCCTGGACCTTCATCCACGGTCCGCGTTCCTTGCTGTCGTCGAGCGCGATCCGGAAGATGGCGAAGGGTTGAGCGTCTCGTCCGTCCGGCCATGTCGTTTTTACAGCGGCGTCCGCCTGACCCATGGGCGATGCTGACCAGCCATGGCGATTCACAAGAAAACCCATCCCACGATCGATCCCGACCAGGGCAGCACGCCTGCGCCGCTGATCGCGATTGCCAGTGTCATCGTGTCGATGGCGCTGATTGCCATCGGCAACGGGCTGATGTTCGCCTATATCCCCGTCCGGCTCGGCGTCGAAGGGTTCGATCCGGTCTGGGCAGGGCTGATCGTCACCGGCCTGTCGGCCGGCGGCCTCGCCGGCTGTATCCTGACCGGTCCGCTGGTGCGCCGGGTCGGCCACGCCCGCGCCTTCATGGTGCTGTCGGCGCTGATCGCGCTGTCCAATGCCGCCATCGGCGCCGGACCGCACCCGCTGCTGTGGATCGTGGCGCGCGCGCTTTACGGCTTTGCCATATGCGGCCTGTTCATCGTCGCGCAAAGCTGGCTCAACGACGCGCTGCCGAACGCGGTACGGGGCCGGGTGATGGCCGTGTTCTATGTCGCCTACATTGCCGGTCTTGGGGTCGGCTATGCGACGCTTGCCGTGATCGACATCCACACGGCCGCCGCGTCGCTGATCGGCATCGCCTTTACCGCTCTGTCGATCCTGCCTGTCGGCATGACACGCCTTGCCCAGCCGCCGGCGCCGCAGGCGGCTTCGGTGGCTCTGCGCCAAGCCTGGCGGATTTCGCCGGTCGGCGTCGCCGGCATGCTGGCGGTCGGCGGCCTGTCGATGATCATTTCCGGCTTCGCGCCCATCCACGCGACGGCCAAGGGCTACAGCCAGGCCGATGTCGCGCTGCTGCTGTCGGCAATGCCGGTCGGCACGCTGATCCTGCAGATACCGCTCGGCTGGCTCTCCGACCGTACTGATCGGCGCTACGTGCTTGCCGGCGCCGCGGCGCTGGCGGTGGTTGCGAGCGTGCTCGCCATCGCCTTCGACGGCGGTGCGCTGATGGCGCTGGTGGTGATCTACCTGATCTGGGACGGGGCGGCGGAATCCATCTACGCGCTCTCCAGCGCGCATGCCGCCGACCGCGCCAGGAAGGATGAACTGCTGGCGCTGTCGAGCTCGATGCTGTTTGCCTGGTCGCTCGCGGGCTTCATCGTGCCCGGCATTGTCACGGCGCTTTCCGCCGTCTTCGGCACGGCAACCTTCATCTATGTCGGCATCGTCATCGCCTCGGTATTCTGCCTTTTCGTGCTGTGGCGGGTGATCGCGGCGGGCCGCGTTCCGGCGGCCGCCACGGGCAGTTTCGCGCCGATGTCGGCGCAAGCACCCTTGCCGGTCGAACTCGCCTTCGCGCCGGACGAAGTGGTCCGCCACAGGGGCGACTGATTACTGCTTGCGGGCCTCGGCTGGCGGTGCCTCCGGAGGCGGCTGCGGGATCGAGATGCCCTCGCTGTCGAAGGCCTGCTTGGCGCGTTTCGTCATGTCGATCTGGGTGGCGAAATGGTCCGCCGCCGCGGTCCAGTAGCGCAAGGTGAGCGAAACGGTCGTATCGCCGAGCCCGGCCACGAAGGCGATCGGCGCCGGTTCGCGGCGGATGCGCTTCTCGGCACCGGCAATGGCAAGCAATGTCTTCTGGGCGCCGTCTATGTCGTTCCTGGAGCCGATGCTGAGCGTGATGTCGGTGCGGCGCACGCCGTTGCGGGTGAAATTGCGCACCGGCTGATTCCACAGCGTCGAATTCGGCGCCAATATGTAGATGCCGTCGGCGGTCCTGAGCTTGGTGGCGAAAAGGCCGATTTCCTCGACCGAACCGGCAATGGAACCGACCTCAACGGATTCGCCAATGCGGAATGGCCGCAACGCGAGCAGCATGATGCCTGCGGCGATGTTCTGCAGCGTGCCTTGCAGGGCGAGACCGATGGCGAGGCCGATGGCGCCGATCGCGGCGATGATCGATGCAGTCTGCACGCCGAACTGGCCGAGCACCATGATGACGACGAGGATCAGAATGGCGTAGCGCCCGATCTTTGAAAAGAAATGCCGCAGCGTCGCGTCGAAACCATGGATATGGCCGAGGCCAGCCGAGATCGAGCGCTCGGCAAGGTTGGCAACGATGTAGCCGACCACCAGGAGGATGACGGCGCCGATGGCGGAAAAGGAATAGGAGACGATCAGCGTACTCAGCTGCGCGAGGCCGGTCTGGACGGTGAGAAGGGTGTCTTGCGGGTCGATCGGCATGGCGGGATTCCGGTTGGTCGGTCAGCCGGTAACCGCTGTGGAAGGCCTGGGTTCCGATGTTTTTGCGTCACCCGTGGAACAACATTCCACTCGGCGAGTTCGCGTCCATCGGGGCTCCGTCTTGAAACTGCAACGGAACTCTGCCTATCTAAGTGGTGTCACCTGCTTTAAGGGGTGATTTGGTTGTTCTTGCTGCGAAAGGAAATACACTGAGAACAGCACTGCGGAAGAAGGCCGACATCGTGCCTTCGCCGGCCAGGATCAGCGTAGACGACGCCGTGTCCCGTGCCATCAAGACAGTCCTTGCCAGTCTGGAAGACTCCAAGGCCGAAAATATTGTCTCAATCGACATTCAGGGGAAATCGAGCCTCGGCGACTACATGGTCGTTGCGTCGGGCCGATCGCACCGTCATGTCGCGGCTGTCGCCGACCATCTCCTCAAGGCGCTCAAGGATGCCGGTCTGGGCACCGCGCGCGTCGAGGGACTGTCAGGCGCCGACTGGGTCCTGATCGATTCTGGCGATATCATCGTCCATGTCTTCCGCCCCGAAGTCCGCGAATTCTACAATCTCGAAAAGATGTGGCAGGCGCCGGATCTCGAGGAAGAGACCCTCCACTAAGCCCTTCGCGGGGCTTATAGAGGCGAGGATGAAGATTTCAGTTCATGCCGTGGGCCGAATGAAAGCCGGCCCCGAGCGGGAGTTGGCCGACCGCTATTTCGAGCGGTTCGCCAAGAGCGGACCCGGCGTGGGGCTCGAATTCGCCGGAATCACCGAGATCGTCGAGGGCCGCGCGCAGAGCGCCGCCGAGCGCCAGCGCGACGAAGGTTCGCGGCTGCAGGCACAGCTGCAGCCAGGCACGGCCCTCATCCTGCTCGACGAGCGAGGCAAGAGCCTGTCTTCACAGGATTTCGCCGGCCGTCTGGGACAGTTGCGCGACGGCGGACGCAAGGCGCTGGTCCTCGCCATTGGTGGCGCCGACGGCCACGATCCGTCGCTGCGCGGCCAGGCCGAGCTGGTGATGTCGTTCGGGGCGCTCACCTGGCCGCATCAGCTGGTGCGGGTGATGCTGGGTGAACAACTCTACAGGGTGGCGACGATCCTGTCGGGTCATCCCTACCACAGGTCCTGAAAGCCGCCGGATCGCACCGAATTTGGCCCCAAATGCCGCGCAAGATTCGACGTGGGCCTGTTTTTCCGTTGCATTGCGTTATTGCGAACCCTTTGGGCGACAGGCGCTAACATGGTTGATGATTCGTTAACGAAGGCGCGGATAGAATCGATCGCGAATGTCTGAAGGCTGGAAATCGACGACGGGCCCATCGACGGGGGGCTCCTGGCGCGTGCGCTGCGGTATCGCCGCGGCGGCGGTGCTTCTGTCGCTGCATGCTGTGCGGGCCGAAAACACGCTCGACATGGCGCCCGATCCGGACCAGAGCCGTGCCGAATACGAGCAGGTTTCGAAGGAAATAACGCTGTCGTCCGAACGGCTGGCCAAGCTCGCCGCCGATATCGCAACGGTCAAGAAGGACCACGCCTCGATCACCGCGGCACTCATCCAGTCGGCGATGACCGAGCAGAAGCTCGGCCAGGACATCGAGGACATCGGCGCCAAGCTGGAAGGGCTGAAGGGCCAGCAACAGAAGATCCGTACTTCGCTGGCGGCGCGGCGCGACGTGCTGGCCGAAGTGCTGGGCGCCCTGCAGCGCATGGGGCTCAACCCGCCCCCGGCGATCCTGGTCAAGCCGGAAGATGCGCTGTCGTCGGTGCGCAGCGCCATCCTGCTCGGCGCCGTGGTGCCTGAATTGCGCCAGCAGACCGACAGCCTGCTGGCCGATCTCAAGGAGCAGACCCGGGTGACGGCTTCGATCGAGGCCGAACGGGCGCGGCTGACGGCGGCGGTCGGCGATCAGACGGCGGAGAAGAAGCGGCTCGGCATGCTGCTCGAAGCCAAGCAGAAGCTCGAGACCGACACCAAGGCGCAGATGGCGGCCGAACAGCAGCGTTCCGAGCAATTGGCGGCCAGAGCCAGCAGCCTGAAGGATCTGATCGCCTCGCTCGAAGCGCAGGCAGACAAGAACCGCAAGGCGGCGGATGCCGCAAAGGCAGCCGCCGCTGGCCAGGCCGGCGGCACCGACCCCGGTGGCGATCAGACAGCATCGCTGCCGGTTCCCGAAGGCAACAGGTTGACCGCCGCGGCGCCTTTCTCGGCACTGCAAGGACAGGTCGCCCTGCCGGTCACCGGCCGCATCAAACTCAGGTTTGGCGCCGACGACGGTAACGGCGCCTTGATGCTTGGGGACATGGTTGCGACACAATCGGGAGCCATCGTTACCGCGCCGGCGGATGGGAATGTGCTTTATGCGGGGCCGTTTCGCTCCTACGGTCAACTCTTGATCCTCAATGCCGGCGACGGTTATCATGTCGTCTTGGCTGGGATGAGCAGAATCAGCGTCGCGACTGGCCAGTCGGTGCTTGCAGGAGAGCCGGTCGGCGCGATGGGAGAAGCCCGGGTGGCAAGCACCTCGGTTTCGAAGAATGGAAATGCCACGCCGGAGCTCTATGTCGAGTTCCGCAAGGATGGAAAACCCGTCGATCCGGCCCCATGGTGGGCGGACCGTTTTTCTGGAAGGACGTGAAATGATGCGGAAACTGTCGCTTCTGTTTGCCGGTGCGCTGATGGGCGCGTCCGCCATGAGCCTTGTCTATGGCGCACCCGGCTCGGCGGCGAACGCTGCGGGATCGGAGACCTACAAGCAACTGGCGATCTTCGGCGACATCTTCGAGCGGGTGCGGGCGCAGTATGTGACCCCGCCCGACGACAAGTCGCTGGTCGAGAACGCCATTAACGGCATGCTTTCCTCGCTCGACCCGCACTCCTCCTACATGAACGCCGAACAGGCGCAGGACATGCGCGTGCAGACCAAGGGCGAGTTCGGCGGGCTCGGCATCGAGGTCACCATGGAGAACGACCTGGTCAAGGTGATCACGCCGATCGACGACACGCCGGCCGCCAAGGCTGGCGTGCTGGCCGGTGACTATATCGCCAAGATCGACGGCGAGGAGGTTCGCGGCCTGACGCTCAACGACGCGGTCGACAAGATGCGAGGCCTGGTCAACACGCCGATCAAGCTGACCATCCTGCGCCAGGGCGCCGACAAGCCGATCGAGCTGACGGTGGTGCGCGACATCATCAAGGTCAAGGCGGTCAAGTTCCGGGTCGAGAACGATATCGGCTACATGAAGATCACCTCCTTTACCGAAAAGACCTATGACGACCTCGAGAACGCTATCGAGACCATCAAGAAGCAGGTGCCGGACGACAAGCTGAAGGGCTATGTGCTCGACCTGCGCCTCAATCCGGGTGGCCTGCTCGACCAGGCGGTGAGCGTGTCGGACGCCTTCCTCAAGCGCGGCGAGATCGTCTCGACGCGCGGACGCGATCCAAAGGACGTCACCCGCTTCGACGCCAAGCCCAAGCAGACCGACGATATCAACGGCAAGCCGATGATCGTGCTCGTCAATGGCGGCTCGGCCAGCGCTTCGGAAATCGTCGCCGGCGCGCTGCAGGACCTGCGCCGCGTCACGGTGGTCGGCACGCAGTCCTTCGGCAAGGGCTCGGTCCAGACCATCATCCCGCTCGGCGAGAATGGCGCGCTCAGGCTGACGACGGCGCTCTATTACACGCCATCGGGCAAATCGATCCAGGGCAAGGGCATCACGCCCGACATCAAGGTCGACCAGCCCCTGCCGCCCGAACTGCAGGGCAGGGACCTGACGCGCGGCGAATCCGATCTCAAGGGCCATATCAAGGGCGCCGACGAGAGCAAGACCGGCTCGGGTTCCGCGGCCTATGTGCCGCCGGATCCGAAGGACGACCTGCAGCTCATCTATGCCGAGCAGCTGCTGCGCGGCCAGAAGACCGATCCGGCCTTCCCGCCCAATCCGGAAAAGGCCGTGCTCAACCAGTAAGGCAACCGGTCTGGCCGGTTGAACGAAGCAATGCGATGCTGCCGGGACCGAAAGGTTCCGGCAGTTTGATTCGGGGGGCAGGACCAGGCCTCCAGATATGGCGCCCAGGCGCCAGGATTGATGAATTCGTGCATGTGTTGCCGAAGGAGGTCGCCTTCGGAACCTTGCATCGGGGACAGGGCTTGGCTGATATCGGCAAGGACATCGAACGCCCGCTTGGACAGGCCGTCCGAGCGCCTCGCGGCGCCGGCAAGATCAGCGTCGGTGTGATCGCGGCGAGCGCGATCGTGCTTGCCGTGGTCGGCGTCTCGGCCGCGATCGCGTTCAGGGAAAAGCCGTTTCGAAAGCCGCAGGAAGTCGCCGTCTCGACGCCGAAAGCGACTGCGGCGGCCGAGCCCGCCGCGTCGCCTCCCGCATTGGCCCCGGCGGCGACGCCAAAGGTGGAGATGCCGGCCAAGACGGGCGGTCCGCAGATCATTCATGTGCAGACCGAAGAAGGCGATGGCCCGCCAAAGGCGGCAATCGTCATTCGCGATCCATCGACCGTCGGCCAGAACCTCAAGATCGCGCATATTCCCGACAAGGCGCTGATCGAAACCAGTGAAACCGGGCCCTTGCCGATGCGCTCCGCCGACGGAAGGCGACCGTTCGACGTCTATGCGCGGCCATGGTCCGGCACGCGTGGCGCGCGTGTGGCGATCATCATCGGCGGGCTCGCGGTTTCACAGACTGGTACCCAGGCGGCGATCGCCAAGCTGCCGGCGGAAGTGACGCTGGCCTTCGCGCCACAGGGCAACAGCATCGGCCGCTGGATGCAGGCTGCAAGGCAGAGCGGCCACGAGGTCGTCATGCAGGTGCCGCTCGAGCCGTTCGACTATCCCAAGGTCAACCCCGGCCGCAACACGCTGACGGTGGCGGCGAGCGCGGAAGAAAACCTGAAGAACCTGCACTGGGCGCTGTCGCGGACGACGAACTATACCGGTGTCATGAACTATATGGGCGCGCGGTTTTCCGCCGACTCCGCGGCGATGGAGCCGTTCATGGCCGAACTTGGCAAAAGGGGCCTCGCCTATATCGACGACGGCTCGTCGGCGCGCAGCCTGGCGCCGGACATGGCGCTGAGGGACGGCGTGCCTTTTGTCGCCGGTGACACGGCGATCGACGCGGTGCAGGATCGCGGCGCCATCCTGAAGAAGCTCGACAGTCTCGAAGCGACCGCGCGTGCCAAAGGCACGGCCGTCGGCATCGGCTCGGCTTTCGACCTGACGGTCGACACGGTCTCGTCATGGGTGGCCGAGGCCAAGAAGCGCGGCATCGAGATCGTGCCGATTTCAGCGGTGGCCGTCGATCCGCAAAAGGGTTAGCCAAGGCCTTCGGAAGGCGACTGGAGAGACTGAGTGATGCCGCAGACGAAAAAAGTCGACCGCGAAACGCTGCCCTACCGACCCTGTGTCGGGCTGATGATCCTCAATGGCGAGGGGCTGGTCTGGGTCGGGCATCGCATTGCCGAACCCGACAGCGAGTTCGCCGGCACGACGCAGCTCTGGCAGATGCCGCAAGGCGGCATCGACAAGGGCGAGGAGCCGTTGCAGGCCGCCGAGCGCGAGCTCTACGAGGAGACCGGCATGCGCAGCGTCTCGCTGTTGGCAGAAGCGCCGGACTGGATCAACTATGACCTGCCGGACCATCTGGTCGGTATCGCCTTCAAGGGGCGGTATCGCGGCCAGACGCAGAAATGGTACGCCTTCCGCTTCCACGGCGATGCCAGCGAGATCCAGATCAATCCGCCGCCGGGCGGCCACACAGCCGAATTCGACAAATGGTCATGGCGGCCGATGCAAGACCTGCCCGACCTGATCGTGCCGTTCAAGCGCAAGGTCTATGAAGAGGTGGTGGGCGCGTTCCGTCACCTTGTGCCATAGCTGGACCGGGCTCCGGCCGCGGTTCAAACGCCCGCGGTTGCCGCGCCGGTTCGACCGCCTTATTGATTTGATGTCTGTCCGTCACAAGAAGGGCCGCCATGTACGACGCCCCCAAAAGATCACTGCCCGAGGAAGCCGACGCCCCGAGCGAGGCTGCTGCCGGGGCCATCCTCACCATCGATCTTGGCGCGATCCGTGAAAATTACCGGCGACTGAAGGCGCGGCTGGGCGGCGTGCGCTGCGCGGGCGTGGTCAAGGCCGACGGCTACGGTCTGGGTGCGAGCCAAGTGGCATCGGCGCTGATGAAAGAAGGCTGCGACATCTTCTTCGTCGCTCTGCTGGACGAAGGAATCGCGCTCCGCAAGGCGATCGGGGCCGGACCCGCGATCTATGTGCTGAACGGTCTGCCGCCAGGCTCCGAGGGGGAAGCGGTCGCGTATGGTCTCTGCGCGGTCATCAACAGTGGCGCACAGTTGAGAGCCTGGCGCGCGGCGGCACATCGCGTTGGCCAAAGACTTCCGGCCGCGATCCAGGTCGACAGCGGCATGTCGCGACTTGGCATGGCGCCGCCCGAAGTCGAGGCCATGGCCGGCGACACCGCCGCGTTCGATGGCATCGCCATCAGGTATGTAGTGAGCCACCTGGCCTGCGCCGACGAGCCGCGCCATCCCGCCAACGAACAGCAGCGGCGGGCCTTCGAGCGGTTGCGTGCCATGCTGCCCGGGGCACCCGCCTCGCTCGCCAATTCCTCCGGCATTTTTCTGGGACCCTCCTACCATTATGATCTCGCCCGCCCTGGCGCCGCGCTCTACGGCATCAATCCGACGCCTGCCGAACCCAACCCGATGCTGCCCGTGGTGCGGCTGCAGGCCAAGGTGGCGCAGACGCGCAGCGTCGAAAAAGGCACTGGCATCGGCTATGGCCACACCTACCATGCGGAATGGCCGCTCAGCCTGGCGACGATCTCGTTCGGCTACGCGGATGGCTGGCTGCGCCGGTCCGCGTCGGCCGCCTGGTTCGAGGGCGCGCGCCTGCCCTTCCTCGGACGCGTGTCGATGGATTCGATCATTCTCGACATCTCGGCCCTGCCGCCCGGCAGGCTCCGCGAAGGGGATCTCGTCGAACTGCTCGGCCCTTCACAGAGCGTCGACGATGCCGCCGGCCATGCCGGCACCATCGGCTACGAAATCCTGGCCAGCTTCGGAACGCGGTTTCACCGGCGCTATGTCGGCGGCTGAGCGGTTTGGCCGCGCTTGACAAGCGGACGCCTGTCGGCAAGGTTTGGCGAATGAGCAACCTCGCTTATAGCACAACCTTGTTCAGGGTCTGCCCGATCGCGGGATCGTAGCCCCGGCGCGGCCGCCTTCCGGCGTCCGTCCGTACCGGGGCATCCATACATCCACAATCGCCATCAAGCCGAACAGCCCTTCGCGGCTGCCGGCCTTTCATCACGCCGCCGCCAGTGCGGCGGCAGGCGCGCATCCGTTCGATGCGCCGATCCATGAGGTTTGCCATGCAACATGCAAAAGAACTGCGTCCAAACAGCCATATTCTGATCAGCGAAGCCGACCATGACAGGCTGACCGGCCTGGCGAGGGCGTTGCTCGATCGCGCGCCCGAGACGGCCGAGGAGCTGCTTTCGGAAATGGACCGGGCCGTCGTCACGAACGCGGCGGCGCTGCCGGCCGGTGTGGTGCGAATGGGCTCGACGGTTATGGTGCGCGGCGAAAGCGGGGACATCCAGCGCATCATGCTGGTCTACCCGGGTGAGGCCGACATAGCCGAGAATCGGATCTCGGTGCTGACGCCGATGGGAACCGCGCTCATCGGCGCGAGCGTTGGGCAGGCGGTTTGCTGGAACGGTCGTGGTGGTCGGGAACTGTCCGTGACCGTCGAAGCCGTCGATACGCCGGCTTCCGGCCCGCAACGAGCTTGAAGGCGGAGGCGGTGATGACGAGCACGAATTGCTGCCTGACGACGAAGGACTTTGCCGTTCTCGAAGTCATGCTGGAGCGCCGGCGGGCATTCGCGGATCCGATCGTGCGCATGCTCGAACACAAGCTTTCACGCGCCGATGTCGTGCCGATCGATTCGGTCGGCCCCGACA
This sequence comes from Mesorhizobium sp. B2-4-13, assembly GCF_006658535.1. NCBI lineage: Bacteria > Pseudomonadati > Pseudomonadota > Alphaproteobacteria > Hyphomicrobiales > Phyllobacteriaceae > Mesorhizobium > Mesorhizobium sp. B2-4-13. Next base: position 95,912 of record NZ_VFVB01000005.1, on the reverse strand, counting down.
TCGTCACGCTGAACAGCAGGGTAGTGTTCGGCGTCGATACCGGTCCCGCAGAGACGCGAACCCTGGTGCAGCACGAGGTGCGCGGGCCGGTCGGCTCCAGCCTGTCGGTCGCAACGAGGCGCGGGCTCTGCATGCTTGGCATGGCGCAAGGCCAGACGGCAATGGTCGAACACGCCGACGGCCGGCGGGAGTCGATCCTGATCCGGGCCGTGCTTTACCAGCCGGAGGCTGCCCGGCGCACGGTCAGGCAGAAACACCAGGCTGACGCGCAGCGACCGCACGGGCTCAGGCTCGTCTACAGTGCCGCAGCCGATTGGAGGCCTCTTGGCGAGACGGCCGGAATGCGGCAGACAGAAGACGACGACCCCGGTCCCTCGGCGGCGTGAATGGGCAACAGCGCGTGGTCTCGAAGATCGGCATCGATTTTCGCTCGGGATCATGCGCAAATCGAAAAATACGGCTGCGTCCACGGGCGTCCTGAGGACGCTCGGCGCGGCAAGGAGTGAATGATGAAAATCATGGTGCTGGGCAGTGGCGTGATCGGGGTGACCACGGCCTATTATCTCGCCGAGGCCGGCCACGAGGTGACGGTGATCGACCGCCAGAAAGGGCCGGGGCTGGAAACCAGCTTTGCCAATGCCGGCGAGATTTCGCCCGGCTATGCCTCGCCTTGGGCCGGCCCCGGCATCCCGCTCAAGGCGATCAAGTGGCTCTTGATGAAGCATGGTCCGCTGGTGGTGCGGCCGGCCTTCGATCCGCATATGTGGACGTGGCTGGTCAAGATGCTGCGCAACTGCACCGCCGAGCGCTACGCGATCAACAAATCGCGCATGGTGCCGCTGGCGGAATACAGCCGCGACACGCTGAAGGCGCTGCGCGAGGCGACCGGCATCGCCTATGACGAGCGGACGCAGGGCACGCTGCAGCTGTTCCGGACGCAAAAGCAGCTCGACGGCACATCAGGCGATGTCGAGGTGCTGAAAAAATATGGCGTGCCCTATGAAGTCCTTGATCCCAGCGGCTGCATCGCGGCGGAACCGGCGCTGGCCGGGGTGCGCGAAAAATTTGTCGGCGGCCTGAGACTGCCGGGCGACGAGACCGGCGACTGCAAGATGTTCACCGACAGGCTGGCTGAGCTCTGCGTGGCGCGCGGCGTGAAGTTCGAATACGACACGACGATATGGCGCGTCATCCGCAGCCGCAACCGCGTCAACAATATGAGCACCAGCAAGGGCTGGCTGACCGCCGACGCCTATGTGATGGCGCTGGGCAGCTATTCGGCTGGTTTCATGCGCCGGATGAAGCGACCGATCCCGGTCTATCCGGTCAAGGGCTATTCGATCACGGTGCCGATCAAGGACGCCGCCGCCGCACCGGTGTCGACGGTGATGGACGAAACCTACAAGGTCGCGATCACCCGGCTCGGCGATCGCGTCCGCGTCGGCGGCACGGCCGAGATTTCCGGCTTCGACCTCAGGCTGCATGAATCGCGTCGGCGCACGCTCGAACACTCGGTCGGCGACCTGTTTCCGGGAGCCGGCGCGATGCGCGATGCGACGTTCTGGTGCGGGCTGCGGCCGATGACGCCGGACGGACCGCCGCTGATCGGCCGCACGGAGTTGTCCAACCTCTATCTCAACACCGGCCACGGCACGCTCGGCTGGACCATGGCCTGCGGCTCGGCCAAAGTGCTGGCCGACATCATCTCCAACCGGGTGCCCGACATCGACGTGCGTGCCTTGGCCCAGGAGCGTTACCTGAAATAGCCGCCGCGCGTCTCGCGCTTTGTTCTTTGCTTATATCGTTGCCCCGGAACCGGGGCGATATCAGAACGCCTGCCTGACCCACGCCTCGTCGAACAGCAGCCGGTAGGCCCACGGGATCGTCACATTGGTGGCGACCGGGTTCGAGTGGGCGAGATAGTCGTCATAGACCGGCTTCATCCTGGCATAGAAGGCGCGGTCGAGCACCATCATGCCGTTCTCCGAATCGTGGAAGAAGCTGCGGTTGTTGAGGTTGACCGAGGAGATGGCAACCAGCCTTTCATCGATCATCATGATTTTGGAATGCAGCACCACGTCAGGCGCCTTGAACTCGCGGATATCGATACGGTCGCCATATTTCTCGACGAACAGCTTGTTGAGCGCGGTGAGAAACCTGCCCCCGATATCGCCCTTGAGGTCGATGCGGCCGACGATATCGATCCTGACGCCGCGGGCGAGCGCCCGGTCAAAAGCTTTGGCGAGGCTCGGCGTCAGATTGAGGTAGGGGTTGACGATCTGGATATGGTGCCGGGCGGCATCGACCAGTTCGACGAAATAGGCCTCCAGCGCATGGTTATCCTCATAGGGCATCGAGATGAAATGCCGGGCATTGCCCCGGGGGCCATCTCCGCGGACCGGGATGGAGAAGGGGCGCGCCAAGTTGGTGTCGGCGTCGCGCAGCCATATCGTCGACAGCTGCGCGGCGAGCGTCTCGACCGTCGCCCGGTCGGCGAACTCGATGTCGAAGTCGCTCCAGTTCGAGTAGTAATTCAGCGAAAACCCGTCGGTCTTGCCGTATTGCTCGAGGTCCGGATAGCGCGACAGATCGATCGGCTGGTGGAACAGGAAACCGTCATGGATGTTGCGGCCGCCGATGATGACGCGCGAGCGCGCGGGGTCCTGCGCCAGCGTGGCCAGCATCTTGACATGATGGACCTTGTGCAGTTGTGAAATCTGCTCGTCGATCGGCGCGCCGTGGTCCGCCCGCCAGCGATATTCCTGCAGCTCCACATTGGGGAATTCGGCGGCCAGCCGGTGCAGCATGGCGTCGTCCTTTTCGCGCTCCAGCACGTCGGTGACCATGATGCGCACCTTGGTGCCAAGCGCTGCATGATGGCGGATCAGCCGTTCGATGACGCGCCCGGAAAAGTCGGCCTTGAATTCCAGCGAGGACAGATAGATCAGCTTCAGCCTTGGCGCCTTCGAGAAATCGAGCGGCAGTTCCGGATCGCCCCTGTCTATTGCCGCATCGGTCAGCGGCGCGCCCATCAGCGCCTCGACCTTGGCGTTGAAGCCGTCGCGCGACTTGCGCAGCAGCCTGGGCTCGCCGATCGGCATGGCGCAGGTCTGCGACAGCCAGCGGCTGGCATAGAAGGCGCGCTCGAGCGCATCGAGGCCTGCATCGCCGGGGACTGGGCAGCGCTGGTAGCGGCTGTCCAAGCTGGCAAGCGCCGGATCCGCGGTTTCTTCACGCCGGATGGTGAGCGGTGTACCGGTGGGCGCAAGGCTGGAGCGGATCCTCGCCGTGCACCGGTTCAGGCCGTCGCCCGGGAACAGGCTGACCGTGTCGTCCTCGCCGGAGAGGTGAAAGTGGAATGCCGCGCCGGCGGCGATGGTGCGTGAGGCTCCGCCAGCGCGGAGCGCCACTGCGCCGTCGCAACTGCCTTCGATGTCGGCCGGCTGTTTGCCCGCCTGGCGCACGACGATCTCGGTGCTGCGTGCCTGCAAGCCGGAGAAATCGAAAATCCCGGGGGCCGAGGGCCGCGCCGCCGCATCGATATAGAGCGTCTGCCGCGACACCCGCCAGCGGCCGTCGAAATGACCGTCACCGCTGCCCCCACCGACCGGCGGCAGATGAGCGTTGGCGACCGGTCCGGCCAGGTGCTGGATCGTCGAATAGGTCGCCTGGAAATCGCGGTTCTGGACATCGAGGCGGTTGCGCCCGAAGGGGCCGGTGCCGTTGGCACGGTCCATGGCGCCGAGCTGGTTGTGGGCGAGCAGTGCCAGGAACCGTCTTTCATAGTCGCTGCCGCCGTCATTGCCGAAGAACTGCTCAGCCGCGACCCGCGACCCGGGCGTGCCAGCCGACAGCGAGGGCCGTGCGCAAGCCTCCTGCCCGGCCGATAGTTCGCAGGCATTGCGGCCCGCACCGCAGCCGGCAAGGGCGGCCAGCCCGAACAGGGCGAGGATGGCCGTGCGGATGTTCACCCCGTCGCCCCGGCCTTCATGACGCTCAACTGCGCCGGGTCGCGGGGCGGCATGAAACCTTGCGGGAAAACCTTGCAGACAGGGATGGCGAAGGTGGCGATTAGCAGGTCCGCCTCGCCGCGCATCTTGCGGGGCGCCGTCATGTCATCGCGGATCGCCCTCGCCGAGGCGACAAGGGCGCCGTCGCAGTCGCAATGGTTGCGGCGGGCGATGTAGCAGGCATCATGGGTTCGGCAAACGGCGTCGAGGCGATCGACAGGCCGGGCCGACAGATCGCCGGTGCGGGTGCCGGGACCGCAGTAATTGCCGATGACGAAAGGCGAGGGACGCGCCATGGCGTAGCGGATCGGTTTCGGCAATTCGGCTTCCGGAACTTTTGTCCATGGGTTGGCGCATGCGGAGACGAACAGCAGCGGCAGGATGGCAAGAACGGCTCGCATGTCTATCCGCGCCAGCTTTCTGAAAGATTTCCCCACCCGACCTGTCCCATGGCCGGCGACCGCACGCCTGATGCCACACTGGTCGGTTTTGTGGCAAGGAAAAGGCGGCGTGCGTGATCCAGGCCCGCGTTATTGTGATCTCGGCACCCTGCCTGAAGGGCGCGAAACCCGCAGGCATCTGGGCGAAATCAGGTAAACAACCCCCGCTCCCGTTCCACCGCCTTGGTGATGAAGCCGGCGACGATCTGGACGCGGCGCAGCGGCCTCACCGATTCGTGATAGACCAGCCAGTAGGCGCGGCGGATGGGCGCGACCACATCGACAGCCACCAACTCCGGCATCGAGCGGGCGACGAAGGTGTGCAGGATGCCGATGCCGGCGCCCGAGCGCACGGCTTCGGCCTGGCCGAGTGCGGAGGAGATGGCAAAGCTGGTCCGCCAATCGGCGCTGAATTCGGCGGCGTAGTCGAGCGACGGGCTGACGATCAGGTCAGGCACATAGCCGATGAGGGTGTGCTGGCCAAGCTCGGCGGCGGTTTTGGGCAGGCCATGCGCGTCGACATAGCCGCGGGAGGCAAACAGCCCGAGCGAGTAGTCGACCAGTTTTCCCGCCACCAGCCGGCCTTCGGTCGGCCGCTCGACGGTTATGGCAATGTCGGCCTCGCGTCGCGACAGGGAGAAGGAGCGCGGCACCGGGACGAGCTGGATGGTGAGTTCGCGGTGCTGGGCGGTGAGTTCGCCCAGCCGCTTGGCCAGGAAAGCGACGCCGAAGCCGTCAGGCGCGCCGATGCGCACGGTTCCGGACACGTCGTCGCCTTCGCCCGATATGGTCGAGCGGGCGGCGATCATGTCGCCCTCCATGCGCTCGGCGATGTCGAGGAAGCGCTCGCCGGGCGGGGTCAGTTCGCTGCCGGTGGTCAGCCGGCGGAAGAGTTTCGTGCGTAACGCGTCTTCAAGGGCCGCGATGCGGCGCGAGACCGTGGCGTGGTTCAGCTCCAACCGCCTGGCGGCGCCAAGGATCTGGCCGGCCCGCGCCACGGCGAGAAAGATGCGGACGTCATCCCAGTTCATGGCGTTCCCCTGATGGAGATCTCGGGCGAGTATTTGCGAGAATTGATGCTCACGCGTCAATCGATATCTATTTTATGCACAACGGTTGCGTTCTCCCTCGCGTTGCCATCGGCCGGCCAAAGGCGGACAATGCGACATCACAACCCAGGGAGAGAAATCATGATCGACTACGGTCATTTCATCGGCGGCAAGCGTGTCGCCGGCACCAGCGGCCGCAAGCAGGACGTCATGCAGCCGATGGACGGCACGGTGCGCGGCACGGTGGCGCTGGCCTCGCAGGCGGAATTGCGCGCGGCGGTCGAGAACGCCAAGGCCGCACAGCCCAGATGGGCCGCGACCAATCCGCAGCGCCGCGTGCGCGTGCTGATGAAGTTCCTCGAACTGGTCGCCCGCGACTATGACGAACTGGCCGAGATCCTTGCGCGCGAACATGGCAAGACCATCGCCGACGCCAAGGGCGACATCCAGCGCGGCCTGGAAGTGGTCGAGGTCTGCATCGGCGCTCCGCACATGATGAAGGGCGAGTTCACCGACGGTGCAGGCCCCGGCATCGATGTCTATTCGATGCGCCAGCCGCTCGGCGTCGTCGCCGGCATCACGCCGTTTAATTTCCCGGCGATGATCCCGCTGTGGAAGATCGCGCCGGCGATCGCCTGCGGCAACGCCTTCATCCTGAAGCCTTCGGAGCGTGATCCGGGTGTGCCGATGCGCATTGCCGAACTGTTCATCGAGGCCGGTCTGCCGGCCGGCATCCTCAATGTCGTCAACGGCGACAAGGATGTCGTCGACGCCATCCTCGACGATCCCGACATCAAGGCCATCGGTTTTGTCGGCTCGACGCCGATCGCGCACTACATCTATTCGCGCGGCACGGCGGCCGGCAAGCGCGTCCAGTGCTTCGGCGGCGCCAAGAACCACATGATCATCATGCCCGACGCCGACATGGACCAGACCGTCGACGCACTGATCGGCGCCGGCTACGGCTCGGCCGGCGAGCGCTGCATGGCTATCTCGGTGGCTGTTCCGGTCGGCAACGACACCGCCAACCGGCTGATGGAAAAGCTGATCCCGCGCGTCGAAAGCCTGAAGGTCGGTCCCTCGACGGATTCGGCAGCGGATTTCGGCCCGCTGGTTACCGCCCAGGCGCTGGAGCGCGTCAAGGGCTACGTCGACACCGGTGTCAAGGAAGGCGCCAAGCTTGTCGTCGATGGCCGCGGCTTCAAGATGCAGGGCTATGAGGACGGCTACTATATGGGCGGTTGCCTTTTCGACAATGTCACGGCCGATATGCGCATCTACAAGGAAGAGATCTTTGGGCCGGTGCTCTCGGTGGTGCGCGCGCCGACCTATGAGAACGCCATCAAACTCGCCAACGATCATGAGATGGGCAATGGCGTCGCCATCTTCACCCGCGATGGCGACGCCGCGCGCGACTTCGCCAGCCGTGTCCAAGTCGGCATGGTCGGCGTCAACGTACCGATCCCGGTGCCGATCGCCTATTACACTTTCGGCGGCTGGAAGGCGTCTTCCTTCGGCGACCTCAACCAGCATGGCCCGGACGCGTTCCGCTTCTACACCAAGACCAAGACGGTTACCTCGCGCTGGCCGTCCGGCATCAAGGACGGCGCCGAGTTCGTTATCCCGACGATGAATTGACCGGACGCTTTTTTATCTGGTCTTCCTCGCTGCAGGGCGGATGAGAAGATCGATTGAACCTGAGGCCTAAGTCCCCGGACTTAGGCCTTTTGTTTTTGCAAACGCTAATGTGATGGAACCGGTGGGGGATTGCGCGACTTAGGGCTGCAATCCTGCCGTGGAGGAGGCGCGGCAGACAACCAGGGCGCCGACGGCGGGCCGGTGGCATTGCATCGTCCGGCGCAAGGAGGTGTCAAATGACACGACGTCTTACGGCGACAATGTTCGTTGCGGCGATGGCGATGTGCTCGTGCGCTGCTCAGGCAAATGCAGCTGGGCAATGCGCGCCACGCGCCGATATCGTGAAAGCGCTCGGCGAGAACTTCCACGAAAGCGAAGCCGGGCGCGGCCTGATCAACCCCAATGTGGTCCTCGAGGTCTTCGTTTCGGAACAAGGCAGCTGGACGGTCTTGGCTTCCGATACGAAAGGCCAGAGTTGTATCCTGTCGGTTGGCGAAGGCTGGGACAGCCCGACACTCAAGGCGGCCTTGCCGGGCGCCTGAGCGATTTGCCTTCGCGCTCTTGCAACTAGCGCGTGGCGGCGACCTCGGCATGGCCGCGCAGCAGTGCCATCAGTTTCTTGGCGTCCTTGGCGGCGCCTTCCTCATCGCCGTCCAGGATCGAGCGGATCAATGCAACATGGTGCTCGGCGGACTCCGCCAGCCCGGTGTCGGCCTTGTAGCGGAACCAGAAGCGGCGGCTGTGGGTCTGCAGGGGGGCGGCCAGCCGGGCGGCGAACGGGTTGTCGGCGGCCAGCGCCAGCGCCTCGTCGAGCGCCTTGTCGGCCTGGATGAAGGCGAGCACATTGCCTGATATCACTGCTTTCTGCATGGCGAGCGCCGCCTCGTGGAACAGGTCGGCGGCCTCGCGGGTGACGAAGCGTGCGGCCGAACGGGCGAGCACCACCTCGACGCCGCGCCTTGCGTCGAGCACGCGCAGCCAGTCGCCGGCGTGCAGTGGCGCGATCGCGATGCCGGCGCGGGGCCTGACGTCCAGCAATCCCTCCCAGGCCAGCCGCTGGATCGCCTCGCGCACCGGCGTGCGGCCGAGCGCCAGCCGCTCGATCAGGGACCCCTCGGTGACAAAATTCGCCGGGGCCAGTTCGAGCGTGACGATCATGTTTTCGAGGACGCGATAGGCCTTGGTCGCCGCGGGCTCCGACACGATGCTTGCTTCCATGGATATCAAAGGCTCTCTCCTGATATATCTAGAATATATCATAACAGATTCCGCATTGACAGCAGCTTTCCTAACAGATATACGGCTGATATATCAGATGGAGAGATAGCTATGTGGACCGGAGTTTTCCCCGCCGTCACGACCAAATTCACCGCCGACGACCGGCTCGATCACGCCGAGATGGAGCGCTGCTTCGGCCTGCAAATGGATGCCGGCTGTGATGGCATCATCGTCTGCGGCTCGCTGGGCGAGGGACCGATGCTGTCGCCTGACGAGAAGATCGAGGTGCTGAAGACCGCGCAGAAGATCGCTGGCAAGAAGCCGGTGCTGCTGACGGTCAACGAGGCCGGCACCCGCGAGGCCGCCAGTATCGCCAAGCGCGCCGCCAACGAAGGCGCCGATGGCCTGATGGTGGTGCCGAGCCCGATCTACCACACCAACGCGGAAGAGACGGTGGCGGCGCTGCGCGCGGTGGCGGAAGCCGGCGACTTGCCGGTCATGATCTATTCCAACCGGCTCGCCTACCGCGTCGATGTCAGCGTCGACCAGATGGAGGAGCTGGCGTCGGACAAGCGCTTCGTCGCCATCAAGGAATCCTCCGACGACATCCGTCGCTCGACCGAGATCATCAACCGCCTGGGCAGCCGCTACGACCTGTTCACCGGCGTTGACAATCTGGCCTTCGAGGCGCTGTCCGTGGGTGCCATCGGCTGGGTGGCCGGTCTGGTCACCGCTTTCCCGCGCGAGACCGTCGCCATCTACCAGCTGATGAAGCAGGGGCGCCGCGAAGAGGCGCTCGCCATCTACCGCTGGTTCCGGCCGCTGCTCGACCTCGATGTCTCGACCTATCTGGTGCAGAACATCAAGCTTGCCGAAGTGTTCGCAATCAACACCAATGACCGCGTGCGCATGCCGCGCATGCCGCTGTCGGGCGAACGCCGCAAGGCTGTCGAGAAGATCATCAAGGATGCGCTGGCGGCGCGGCCGACACTGCCGCAGTTCTAAAGAGGGTGGCGACAGCCAGATGAGAGGCAGCGCCCAGGTGCAAGGAAAGTCCAAATCGACAGATAAGGGGCGGCGCTCCTCATCCGCCCTGCGGGCACCTTCTCCCCGTGAACGGGGAGAAGGGAGAGACATCGCCATCGTCGGTGGCGGCATCATCGGCATTTGCGCGGCTGCCTTCCTTGCCGAGGCGGGACTGGACGTCACGCTCTTCGACCGCACGGGCATCTGCGAGGAGACGAGCTCCGGCAACGCGGCCGCCTTTGCCTTCTCCGACGTGCTGCCGCTGGCGCACAAGGGCATGATCCGGCAGCTGCCAAAATGGCTCGCCGATCCACTCGGCCCGCTCAGCATTCCGCCCGCCTACCTGCCGAAGCTGCTGCCCTGGCTGATCCGGTTCTGGCGCGCCGGCGCGCCTGGGAAATACGAGGCGAGCCTGACCGCGCAGGCCGGCATGATGAAGCTTGCCGAGGCCGAATGGATGGATCTGCTCGATCGTTCCGGCACCCGGCCGATGCTGCGCGAGGACGGTTCGCTCGAACTTTACGAAGGCGAGGCCGAGTTCCGCGCCGCGCTGTCGGGCTGGGCGGCGCGCGAGCGCTTCGGCATCGGCTTCCGCCATGTCGAGGGCGAGAGCCTGGCGGACCTGCAGCCGGGGTTGTCACCGCGCTTCGTCAAAGGCACTTTCGTGCCTGGATGGAAGACCGTCGCCGATCCAAAACTGCTCGGCAAGGCGGTGTGGGCGTACGCGCAGTCCAAGGGCGCCCGCTTCGAGATGGCCCGCATCGACCGCGTCGCGGCGGATCAGGATGCCGTGACGCTGACGCTGGCCGACGGCACGAGCAGGCAAGCCAGGCGCCTTGTCATCGCGGCGGGCGCCTGGTCGCATCTGCTGACGCGGCAACTCGGCGATCGCATTCCGCTGGAGACCGAACGCGGCTACAACACGACGCTGCCGACGAGCGCCTTCGACGTGAGGCGACAGTTGATCTTTTCCGGCCATGGCTTCGTCATCACCCCGCTCGAAACCGGCCTGCGTGTCGGCGGTGCCGTGGAACTCGGCGGCATCGAGCGGCCGCCCAATTTCAACAGGTCGAAAGCGCTCTTGCGGAAGGCGCGGGAATTCCTGCCGGGGCTCGATCCCTCGGGCGGGCGCGAATGGATGGGGTTCCGGCCCTCCCTGCCGGATTCGGTGCCCGTCATCGGCAAGGCGGCGCGAAGCCAGTCCGTGATCTACGCCTTCGGCCACGGCCATCTCGGCCTGACGCAGGCCGCGGCAACCGGGCGGTTGATCAGGGAATTCGTTCTGGGGCAGACTTCATCCGTTGATCTGGCCCCCTTCAGTCCACAACGGTTTTGATCTCGAGGAGCGACATGGCCAAGAAATCCTTCTTCTGCATCGACGGCCACACTTGCGGCAACCCGGTGCGGCTGGTCGCCGGCGGCGGCCCGCTGCTGCAGGGCTCGACCATGATGGAGCGACGGGCGCATTTCCTGGCCGAATACGACTGGATCCGCACCGGCCTGATGTTCGAACCGCGCGGCCATGACGTGATGTCCGGCTCGATCCTCTACCCGCCGACCCGTGAGGATTGCGACATCGCCATCCTGTTCATCGAGACGTCCGGCTGCCTGCCGATGTGCGGTCACGGCACCATCGGCACGGTGACGATGGCGATCGAACATGGGCTGATCAAGCCGAAGACGCCGGGTGTGCTGCGGCTCGACACGCCCGCCGGCCTGGTCATCGCGGAATACAAGCAGGTCGGCGAGTATGTCGAGGAGGTGCGCATCACCAACGTGCCGTCCTTCCTTTATGCCGAAGGACTGGCGGTAGAATGTCCGGGGCTCGGCGAGATCACCGTCGATGTCGCCTATGGCGGCAATTTCTACGCCATCGTGGAGCCGCAGGCGAACTATCGCGATATGGCCGACTATTCCGCCGGCGACCTCATCGCCTGGAGCCCAGTGGTGCGGCAGCGGCTCAACGAGAAGTATTCCTTCGTGCATCCGGAGAATCCCGGGATCACCGGGTTGTCGCACATGCTGTGGACCGGCAAGCCGACGGTCGAGGGAGCCGATGCCCGCAATGCCGTCTTCTACGGCGACAAGGCGATCGACCGCTCTCCATGCGGCACCGGCACCTCGGCGCGCATGGCGCAACTCCATGCCAAGGGCAAGCTCAAGGCGGGGGATGCGTTCGTCCATGAATCGATCATCGGCTCGCTGTTCAAGGGCAAGGTTGAAAAGGACGTCACCGTCGCCGGCAAGCCGGCCATCATCCCTTCGATCGGCGGCTGGGCCCGCATGACTGGACTGAACACGATCTTCATCGACGACCGCGATCCGTTCGCGCATGGTTTCGTGGTCAAGTAGGAGAATCCTGACCCTGCGGAAAGAAGTGTGACGAAAAAACGAACCGTGTCAGGAACGCAACGATTCCCCTCATCACCTAATTTTGACGGTGATTTCTTCGAAACGGAGCGCATGATGCGGCTCAATCGTCAAAGACATTGCGTTATGCCAATGATAGGGTCCGCGATAGTCCAGGGGCTGGGTGCGAAAAACGGGCGATCGGGAAGACGTGACTTGCAAACACGCGGAGCGGTCAAAAAAATCACGTTGCAATCCGGGCTCGAAACTTTACGACTAGGGGAAATACGAAAAGGAATGCGTCTGCATGGGCGACATTCCAGGGGAGCCATGTACACATGCAGTACTTTGTCCAGCAGCTTATCAATGGGCTGACGCTGGGATCGATCTATGGGCTGATCGCGATCGGCTACACGATGGTCTACGGCATCATCGGCATGATCAATTTCGCCCATGGCGACATCTTCATGGTGGGCGCTTTCACGGCGCTGATCGTCTTCCTCATCCTCGGCGCGCTGTTTTATTCGGTGCCCGTGGTCATCGCGCTGCTGGTCATGATGATCGTGGCGATGCTGCTCACCAGCCTCTACAACTGGACGATCGAGAAAGTGGCCTACCGGCCGCTGCGCGGTTCGTTCCGGCTGGCGCCGCTGATCACCGCCATCGGCATGTCGATCGCGCTGTCGAACTTCGTCCAGGTGACGCAAGGCCCGCGCAACAAGCCGATCCCGCCGATGGTCAGCCAAGTTTACAACATCAACGGCGTCAGCGTTTCGCTGAAGCAGATCATCATCGTCATCGTCACGGCTTTGCTGTTGGCGTTGTTCTGGTACCTGGTCAACAAGACCTCGCTTGGCCGGGCGCAACGCGCCTGCGAGCAGGACCGCAAGATGGCCGCACTGCTGGGCATCGACGTCGACCGCACCATCTCGATCACGTTCATCATGGGCGCCGCTCTTGCCGCTGTCGCCGGCACGCTGTTCCTGATGTACTACGGCGTCATCGCCTTCTCGGACGGCTTTACCCCCGGGGTCAAAGCATTCACGGCGGCGGTTCTTGGCGGCATCGGCTCATTGCCAGGTGCGGTGCTGGGCGGCCTCCTGATCGGCTTCATCGAGAGCATGTGGTCGGCCTATTTCTCGATCGACTACAAGGACGTCGCCGCGTTCTCGATCCTGGCAATCGTGCTGATCTTCCTGCCTTCCGGCATATTGGGCCGGCCAGAAGTCGAAAAGGTCTGAGACCATGGCCGTGACCGTATCTCCAGAGCGCGACACTGTCGCCAGCCCCATGCAGCGCGCGCTGCGCGAGGGCTTCTATGCCGGCGCCATCTCGCTTGGCCTGTTCGTGCTGTTCATCGGCCTCAAGACAGACCAGAACATCTCCAATGAACTGGTCCTGGTGAAGCGCTGGGGCCTCTTGGCCTCCGTGGTGATCGCCACGGCTATCGGCCGTTTCCTTTATGTCGCCTATGGTCAACCCTTCATGGCCAACCAGAAGATCGCCGATGTCGCCACCGGCCTGTTGCCGGCCAGTGCGGCGTCGCGCTTCTTCCTGTTGCCGGCGTTTATCGTGGCGATCATCGCGGTGGTGCTGCTGTTCGTGTTCAACGGCTCGCTTCCCGGATGGATAGGAGCAGAGGCGGCCGGCTATCTGCAGTTCCTGCGCGCGCTCGCAATCATCTATGCGCTGGCCTGTGTGATCTACTATTACCGCGGCTTCATCCACGCCAACTTCACCAAGCTCGGCATTGCCGCGCTGGTGCTCTATCCGATCCTTGTCATCGTCGTGCTGTCGCTGATGTCGTGGTCGGTCGCCACCGGATTGCAGGGCTCGCTGAAATGGGTCGACAATTTCGGCATCCAGATCCTGATCTACGTGATGCTGGCCTGGGGGCTGAACATCGTCGTCGGCCTCGCCGGCCTGCTCGATCTGGGCTACGTCGCCTTCTACGCCGTCGGGGCCTACGCCTATGCGCTGCTTGGCACAACCTACGGCCTGTCGTTCTGGATACTGCTTCCGGCGGCCGGCGCCATGGCCGCGTTCTGGGGCGTGCTGCTCGGCTTTCCGGTGCTGCGCCTGCGCGGCGATTACCTGGCGATCGTCACCCTTGCCTTCGGGGAGATCATCCGCCTGGTGCTGATCAACTGGCGCGATGTGACCAACGGTTCGGCCGGTATCTCCGGCATCCCGAAAGTCACCTTTTTCGGCTTGATGACCTTCAACGTCTCGGACCCCAACTACATCGCCAAGGTCCTGCACCTCGCGACCTCGAGCGCCTACTACAAGATCTTCCTCTATTACCTGATCCTGGCGCTTTGCATGCTCACCGCCTTCGTCACCATCAGGCTGAGGCGCATGCCCGTCGGGCGTGCCTGGGAAGCGCTGCGCGAGGACGAGATCGCCTGCCGCTCGCTCGGCATCAACACCACCACGACCAAGCTGACGGCCTTTGCCACCGGTGCCATGTTCGGCGGTTTTGCCGGGGCATTCTTCGCCGCGCGGCAAGGCTTCGTCAGCCCGGAATCCTTCGTCTTCCTGGAATCGGCCATCATCCTGGCCATCGTCGTCCTTGGCGGCATGGGGTCGCTGGTCGGCATCGCCGTCGCCGCGATGGTGATGATCGGCGGCACCGAGGCGCTGCGCGAGCTCGACTTCCTCAAACAGGTCTTCGGGCAAGATTTCACCCCCGAACTCTACCGCATGCTTCTGTTCGGCATGGCCATGGTCATCGTCATGCTGTGGAAGCCACGGGGCTTTGTCGGCAGTCGTGAACCGACAGCCTTCCTCAAGGAGCGAAGGGCTGTCTCAAGCTCCTTCACCAAGGAGGGTCACGGCTGATGAATGCGAACGCACAAATGAACGACGCCATCCTGCAGGTCGATCATCTGTCGATGAAGTTCGGCGGCCTGGTCGCCATCGGCGACCTGTCCTTCACTGCCAGGCGCGGCGAAATCACCGCGCTGATCGGCCCCAACGGCGCTGGCAAGACCACCGTGTTCAATTGCATCACCGGCTTCTACAAGCCGTCGGAAGGCATGATCACGCTCAACCGGGCCGATGGCTCCAGCTACCTGCTGGAACGGCTGCCCAACCATGAGATCCCGGCGCGCGCCAAGGTGGCGCGCACCTTCCAGAACATCCGCCTGTTCTCGGGCATGACGCTGCTGGAGAACCTGCTCGTCGCCCAGCACAACAAGCTGATGAAGGCCTCCGGGTATACGATCCTGGGCCTGTTCGGCTTCAGCGGCTACCGCAAGGCCTCGGCCGAATCGGTGGAGCTTGCCAAGCACTGGCTGGAAAAGGCCGATCTCGTCGATCGCGCCGACGATCCGGCCGGCGACTTGCCCTACGGCGCACAGCGGCGGCTCGAGATCGCGCGCGCCATGTGCACCGGTCCCGAGCTTCTGTGCCTCGACGAACCGGCGGCCGGTCTCAACCCGAAGGAATCGGCGGCTCTCAACGAACTGCTGATGGGGATCAAGCACACGACAGGCACCTCGATCCTCCTGATCGAGCACGACATGTCGGTGGTCATGCAGATCTCCGACCATGTCGTGGTGCTGGAATATGGCCGCAAGATCTCCGACGGCAATCCGCAGTCGGTGCGCACCGACCCGCGCGTCATCGCTGCCTATCTTGGCGTCGACGACGAGGAGGTCGAGACCGTACTTACCGAAGTCGGCGACGAGGACGTCATCGAACAGCTCGACATCGGCCCCGATTCCGCGCATGGCCCGGGGACATCGTCATCGTATCTGGCCGGGCCGGTGAGCGACACCGTCGGCCATAGCCAAGGCGAACGCGTAACCGTGTCGAAAGGCGCCTCGAAGGCAGCGCAGGTCGATGCCCGCGGCGCCAGCGTGGCAAGCAGGCCTGTTGCCCCGACACCGGCGCCGGCCAAGCCCGCCGCGAAGAAAGCGGAACCACGGAAAACGGCCGCCAAGGCGCCTGCCGCGAAGGCCGAAGGCGTTTCGAACCGCCTCGCTGCCCCCCGTGGCGGCAAGGCCGACAATCTGACCCGCATCAAGGGCATTGGCACGGTCAACGAGAAGAAGCTCAACGAACACGGCATCTTCCACTTCGACCAGATCGGCGCCTGGAAGAAGGCAGACGTCGAGGCGGTCGAGGCCTACCTGGCCTTTGACGGACGCATCGCGCGCGAGGAGTGGGTCAAGCAGGCCAAGCTGCTCGGCCAAGGCAAGGATACGGAATTCTCGCGCCGCGTCGATGCAGGCAAGGTGGCGACCAGTCATGTGTCCGGCAAAGCCAAGGCGAGCACAGCCAAGCCCGTGCAGGGCAAGCGTGGAGGGGGCAAGTGATGGCCACGACAACGCTGCTCGATATCAAGGGCGTAGAGACTTATTACGGCAACATCCGTGCGCTGAACGGCGTCAATGTCAGTGTCAAGCAAGGTGAGATCGTGGCGCTGATCGGCGCCAACGGCGCCGGCAAGTCGACGCTGATGATGACCATCTTCGGGGCTCCACGCGCCCGCACGGGCACCATCACCTTCAACGGGACCGATATCACCCAGTTGCCGACACACGAAATCGCGCGCATGCGCATTGCCCAGTCACCGGAGGGCCGGCGCATCTTTCCGCGCATGACGGTGATGGAAAACCTGCAAATGGGCGCCAGCCTCGACAACCTCAAATATTATGGCGAGGACGTCGAGAAGGTGTTCACGCTGTTCCCCAGGCTGAAGGAGCGCATCGCCCAGCGTGGCGGTACGCTGTCGGGCGGCGAACAGCAGATGCTGTCGATCGGACGCGCACTGATGGCGCGGCCGAAACTGCTTCTGCTCGACGAGCCGTCGCTGGGCCTGGCGCCGCTGATCGTCAAGCAGATCTTCGATGCCATTCGTGAGTTGAACCGCACCCAAGGGCTGACCGTATTCCTGGTCGAGCAGAACGCGTTCGGCGCACTCAAGCTCGCCACGCGCGGCTATGTCATGGTCAACGGCAATGTGACGATGAGCGGCACCGGCAAGGAGCTGCTCGCCAATCCGGAAGTGCGCGCCGCCTATCTCGAAGGCGGACATCACTGAGTTCAGGAGACTTCCCATGCAAGGCATTCTCTACGAGGAACCGTCGATCTGGCAGTTCTTCTTCGTCACCTGCCTGCTCGGCGGATGGGCGGCCTGGATGACCGGCAAAGCCAGTGCCCAGACATGGCGCAGCTTCATCCAGCTGTTTGCCTATCTGCTCGGGCTCGGCATTGGAATCCGCTTCATCCATCACGCGCTGTTCGACGGCACGATGTTCTCGCTGCATTACTATATCGTTGACACCATCGTGCTGATGATACTGGGCTTCGTCGGCTATCAATACACACGAACCAACCAGATGGTCACACAGTATAACTGGCTCTACGAAAGAGCTTCAATCTTGAGCTGGAAACCGAAAGGTTGACGTTCATCATTAACGCCGCGTCGGGGATGAATCGGCGTGACAAGTGCCTGAAAATCGGCAAACTATGCTTTCTGCGATAAGGGTGGGCATCGCATGAAAGCTTCATCCACGCCCACTCCGTTAATGGGAGCGTTTAAATGAAAAAGTCACTTTTGTCCGCCGTGGCCCTGACCGCGCTCGTCGCGTTCGGCGGCAACGCGTGGGCTGATGTAATGTTCGCCGTCGCCGGGCCGATCACCGGTCCGAACGCGGCCTTCGGCGCACAGCTGCAGAAGGGCGCCGAAGCGGCGGTCGCCGAGATCAATGCCAAGGGCGGCATCAATGGCGAGCAGATCAAGCTCGAAGTCGGCGACGATGTCTCCGATCCGAAGCAGGGCATCTCGGTCGCCAACAAGTTCGTCGGCGACGGCGTCAAGTTCGTGATCGGCCACTTCAACTCGGGCGTGTCGATCCCGGCCTCCGAAGTGTACGCCGAAAACAACATCGTCGAAATCACGCCGGCCGCAACCAACCCGAAGTTTACCGAGCGCGGCTTGTGGAATGTGTTCCGTACCTGCGGACGCGACGACCAGCAGGGCAGCATCGCTGGCGCCTATATCGCCGCGAACTTCAAGGATGCCAAAGTCGCCGTGATCCATGACAAGACCCCTTATGGCCAGGGCCTCGCGGACGAAACCAAGAAGGCGATGAACGCCGCCGGCATCAAGGAAGTGATGTATGAAGGCGTCAATGTCGGCGACAAGGACTTCTCGGCGCTGATCGCCAAGATGAAGGAAGCCGGCGTCACCCTGATCTACTGGGGTGGCCTGCATACCGAAGCCGGTCTGATCATCCGTCAATCGGCGGACCAGGGCCTCAAGGCCCCGATGATGTCGGGTGACGGCATCGTGACGGACGAACTCGCCGCCATCGCGGGCGACGCTGTCGCCGGCACCCTCAACACGTTCGGCCCCGACCCGCGCCTGATCCCGGCCAATAAGGAACTCGTCGAGAAGTTCCGCGCGCAGGGTTTCGAGCCGGAAGCCTACACGCTCTACGCCTATGCCGCCGTGCAGGTGGTCGCCGAGGCGGCCGCTGCCGCCAAGACGAACGATCCGCAGGCCGTCGCCAAGGCGATGCATGAAAGCGGCCCGTTCCCGACCGTTCTGGGCGATCTCGCCTATGACGCCAAGGGCGATCCGAAGCTGCCAGGCTACATCATGTACGAATGGAAGAAGAAGGACGACGGGAAGTATTCCTGGTTCCCGAAGTCGTAATTCATTCGGATCCGAAACCAACGATGCCCGGCGCCTCGCGCCGGGCATTTTCTTTTGATGCGCGGCGGCAGCGGGGTTACGTCACGGCGAGCCTTCCTTAACCAGGAAGATCGCATCCAGGATCGAAATTGTCGCCATTGTTCCGTCCGTTCGAACCGATGCATGCGAGTGTTGGCCGGACAATCGATCTAAATCGGTTTAAATCAGCACCGATTTTGTTTGCACTGCAGCATTTTCGCGCTAATCATTGCCCCGATTTCCCGTTCCTTCCGCTGCTGGAGCCCAGTCCTTGGCCATCACGAAGATCCTCGTCGCCAACCGGTCAGAAATCGCCATCCGCGTCTTTCGCGCGGCCAACGAGCTGGGCCTCAAAACCGTGGCGATCTGGGCCGAGGAAGACAAATACTCGCTGCACCGCTTCAAGGCCGATGAGAGCTACCAGGTCGGGCGCGGCCCGCATCTCGGCAAGGACATGGGTCCGATCGAGAGCTATCTGTCGATCGAGGAGGTGATCCGCGTCGCCAGGCTTTCAGGCGCCGATGCCATCCACCCCGGCTACGGGCTGCTGTCGGAAAGCCCGGAATTCGCCGAGGCCTGCGCGCAAGCAGGCATCACGTTCATCGGTCCCAAGCCCGACACGATGCGCCGGCTGGGCAACAAGGTTGCCGCGCGCAATCTAGCCATCGAGGTCGGCGTGCCCGTGGTGCCGGCGACCGATCCGTTGCCGGACGATATGGAGGCGGTCAAGGAACTCGCGAAGACGGTCGGTTATCCGGTCATGCTGAAAGCCTCGTGGGGTGGCGGTGGCCGCGGCATGCGCGCCATTCGCTCCGAGGCCGACCTCGCCCGCGAGGTCATGGAAGGCAAGCGCGAGGCGAAGGCCGCCTTCGGAAAGGACGAGGTCTATCTCGAAAAGCTGATCGAGCGCGCCCGCCACGTCGAGGTGCAGGTGCTTGGCGACACACACGGCAATGCAGTCCACCTGTTCGAGCGCGACTGCTCGATCCAGCGCCGCAACCAGAAGGTCGTCGAGCGCGCGCCGGCGCCCTACCTTAGCGAGGACCTGCGCCAGGAGCTTTGCGGCTATGCGCTGAAGATCGCGCGCGAGACCAGCTATATCGGCGCTGGCACGGTCGAATTCCTGCAGGACGCGGATACCGGCAAGTTCTACTTCATCGAGGTCAATCCGCGCATCCAGGTCGAGCACACCGTCACCGAGATGGTGACCGGCATCGACATCGTGAAGGCGCAGATCCACATCCTCGACGGTTTCGCCATCGGCACGCCGGAATCGGGTGTGCCGGCGCAGAGGGATATCCGGCTGAACGGCCATGCCTTGCAGTGCCGCATCACCACGGAAGATCCCGAACACAATTTCATTCCGGACTACGGCCGCATCACCGCCTATCGCGGCGCCACCGGCTTCGGCATCCGCCTCGATGGCGGCACGGCCTATTCCGGCGCGGTCATCACCCGCTTCTACGATCCGCTGCTGGAGAAGGTCACGGCCTGGGCGCCGACGCCGGCCGAGACGATCGCCCGCATGAACCGCGCTCTGCGCGAGTTCCGCATCCGCGGCGTCGCCACCAACCTCACCTTCCTCGAAGCGATCATCAATCACCCGAGCTTCGCCGACAATTCCTATACGACCAGGTTCATCGACACGACGCCGGAGCTGTTCCAGCAGGTCAAGCGCCAGGACCGCGCCACCAAGCTGCTCAATTACCTGGCCGACGTCAGCGTCAACGGCCATCCCGAAACGCGCGGCCGACCGACGCCAAAGGCCGACGCGGCTCCGCCCGTGGTGCCCTATCTCAACGGCAATGTGCCGAGCGGCAGCAAGCAGAAGCTCGACGTGCTCGGGCCGGAAAAGTTCGCCGCCTGGATGCGCGAGCAGAAGGAAGTGCTGGTCACCGACACGACGATGCGCGACGGCCACCAGTCGCTGCTCGCCACCCGTGTGCGCACGCATGACATTGCCGGCATCGCCGGCACCTATGCGCGCGCCTTGCCGCAGTTGCTGTCGCTCGAATGCTGGGGTGGGGCCACTTTCGACGTCGCCATGCGCTTCCTCACCGAGGATCCATGGGAGCGGCTGTCGCTGGTGCGGGAAGCCGCCCCCAACCTGTTGCTGCAGATGCTGCTGCGCGGCGCCAACGGCGTCGGCTATACCAATTATCCCGACAATGTCGTGCAGCATTTCGTCAAGCAGGCGGCGTCGGGCGGCGTCGACCTGTTCCGCGTCTTCGACTGCCTGAACTGGGTCGAGAACATGCGCGTCGCCATGGACGCGGTCGGCGCCGAGGGCAAGCTGATCGAAGCGGCGATGTGCTATACCGGCGACATCCTCGATCCGGCGAGGGCCAAGTACGACCTGAAATACTATGTCGGGCTCGCCAGGGAATTGCAGGCCGCCGGCGCCCATATCATCGCCGTCAAGGACATGGCCGGCCTATTGAAGCCGAGCGCTGCCCGCGTGCTGTTCAAGGCGCTGCGCGAGGCGACCGACCTGCCGATCCATTTTCACACCCACGACACATCGGGTCTGTCGGCGGCAACCGTGCTGGCGGCCGTGGAAAGCGGTGTCGACGCCATCGACGCGGCGATGGACGCCTTCTCCGGCAACACCTCGCAGCCGTGCCTGGGTTCAATCGTCGAAGCGCTGAAAGGCACCGAGCGCGATCCAGGCCTCGACCCGCAATGGATCCGAAAGATCTCGTTCTACTGGGAAGCCGTTCGCAATCAGTACGCTGCTTTCGAGAGCGACCTGAAAGGCCCGGCTTCCGAGGTCTACCTGCACGAAATGCCGGGGGGGCAGTTCACCAATTTGAAGGAACAGGCGCGTTCGCTGGGGCTGGAGACACGCTGGCACGAGGTGGCGCAGACCTATCACGACGTCAACCTGATGTTCGGCGACATCGTCAAGGTGACGCCGTCCTCCAAGGTCGTGGGCGACATGGCGCTGATGATGGTGAGCCAGGACCTGACCGTTGCCGATGTCGAGAACCCGGCCCGCGACATCGCCTTCCCGGACTCGGTGGTTTCGATGCTGCGCGGCGATCTTGGCCAATCCCCTGGCGGCTGGCCGCAGGCGTTGCAGAAGAAGGCACTCAAGGGCGACAAGCCGATCACGGCGCGGCCCGGCTCGTTGCTCAAGCCGGCCGACCTCGAGAAGAGCCGCAAGGAGATCGAGGACAAGCTCGAGCGCAAGCTGTCGGAATACGAGTTTGCCTCGTGGCTGATGTATCCGAAGGTGTTTTCCGACTTCGTCGCCGCGCAGGAGACCTACGGCCCGGTCAGCGTTCTGCCGACGCCGACCTATTTCTACGGCATGAAATCGGAAGACGAGATTTTCGTCGATATCGAAAGGGGCAAGACCTTGGTCGTGCGCTGCCAGGCGTTCGGCGATGTCGACGACAAGGGCATGGTCACGGTGTTCTTCGAGCTCAACGGCCAGCCGCGGCGCGTGAAGGTGCCCGATCGCGCGCATGGCGCGTCGGCGGCCAAGGCGCGTCGCAAGGCGGAGCCCGGCAACGAGGCGCATGTCGGGGCGCCGATGCCGGGTGTGGTCTCCGCACTTTCGGTCGCCGCCGGCCAGGCGGTCAAGGCCGGCGACGTGCTGCTCTCCATCGAAGCGATGAAGATGGAGACGGCGCTGCACGCCGAGCGCGACGGGACGGTCGCCGAGGTGCTGGTGAAGGCCGGCGATCAGATCGATGCGAAGGATCTCCTGATCGCCTTCAACTGAGAGCTCGCAAGGAACGGGCAGGCTGTCGGCTCATGACGGCAGGCCTTGGCGAGCTGTTCGATAACGGCTTGACCCGCCGGCTCCGGTCGGGCATCGAACCGCTGAAATTCGTCGCGGCACGTTCCCCGAGTCGCGGCGCGGAACCGATTTGGAGAAAACATGGCCGACGATATCACCGAGACCAGCCAGACTGTTGCCGCCGGCCAGCTGCGTGCCTTGATCGAGCGCATCGAGCGGCTCGAGGAAGAAAAGAAGACGATCTCCGACGACATCAAGGAAGTCTTCGCCGAAGCCAAGGGCACCGGCTTCGACACCAAGGCAATCCGCACCATCATCCGTCTGCGCAAGAAGGACCAGGCCGAGCGCCAGGAGGAGGACGCCATCCTCGATCTGTACATGGCCGCCCTCGGCATGGTGTAAGGCTAACCGGCCGGTGCCCGACGCGGTTGCCGGTGATACGGTTCGAACCATGAGCGAATTCGACTTCGGCGGCCGCCGCGCCTCGGAATTCCGCCATCGCGGCTTCTGGTCGCTGTTTGCCGAACGGCATCCGGAAGAAAGAGCCCGGCTGGCGCGGCGCGGGCCCTGGTTCTGGCAGCGTGGACTGCCCGATTTCGCTCTGGTGCTTTCCATGTATGTCGCGCCGGCGCAGAACCATGTCGGCGTCTTCTTCGGCCGCAACGAGAAGTTCGGCGCCACGCAAAGCTGGTCGCGGCTGGGGCCGTTCCGGCCGGCGATCGAAGACAGGCTGAAGCTCAGGCCGGAACAAAGCTGCGAAGGCCTTGGCATCAATTCGATGTGGCGCGTCAACTGCTTTGCCGAGGACAACTGGCCTGCCATGACCGACTGGCTGGTGACGGAATGCTCGCGGGTCGAGTGCGCCGTGACCGAAGTGCTGAGGCAGGGGTAAGTGATCGCGGATTTCTTCCGCTCGCGTTGGCTTGGCGAGGTGCCGATCGACCGGCTGTTCTGGCGCGACATGATGCTTGTCGGAACCGCGATCAATATTGGGTCGTCTGCCGCGGCGCTGATCCTGCTTGGGCTGAAGATGCCGCTCGGCCTCGTCCTGGCGGTGCATTTCGCACCGGTGCCCTACAGCATCTTCCTGGCTTTGGCGGTCTGGCGCACGGCTGACAAGGCCGGTGGTGCCAAGGCTTCGCTCTTCATGCTGGGATCAGCACTCTGGCTGATCGCCACGATCGTCGTCTGACGAAGCTGCCCGTACGAAAAAGGGCGGCCGGAGCCGCCCTTGGCAAGCATGACGCCTTGTTCAGGCGGCCGGCTCGAATTTCAGCGCTACGCCATTGATGCAGTAGCGCAGGCCGGTCGGCGGCGGGCCATCCTCGAAAACATGGCCGAGGTGGCTGCCGCAACGGGCGCAATGGCATTCGGTGCGGACCATGCCGTAGCTGCGGTCGACGGTGTTCTCGACCGAGCCCGGCACGGGATCGTTGAAGCTCGGCCAGCCGGTGCCGCTCTCGAATTTCAGCGTGGATTGGAACAGCGGCTGGTCGCAGCCGACGCAGGAAAAAGTACCGGCACGCTTCTCGTAGAGCAGGGCACAGCTTCCCGGCCGCTCGGTGCCATGGTTGCGCATGACGGCGTATTGCTCCGGCGTCAGCCGGGCGCGCCATTCGGCGTCGGTGCGGGTGACGGGGTAAGTGTGGGTGTCCATTTGATCTCCTCAGCCTTGGCGGCTCGTTCTTGGTTGCAACCGGATATTCGCAACAAGATAGGGGTTTGTTACAGACCTGCCCAGTCCGACCGCTCCGGATATCTCAATGTTTGCGCGACAATTGCCTCGTGGCGCCTTCCAGTCCGGCCAGAGTCAACGGGAACATGCGGCCGTCGAAGATGTCACGGATTATCGCGATCGAATGGGTAAAGCCCCAGTTCTTCTCGTTCTCGGGGTTAAGCCACACCGCGTTCGGCCATTGCCGCAGCAGCCGGCCGAGCCAGACGGCTCCGGCCTCGGGGTTCCAGTGTTCCACCGAGCCGCCTGGGTGGGCGATCTCGTATGGGCTCATCGAGGCATCGCCGACGACGATGACCTTATAGTCGGGGCCATATTTGTGGATGAGGTCGAAGGTCGAAATCGTCTCGGCATGGCGGCGGCGATTGTCCTTCCACACGCCTTCGTAGAGGCAGTTGTGGAAATAGAAATATTCGAGCTGTCGGAATTCGGCGCGGGCGGCCGAAAATAGCTCCTCGACGCTTTTGATATGATCGTCCATCGAGCCGCCGACATCGAAGAACATCAGGAGCTTTACCGCGTTGCGGCGCTCGGGCCGTGTCTGGACGTCGAGATAGCCGTGCTCGGCGGTGGCGTGGATGGTACCGGGCAGGTCGAATTCTTCCTCTGCGCCGTCGCGCACCCAGCGGCGCAGGCGCTTTAGCGCGATCTTGATGTTGCGGGTGCCGAGTTCGACGGCATCGTCGAAATTCCGGAACTCGCGCTTGTCCCAGACTTTCACCGCGCGACGGTTGCGGCTTTCGTTCTGGCCGATGCGCACGCCTTCGGGGTTGTAGCCATAGGCGCCGAAGGGGGAGGTGCCGCCGGTGCCGATCCATTTCGAACCGCCCTGGTGGCGGCCCTTTTGTTCCTCGAGCCGCTGCCTCAGCGTCTCCATCAGCCTGTCGAAACCGCCCAGCGCCTCGACCAGTTTTTTCTCTTCCTCGGTCAGGTGCTTTTCGGCGAGCCGGCGCAGCCATTCCTCGGGAATATTGGCGACGTCGACCGCATCCGGCCCGCCCAGTGCCTCGACGCCCTTGAAGACATGCGCGAAGACCTGGTCGAAGCGGTCGATATGGCGCTCGTCCTTCACCAAAGCGGCACGGGCGAGATAATAAAAACCCTCGACGTCGTAATCGACCAGCCCGGCGTCCAGCCCCTCCAGCAGAGAGAGGTATTCCCTGAGCGAGACGGGAACGCGCGCTGCCTTCAGCTCGAGGAAGAAGGGGATGAACATGGCCGGTTACAACAAATCATACTCGATAAAGCCCGTCCTGCGCGCGACATGGTCGTAGAGCTTGCGGGCGGTGGCATTGGTTTCGTGCGTCATCCAGTAGACGTTCTTCACGCCGATTTTGCCGGCCTCGTGCTTCACCGCCTCAATGAGGGCCGCGCCGATGCCCTTTCCGCGCACATCCGGGTCGGCGAACAGATCCTGCAGGTAGCAGTTGTTTTTCTCCGACCAGCCGGAGCGGTGGTACAGATAATGGGTGAGGCCGACGGCCTTGCCGCCCGATGTGGCGATAAAACCCTTCGGCTCGAACTCGCCTTCGGTGAATAACCGCTTCCAGGTGATGGCATAGACCTCTTCCGGCAGCTTGGTTTCGTAGAAGGTCAGATAATCGGTCCACAGGCGGTGCCAGTCGACGTGGTCGGATTGCGCGAGCGGGCGGACAACGATCTCAGACATTCTTTTCTCCTCCGAAGGGTTCTGGCCGAAGCTGACCTTCTCTTCGGCCAGCGGCAACGGTCCACAGCCGGGGAAAGCGCTGCCCTATTGCTGTCTTCTCGCCATGAAGGCCAGCCGCTCGAACAGATGCACGTCCTGCTCGTTCTTCAACAGGGCGCCATGCAGTTTGGGCAATGCGTTCTTGGGGTCGGCGCGCAAATCCTCCGGCGCGATGTCGTCGGCGACCAGCAGGCGGATCCAGTCGAGCGCCTCGGAGGTTGATGGCTTTTTCTTCAAGCCTGGCACGTCGCGGATTTCATAGAACTGGGTGAGAGCCGCGCGCACCAGGTTCTGCTTGATGCCGGGATAGTGCACGTCGACGATTCTGTGCAGCGTGTCGACGTCGGGAAAGCGGATGTAGTGGAAGAAGCAGCGGCGCAGGAAAGCGTCCGGCAACTCCTTCTCGTTGTTGGAGGTGATGATGACGATCGGGCGAACGGCGGCGCGGATGGTCTCGCCGGTCTCGTAGACGAAGAACTCCATCCGATCGAGCTCCTGCAGCAGGTCGTTGGGGAATTCGATGTCGGCCTTGTCGATCTCATCGATCAGAAGCACGACCTTCTTGTCGGCCGCGAATGCCTCCCAAAGCTTGCCTCGCTTGATGTAGTTCTTGATGTCGTTGAACCTGACATCGCCGAGCTGGCTGTCGCGCAGCCGCGACACCGCATCGTATTCGTAGAGGCCTTGCTGCGCCCGCGTCGTCGATTTGACGTGCCACTCGATCAGGTCGAGGCCGAGTGCCGCCGCCACCTGGCGGGCGAGTTCCGTCTTGCCGGTGCCGGGCTCGCCCTTGACCAGCAAGGGCCGCTCCAGCGCGATCGCCGCGTTGACCGCCACCATCAGATCCTTGTCGGCGACATAGGCCGCCGTGCCTTCGAAACGCATTTTTGCTCCTTGGTTGGTCGTCGCGACCGTAAGGACGCCGCCGCGGCTGTGCAAGGGTTGCGCCGGATGGCGAATAAAGCCGCCGTGACTGCCTGCGTCACTGGCGCTTGAGCCACCAGCGGCCTATATTGGGCAGGACGGTCTGTGCTTCCCGGCAGGAGAACATTTTCCCCGGGGCCTTAACGATCCTTAGGGAGCTGTCCCTGGGAAGACCCGTGGGTTTTCTCACACGGCGCCCACCTACTTTGTAGGTTCCCGGGATCGCTCTCTCCACCGGTTGTGTGGATCGTCACTTGTCGCAACGTATCCACGCATCTTGGTGGATGATGCGGTGGAAAACGTCGCACTTGAGACCCCGCACAGCTCTGACCTTTTCTACCTTGGCCGCATGACCTCTCCCAAAGACTTGAAGAAAAAGCTGCGTCTCGAGGCACTCGCCCGCCGCGACGGTCTCGATGCATTCTGGCGGGTGGAGGCTGCGCTCGAAATGGCGGAGACGGCGCGCGACCATCTGGAGATCGGGCCCGGTCAGATCGTCTCCGGTTTCTGGCCGATGCGCTCGGAGGTCGATGTCAGGCCGCTGATGTTCGCCTTGCGAGAGAAGGGCGCACGGCTCTGCCTGCCTGCCATTCTCGACAAGACCACCATCGTCTTTCGCGAACTGGTTCGCGGCGCGCCGATGGTCGACATGGGCTTTGGCACGGTCGGGCCGCATGCCGAGGCCGAAGTTCTCGATCCTTCGGTCGTGCTGGTGCCGCTCGCCGCCTTCGACGCGCGCGGTCACCGCATCGGATATGGCGCCGGCTATTACGACCGGGCGATCGCGAAGCTCGTCGACAAGGGGCTCGCGCCCCGGCTGATCGGCATAGCCTTCGACTGCCAAGAAGTTTCGCAAGTTCCAGACGAACCCCATGACGTGGTCATCCCGGAAATACTCACCGAGAGCGGGTTGCGCCGCTTTGCGCCAAAATTGTAGATAGTTCTTTGAAACGCATGATCTTTGCCGAAAAGTCATGCAACTTTTCGGGATCAGGCATAGATGCGACTTCTTTTCCTCGGGGACATGGTCGGCAAGACGGGCCGCACCGCGGTATGGGAACAACTGCCTGGCCTGATCTCCGACTTCAAGCTCGA
Organism: Mesorhizobium sp. B2-4-13; assembly: GCF_006658535.1. Taxonomy (NCBI): domain Bacteria; kingdom Pseudomonadati; phylum Pseudomonadota; class Alphaproteobacteria; order Hyphomicrobiales; family Phyllobacteriaceae; genus Mesorhizobium; species Mesorhizobium sp. B2-4-13. The sequence continues at coordinate 68,284 of NZ_VFVB01000005.1, read as the reverse complement.
TTTCGTCATCGTCAACGGCGAGAACGCGGCCGGCGGCTTCGGCATCACCGAAGAGATCTTGCGTGAGACGATCGCGGCGGGCTGCGATGTCGTGACCACCGGCAACCATGTTTGGGACCAGCGCGACGCTCTGGCCTTCGCGCCGCGCGAGCAGCGGTTCCTGCGGCCTTCCAATTTCCCCAAAGGCACGCCCGGGCGCGGCTCCGGTGTCTACATCGCCAAAAACGGCGCGCGCGTGCTGGTCGCCAACATTATGGGCCGGGTGTTCATGCACCCGGAACTCGATGATCCCTTCCAGGCCGGCGAACGCGAGCTTGCCGCCTGTCCGCTCGGCGAGCAGGCGGATGCGGTGGTGATCGACTTCCATGCCGAGGCAACCTCGGAAAAAATGTGCTTCGCGCATTTTGTCGATGGCCGCGCCAGTCTCGTCGTCGGCACCCACACGCACCAGCCCACCGCCGACCACCAGATCCTCAATGGCGGCACCGGGTACCTGTCGGATGCCGGCATGTGCGGTGACTATGATTCCTCGCTCGGCATGGACAAGGAAGAACCGCTCAACCGGTTCCTGTCGAAAGTGCCGAAAGGGCGTTTCGAGGCAGCGACGGGACCGGCGACGTTGTGCGGCGTCGGCGTCGATATTTCCGACCGCACGGGGCTGACCGAGAAGATCGCGCCGTTTCGTCGCGGGCCAAGGCTGGAAGAAACGGCTCCGTCCTTCTGGGCGTGACATTGATATAGGGGGTCGCAGTACCTAATTGCCGGCGACACTGCTCTAGATCGTAGGGGACGACCTCCATGCAGCTTATCGAATTCCTGGCGCCGCATTTTCAATTCGTTTCCGACCCGACCGCCTGGGTCGCGCTGCTGACGCTGGTGGTGCTCGAGATCGTGCTCGGCATCGACAACCTGATCTTCATCTCGATCCTCACCAACAAGCTGCCCGTGGAGCAGAGAGCTCGCGCGCGGCGTCTTGGCATCTCGGCGGCGCTGGTCATGCGCCTAGTGCTGCTCGCCACCATTTCCGTCATCGTCCAACTGACGACGCCGGTCTTCACGGCGTTCGGCCACGGCTTCTCCTGGCGCGACCTGATCCTGATCGCCGGCGGTCTGTTCCTGGTGTGGAAGGCGACCAAGGAGATCCACCACACGGTCGATCCCGACGACCATCAGGACACGATGCTGGGCGAAACGCTCAAGATCTCGCTTGCCGGCGCGATCTTCCAGATCCTGCTGCTCGACCTCGTCTTCTCCATCGATTCCATCATCACCGCCGTCGGCATGACCGACGAGATCGCCATCATGTATATCGCGGTCATCGCGGCCGTGACCGTGATGATGCTGGCGGCCGGACCGCTGGCGGACTTCATCGCCAAGAACCCCAGCATCGTCATGCTGGCGCTGGGCTTCCTGCTGATGATCGGCATGACGCTGATCGCCGACGGCATGGGCTATCATGTGCCCAAGGGCTACATCTATGCGGCGATGGGTTTTTCGGCGCTGGTCGAGGGGCTCAACATGCTGGCGCGGCGGCGCAAGAAAGCGAAAACCGGCGACGGCCACTGATACTAGTCGGCTGGGGCGAGCCTAGTGCCCCGGAACACCCTTCGGATGGCGGTCACCCATCAAGCCGAGCGTCAGGCCCTGTTCCAGCCAGGCCTTGGCGCCGGCGAGCACAAGCGCAAAGCCGTCGGTTGAGCCGACCGCTTGTTTCACCTGCTCGTCGCCATTGCCGGCAAAGCCGAAATTGTGGACCTCGAGGAATGTCGCTTCGCCAGGCATTTCGGTGAAGGTCCAGACCACCGCGGTCGGCGGATCGCTCCACGTCATGACGATCTTCTTGTGCCTGACGATCTCGCTGACCTCGACGGTCGTCGAGACCCCATACATGCGCCACTCCCACTGAACCGGTTTGCCGCCATCAAGCCGGCCGCTGCCATGGGTGAACCAGAATTTGGTCGTGATCGCCGGATCGACGACGGCTTCGAAAACCTCAGCGACCGGCCGCCGGATCAGCATGGCGGCTTCGGCCGTCGGTGTCTCACGGATTTCCATGGCGATCTCCTTTCGAACACGCCCTCACCAGGCGTCGGGTTCGCGCACCATATGGATGATGTTGGCCGGATTGGTGATCCAACCACCTCGGAAACCCGCGTCCAAGGGCTCGACGGCATCGCAACGCACAATTCCCGCCTTGGCCAGATGATCCGCGGCGTCCGGAAAATCCCGCGTGAAAAGCTCCAGCCAGATCTCGGCCTGGCTCATCGTCGGCGCCTCGTCGATCCAAAGCCTGTTGGGACCGAACTCGAAACCGATGGCCGGCGCCTTGGCTGTGAACGGCTTGAGGCCGACGACATCGCGGTAGAAGGCGATCGTCGCTTCGTACTGGTGCGATGGCACCTTCATGGCGATGTTGATGCCGCCGGTGATCTTCGCGGTCATGACTGGGCTCCGTTTTTCAGATGTTGTTTTCGCTGGCGGGTTCGCCCTTCATCTCGCTGCGGTAATAGCCGTCGCGCAGATTGATGCCGTATTCGACATAGGCCTTCATGCAGGCCAGCATCTGCGACCAGCCCTCGCAATTCAGGTAGGACTTCTTCAGGCCGACCGCGCCTTCCTGCCAGCCGCTCTCGGCGATGGTGACGAAGGTGCCGCCATCGTCGAGCGGCTCGAAATTCATCTCGATGCGGGTTTTGTAGGCGGGCTTGCCGTCGGCGTCGGTGGCATCCCAGCGCAGCACGATGCGGCTGTCCTTGACCACTTCGTCGACCTCGACCGGCACCTTGCCCCACCAAACGACACCCGAACCGGCCACCAATGGCGCGCTGGCACCGCCGATGGTGGTGAAATAGCCGCTCAGCTTCTTCGGGTTGACGACCGCGTCGAAGACTTCGGCGACCGGTTTGCCGATGCGCCCTGAAACGCTGAATCCAAGAGACATATCCACAGCTCCTTGCTTGAACGAGCCAACGTTATGTTATAAAAATATAACATGTCAAGCCGATCGCAGGACGACAATGTTTTCAAGGCGCTGGCGCATCCGCGCCGGCGCGAAATGCTGGATCGGTTGAAAGACGAGCCAAAGACCACCGGCATGCTGTGCGAAGCCTTTCCCGATATCGACCGCTGCACGGTCATGCTGCATCTCAAGGTGCTGGAGGAGGCGGACCTGATCGTCGCGCGCCGCGACGGACGCGAGCGCTGGAACCATCTCAATGCGTTGCCGATCAAGCAGATACACGACCGCTGGATCAGCCAGTATGCCGGCCATGCGCTCAGCATCATCGACCGGCTGAAGTCCGATCTGGAAGGGTAGGACAAAGGCCGGGCAAAGCCTGCTTGCCGGGCCGCCGCATGCCGAGTGCCCGGCAACGCGGCGCGGCTGGACGAATTGAGCCGATTTATCTATAAGCCGGCCATTCCGACACAGGGCGCCGTACGTTCACCCGGACGCATCGGGACGCTCTGAAATTGAATTCGAGCCTTTTGCAAAGGCGAGATGACGCATCTCGCGGCAAGACGCTCTAGCCGAACACGACAGGGGTGCCATGGCTGGCCATTCACAGTTCAAGAACATCATGCACCGCAAGGGCCGTCAGGACGCGGTGCGGTCGAAAATGTTTTCCAAGCTGGCGCGCGAAATCACCGTCGCCGCCAAGAGCGGAACGCCGGACCCATCGATGAACCCGCGCCTGCGCCTGGCGATCCAGAACGCCAAGGCGGTGTCGATGCCCAAGGACAACATCCAGCGCGCCATCAACAAGGCCTCGATGGGCGACGCCGAAAACTACGAAGCGGTGCGCTACGAAGGGTATGGGCCTGGTGGCGTCGCCGTGATCGTCGAGGCGCTGACCGACAACCGCAACCGTTCGGCGTCCAATGTGCGCGCCGCCTTCACCAAGGCCGGCGGCGCGCTCGGCGAAACCGGATCGGTGTCGTTCATGTGGGACCGCGCCGGCGAAATCTACTATCCGGCCTCGGCCGGCAGCGCCGACAAGATCATGGATGCGGCGATCGAAGCCGGCGCCGACGATGTCGAATCGGACGAGGAAGGCCACACGATCTATTGCGCCTTCGAGACTCTCGGCGAGGTGTCCAAGGCGCTTGAAACCTCGCTCGGCGAGGCCGAATCGGTCAAGGCGATCTGGAAGCCGCAGAACAATGTCCCCGTCGACGAAGAGCGGGCGCAGTCGCTGATGAAGCTGGTTGCCACGCTCGAGGATGATGACGACGTGCAAAGCGTCTACGCCAACTTCGAAGTCGACGACGAGACGATGGCGAAGCTCAGCGCGGCGTGAGCGAAGGTCGTCCGATATGAGCAAAGCTCAGTTGCCGGCCATCCGCATTACCTACTGCACGCAATGCCAGTGGCTGCTGCGTGCCGGCTGGATGGCGCAGGAGCTGCTGTCCACCTTCGGTACCGATCTCGGCGAGGTGACGCTGGTGCCGGGCACCGGCGGCATCTTCACCATCTCCTGTAACGATGTGCTGGTCTGGGACCGCAAGCGCGACGGCGGCTTCCCTGACGCGGCCAAACTCAAGCAGCTGGTCCGCGACGTGATCGATCCGGATCGGGATCTCGGTCACGCCGACCGCAAAGGCCACAAGGGTGACACGCAGAAAGACCTCGCCTGAGCGGAGTTTTTTGCGTCTCGTTAGACCTCTTCAGAGCAATGCGAAGATAAAGCACGCCATCGCCACGATGGCGGTGACGGTGCGGACGTGGTTCCACATCACCCATTGGCTCAGATGGTTCGCCCACACGGCAGCGCCGTTGCTGCTGGCCGGGTCGACGGCGGCGAGAGCATCGTTGAGCGGCACGTTGAAGACCATGGTCACGATAGGGTTGCCGACCAGATAGATCACCGCGCCGGCCAGTAACCAGTACGAGCCGGACTGGCTCCAGCCCAAGAGAGCGGCGGCAATGAGAACGAGGCAGATGAGGCCGGTGCCAAACAGCGCTGTCATGAAGGTCGGGGTGATCACCGTGACATTGATCGAATTCATCGCGGCGATGCCCGCTGGGACGGGCAGCCGGGCAAGGGCCGCCATGACGAAGTTGGAAAAGGCGAAGAATACGCCACCGACGACGCCCGCGCCGATCGCGGCAATGAAGGTGAGGGTTGGAAGAAGCTTGATCATCTCAGTTGCTCCAGACGCCGGTTGCGGCGGTTTGCTCTCTAAAATGTGAGCATACCTCACATTTGCAAAACGTGATAAACCCTCGTATTTTGTAAGTCAAGTCGTTCCCGGCGATTTTGCCGGGCGCGTTTGTTGGAGACGGTCATGGAAGGCACGCAAACCAATGAGCGGATCGGTTCGCCGCGCCGGGCGCCAAGCCAGCAGCGCAGCCGCGAGCGGGTCGAGCGCATGCTGGCCGCCGCCTCGGCGCTGATTGCCGAACAAGGCAGCGACGCAATGCGCATGGGCGAGGTGGCGGAGCGGGCTGGGGTGTCGATCGGCTCGCTCTACCAGTTCTTTCCGGACAAGAGGGCGATCGTCTGGGCGCTGGCCGAACGCTACACAGCGGAAAGCCAGGCTTGTATCTCGGCGGCACTCAGGGATGTCAGCGACGCCAAAGGCCTGCGGCAGGCTTTCTCGGAGCTGGTCGATATTTACTACGAGCTGTTCCTGGCCGAGCCGGTGATGCGCGACATCTGGTCGGGCACGCAGGCCGACAAGGCGCTGCGCCAGCTCGAACTCGCCGACAGCCGCGCGAACGCGGAATTTCTGATCGCGGTACTCAAGCGCCTGCGGCCCGATGCCGATCCGGTGGCGCTCGACACGACGGCATTCTTGGTGTGGCAGATGGGCGAGGCGGCCATGCGGCTGGCGATCTCGGTCGACAGGCAGGAGGGCGACAGGCTGGTCGCGGCCTACAAGCGCATGGCACTCAGGGAATTGCTGGCCGAATAGGGCCGAAGACCCAGCCTTCGGCCAAGCAACAAAAAACCCGCCACAAGGGCGGGCTCTTGATCCGCGAAAAAGCTCTTCGCCTTAGAGGCCGAAACCTTCGAAACGCTTCTTGAACTTCGACAGGCGGCCGCCGCGGTCGAGCAGGGTCTGCTGGCCGCCGGTCCAGGCCGGGTGGGTGGTCGGGTCGATATCGAGGTTCATCGTATCGCCTTCCTTGCCCCAGGTCGAACGGGTCGTGTATTCGGTGCCGTCGGTCATGACGACCTTGATGGTGTGGTAGTCGGGATGGATTGCGCTCTTCATGGCTCTGTTCCTGGCTTGCCGGCGCGGCGGACGGGCATAAGCCTGCGTCGATGCGCCTCTTTTTAAAACTCGAAGCCGCAGCTATTGAGGAGCCACGGCTTCTAAAACGGTCGGCGTGCCTATACATCAGCCGGAATTGAATCACAAGGCCGCGGCAAGCGCATATTGAGGCGCATAGGCTGAAGTGGCTAGAGGAACACCGAGATGGCGCAATCAAGCAGCGCAGACGAGCGCCGACGCTCGCTCAAGCCGCTCAGGCGCCTGTTTCCGTATATCGCCGGATATCGCACGCTGGTCATCGGCGCCCTTATTTCACTGGCCATCGCCGCGGCAACGACATTGGCACTGCCGCTGGCCGTCCGGCGCATGATCGACCACGGTTTCTCGTCGGCCAGCACCACCTTCATCGCTGAATATTTCGGCGCCCTCGTGGCGATGGCCGCCGTGCTGGCCGCGGCGTCGGCCGGCCGTTACTATTTCGTCATCACGCTCGGCGAGCGCGTCGTCGCCGACATCAGGCGCGATGTCTTTGCCCATGTGACGACGCTGTCGCCTGCCTTCTTCGACACCGCCCAGTCGGGGGAAATCGTGTCACGGCTCGCCGCCGACACCACGCAGGTCAAGTCGGCGGTAGGCGCCACCGCTTCGGTGGCGCTGCGCAATGTCATCCTCGGCCTCGGCGCGGTGGGCATGATGGTCGTCACCAGCCCGAAACTCTCCGGCCTGGTCATCGGGGCGATCCCCGTGATCGTGCTGCCGCTGGTCGCCTTCGGCCGCTCGGTGCGGCGCAAGTCAAGGCAGGCCCAGGACACGCTTGCCGACGCGACGGCCTATGCCAGCGAGCAGATCGGCGCGGTGCGCACGCTGCAGGCCTTCACCAATGAGAGACTGGTCACCGGACGATTCTCGGGCGCGGTGGAAGCGGCCTTCGAGGCAGCGCGCGCTTCGATCTTCGCGCGCTCCTTCCTCACCTTCTTTGCCATCTTCACCATTTTCTCCTCGGTCGTGGCGGTGCTGTGGTTCGGCTCGCGCGACGTGCTCGACGGCACGATATCGCCTGGCACGCTTGGCCAATTCCTCCTCTATTCGGTGTTCGCCGCCGGCGCGCTCGGCGCGCTGTCGGAAGTCTGGGGCGAACTCGCGCAAGCCGCAGGTGCCGCCGAACGGCTGACCGAGATTCTGGCCGAGACGCCGGCGATCCAGGCGCCGGCCGATCCGAAGCCGCTGCCGGCGGTTGCCAAGGGCGCGATCGTCTTCGAGAATGTGTCCTTCTCCTATCCGGCGAGGCCCGATCGCGCCGCCGTCCACGGCCTGAGTTTTCAAGTCATGCCCGGCGAGACGGTCGCCATCGTCGGCCCCTCGGGTGCCGGCAAGAGCACGGTGTTCTCGCTGATCCTGCGCTTCTACGATCCGGAAACCGGCAAGATCCTGATCGATGGCGTCGATGTGCGCGAGGCCGATCCCGTTTCGGTCAGGCAGCGCATCGCCATCGTGCCGCAGGACGTCACCATCTTCGCGGCGAGCGCGCGCGACAATATCGGCTTCGGCCGGCCAGGCGCCAGCGAGGCCGAGATCGAGGCCGCGGCCAAGGACGCACTGGCCGACGAGTTTATCCTTAGGCTCGAGAACGGCTATGACAGCCAGGTCGGCGAGCGTGGCGTGACGCTGTCCGGCGGCCAGCGCCAGCGTGTGGCGATTGCACGTGCCATCCTGCGCGACGCGCCGATCCTGCTGCTCGACGAGGCCACCTCGGCCCTCGACGCCGAAAGCGAGACACTGGTGCAGACCGCGCTCGAGCGGCTGATGCGGGGGCGCACCACCATCGTCATCGCCCACCGGCTGGCGACGGTGCTGAAGGCCAACAGGATCCTGGTGATGGATGGCGGCCGCATCGTCGAGGAAGGCACGCATCAGAGCCTGGTCGCCAAGGGCGGCATCTATGCCAGGCTCGCCAAGCTGCAGTTCGAGACCGGCGCCAGCGCCTTCAGGGGCGCGGCGGAGTAGTAGGTTCAGTTCGCCTCGGCGTAAGGACAATTGTCGTCCCAGGCGGCATCTCAGCCGCCGTAGCGCTGCCTCAAATGGTTGACGAAGTACGTGGCGTTGAGCTTCTCGCCGGTGGCGCGCTCAAGCAGGTCCGGCGTCGACCAGCGCGACCCCTGCGACCAGATTTTCTCGCGGCGCCAATCGTTGATCGCCTCGAAATTCCCCTTTGCAAGATCTTCGTCGGCTGAAGGATGCTCGCGCGTCAGCGCGGCCCATTGCTGCGCCGCCATCATCGCGCCCAGCGTATAGGACGGGAAATAACCGAAGGCGGCACCCGGCCAATGGACGTCCTGCATCGGCCCGTCGGCGGGGTTGTCGATGGTCGAGAGACCAAGATAGTCGCGCATCCTGGCATCCCAGGCTTCGGGCAAATCAGCCACTTCGAGGCTGGCCGAAACAAGCTCCTGCTCCAGTTCGTAGCGAAGGATGACGTGCAAGGGATAGGTCACCTCGTCGGCGTCGACGCGGATCAGGCCACGTTCGACACGATGCACATGCGGCAGGATATCGTCGAGCGACCAGGCTTCGCCGAGATGCTTCTCCACCACCGGCAGCGCCCAGCGCCAGAAGGCAGGATTGCGGCCGATCTGCTTTTCGACGAACAGGCTCTGGCTTTCATGCACTGCCATGCCGCGGGCCTTGCCGAGCGGCCAGTGAGCCCACGCCTTGGGCAGGTTCTGTTCGTAGAGCGCATGACCGGTCTCGTGCAGCACGCCCATCAGCGCCGACAGGAAATCCGAGGTCTTGTAGCGCGTGGTGATGCGCACGTCGCTGGGCACGCCGCCGCAGAACGGATGGTGCGACACCGACAGTGAGCCGTGCGTCAGGTCGAAGCCGACCGCCGCCATCATGGCAAGGCCGAGTTCGCGCTGCCGGTCGATGGCATAGGTACCCGAAAGCGGCTTCAGCGGATGCTTGCGCAGCCGCGCTTCCTGGATCGCCAGCGCCTCCGGCACGAAGCCCTTGAGGAAGGCCTTGAGGTCGGCGAAGACGGGCGTGATGTCGGCCGTGCGATTGCCGGGATCGTATTGTTCCATCAGCGCGTCATAGGGGGCAAGGCCGAGCACGTCGGAGCGCAGGGCGGCCTCGTCGCGCACCAGCGCCACCACGCCTTCAAGCGCCGGCTGAAAACCCGCCCAATCGTTCTTGGCGCGCAGGGCGCGCCACAATTGCTCGCAGCGCATGCGCGCCGTCGTCTGGCGCTCGACGAATTCGACCGGCAGGCAGGTCAGGTTGGTGTATTGCCGCCGCAGCTCGGCGAGAGCCGCCCGCTGCTCATCGTCCAATGCCTCGCCTTCGGCCGCGGCGATCCAGTCCGATATTTCCGGCGCGGTCGCCCTGGTGTGATACATGCCGGCAAGGGCCGCCATCGCCTCGGCGCGCTTCTCGCCACCACCGACGGCCATGTGGGTCGCCTCATCGGCGCCGAGGATGGCCAGCGCATGCTCAAGCGCTTCGAGCTTGTGGCCGAGATCGTCGAGTTTGTGAAAGGACATGGCGGCTTCCGTGGTTGAGGACGGGGCGAAAAGACACCAACGCAAAAGCATTGGCAACCCTCGGATGCCATCCGGCAGATGCAGCTTGCGCAAGCGAGGTTGGGCATGAAATGCTGCCGGCGACGGATGAAGGGGGAGCAGAATGATCGGCAACATCCTGGTCGGGCTGGTGGCCTTGATCCATGTCTACATCGTCTATCTCGAGATGGTGCTTTGGGACACGCCGCGCGGGCACAAGACATTCCGCCTGACGCCGGAATTCGCCGGCGCCTCCAAAGTGCTCGCCGCCAATCAGGGTCTCTATAACGGCTTTCTCGCCGCCGGCCTGATCTGGGGGCTTTACCTCGGCGCCGCCGGTTTCCAGGTCAAGGTCTTCTTCCTGTTGTGCGTGGCCATTGCCGGTCTCTATGGCGCGGCGACGGTCGGCCGCAAGATCCTGTACATCCAGACCGTGCCGGCGGTGGTCGCCCTGGTCGCGGTCTGGCTCGGTTGGTAGGCAAGATGGGCTGGTAAGGAAAGAAAAAGGACGCCAGCGGGATTGGGGTCCCGAAGGCGTCAATGGGTCCCTTCCTCCAGGACGTTTGCAGGCCGGAATAGCCCTCAGCCGTTCGGATAGTTCCCGCCGTCGGCACCATCACCCATCAGGAAACCGCTGCCGGTGTCGACCATCAGACGTTGATCCACATTGTCGAGCCGGCGCAGCAGGTCATGGTATTGCGCGGCCGGGATCCTGCCGTGATCCGACGCGGCTATTCTCTCGGCGACCTGACTGATGCGGGCGGTGCGCATTTCCAGGCGCTCCGCGACGGCCGGGGTGATGTGGTTGGCTTGCCTGGCGTCGACGATGCCCTGATGAACACCCTGGACCTGCTGAACGAGCGCCTCGACACGGGGGCCTGCCATGTCGGTGGGGGCGGTCGCATCGAGAGCACCCTTGTGGTGGCCCGCGGCATAGGCGCCGGCAAGCGGGACGGCAATGAGAATTGCGGCAAGCGTTGCAGTCTTGAGAGATGCTGATGAGCGCATGGTGCGCTTCCTCCTGCTGGGAAGGGAGAGCGGCCGCGCCGCCTCGCCTCCCGACCATTTTGGGTCGTCCAGTCCCGTCGCGTCGCGATGGGAGGCATCGCCGGCGGTTCTCGGCCCTGCGCAGCAAGCTAGGAGCGCTTCGGCGCGAAGTGTAATTAAAAAAAGATAATCTTTTCAGGCCTTGCCGGCGGATGCCTGCGCCCTAGAGTTGAGCCGGCGAACAATTTCGCGTGAGTTCGCGTGATGATGGATCAACGTTCGGTGAGCTTCAGTTCAATGCGGCGGTTCTTGTTGCGCGCCTCTTCGGTGTCGGCGGGATCGAGCGGCTGGAATTCCCCGAAGCCGGCGGCGACGAGCCGGTTGGCCGGCACGCCATTTTCGATCAGGAACTTGACCACCGAGGTCGAGCGCGCCGTCGACAGTTCCCAATTGTCGCGATAACGGCCGGTGCCGGACAGCGGCTTGTTGTCGGTGTGGCCGTCCACGCGCAGCACCCAGTTGATCTCCGGCGGGATCTCTTTCTGCAGTTCGATGATGGCGTCGGCGAGCTTCTTCATCTCGACCTTGCCGGCATCGTTGATCACTTCGGATCCGGTCGGGAACAGAACCTCCGACTGGAACACGAAGCGGTCGCCGACGATGCGGATGTTCTCGCGATCGGCCAGGATTTCGCGCAGACGTCCGAAGAAATCGGAGCGGTAGCGGTTCAGCTCCTGCACACGCTGCGCCAGCGCCACGTTCAGGCGACGGCCGAGATCGGCGATCTTGGTGTTGGAATCGCGGTCGCGCGTTTCGGAGACGTTGAGGGCATCCTCGAGCGCGCCGATCTGCTTGCGCAATGCCGCGATCTGCTGGTTGAGGATCTCGACCTGGCTCAGCGCCTGCTGGCTGATCTGGCGCTGGCTGTCCAGTTCGCCGCCCAGCGCCGCGGCTCGCTGGTTGGCGGCGTCGCCGGCACCCGCACCTTGCGCCAGCAACTGTTCGAGCCGGCTCTTCTCCGCCTCCGCCGCCGACAGCGACGCTTGCAGGTTGGCCAGCGAATCGTCCTTGTCCTGTGCCGTCGAGCGCTCCAGCGCCAGAAGCTGGGTCAGTTCGTTGATCTGCGAATTGAGGCGCGACAGCGCCGTATCCTTGCCGGAGATTTCGCGCCCGAGCAGGAACTGCGCCAACACGAAGACGGTGAGCAGGAACATGATGGCGAGCAACAGCGTCGAAAGCGCGTCGACGAAGCCCGGCCAATAGTCGATGCGGCGATCGGTACGCCGGCCCCTGGCAAGCGCCATGCTAGTGCACCCCGGGCTTCTTCAGCGCGTCGGCGATCTTTTCCAGCGTGTTGCGCATCGCCTTTTGTTCGTCCGACTGGGCTTCGACCCAGTCGCGCATGATCTGCTGTTCGGAGCGCATGTTCTTGACCAAGCCGGAAATGCCATCGGCGAGATTGGCCATGGCGGTGGCGACGCGCGGGTTGGAGCCGCCGCCATTTTCCTGCATGCTGCGCAGCCGCTCCGAGAGGACGCGGATCTCGTCGGAAGAGTCGGCCTTGGCCGGGTCGGAAACGACGATGTCGGACGACAGATCCGTGACCGAGGACAGCCAGTTCTCGAGCTCGGTGTAGAAACGTGTCTGGGCGCGGCCGGCCTGCAAGTCGAGGAAGCCGAGCACGAGCGAGCCGGACAGGCCGAACAGCGAGGACGAGAAGGCGGTGCCCATGCCGGCCAGCGGCGCCGACAAGCCCTGTTTCAGCGAATCGAGCACCGCGGCGGCGTCACCCGTGCCGGGATCCAGCGATTCGATGGTCTCGCGGATCGAGCCGATCGTATTCAGCAGACCCCAGAAAGTGCCAAGCAGGCCGAGGAACACCAAAAGGCCCACAAGGTAGCGCGAGGTGTCGCGGCTTTCGTCGAGGCGGGTGGCGATGGAATCGAGCATTGTGCGCATCGATGAGGTCGAAAAGGCCATGGACGAGGAACGGCCGATCATCGCCTTCATCGGCGCCAGCAGCACCGGTTCGGTGGTTTCGGAGCCGGCCCGGAAAGAGTTGACCCAGCGGACCTCGCGAAACAGCCGCCCGACCTGCGTGAAGGCCAGCAGGATACCGACGACGAGCACGCCGACGATCAGGCCGTTGAGGCCGGGGTTGGTGACGAAAGCGGTGGTGACCTGGCGGGTCAGGATGGCGGCGATGAAAGCGACGATGGCCAGGAAGATGACCATGGTCAGCAGGAAGACCTGCGGACTGGACAGTTTATGCGGGTCGTAGATCAGCACGTCGGAGCGCCTGCCCATGCCGAAGGATCTGAGAAAAGCCATCCGTGCCCCGTTTCCGCTGCCGCTGCCGCCGATCACGTAGTTGGCAACTCTAAACGGAATTATGACCAAATTGAATGGTGCTTGGCAATATTGCCACAGGCGGCCTTTGGAGCCGGCGCATCAGAGGCGGTTGATGACGAGGCAGTCGACCATGGCCGCCAAATGCAGGCCGGCGCCGGTGACGACGAAGCCGTGCCACAGTGCGTTGTGGAAGCGCAGCGCCTTCCAGGCGAAGAAAATCACGCCGCAGGAATAGACGACGCCCCCGGCGACGATGAGCACGATCGACGTGGTCGGCAGCGTCTCGACGAGCGGCTTGACGAGAACGATGCCGCTCCAGCCGATGGCAAGATAGAAGACGATCGCCAGCCTGTCGAAACGGCCGGGGAAAAACACCTTGATGGCAATGCCCGTTGCGGCCGCGGCCCAGACCAGGACGATCATCCAGCGCGCCAGCGCAGAGTTTCCCAACTGGGCGAGAAAGGGTGTGTAGGTGGCGGCGATCAAGAGATAGATAGCGGCATGATCGAAGCGCCGCAGGATCCATTTCGCGGGCGAGGTCACCGGCCACAGATTGTAGGTCAGCGATACCGAGAGCACGGTGAGCAGCGACACGACATAGAAGGCGGCGGCGATATATTCGCCAGGCCCGACCCGGAAGGCAGCGAGCGCCAGCAGTGCCGAACCGGCCGCGATCGCCAGCACGATCCCGATAGCATGGACGATCCCGTCGGCGATCATCTCGGCGCGCGAATAGTGCCAGCGTCCGATGAACGGAATCTCGATCTGTGGCGGGGTGTTGGTCATCTATCGTCCTGCATCACCCCATATCTGGGCAACCGACGGACAGTATTTCAAGCTTTGTTTGCGGTTTTACGACTGCGCGCTTTGCCTCGACGCAATGCCAGATGCAAAACCGCGAACATTTTTTCCGGAATTGCTTCAGCGCGGCGGGAGCGGCTTTTTCACCGTCTTCAGCAATGCGCGCTGGATGATCTCGTTGCCGGCGACGACCGTGCCGGTGTCCAGCATGTCCTGTCCGCCATCCATGTCGGAGGCGAAGCCGCCCGCTTCGCGGATCAAGAGCAGGCCGGCGGCCATGTCCCAGGCCGACAGGCCCACTTCCCAGAAGCCGTCCATGCGGCCGGCGGCGACATAGGCAAGATCGAGCGAGGCGGAGCCCATGCGGCGGACGCCGGAGACCTCGGCCATGACGTTGCGCAGTTCGACCAGGAAATTGCCGTGATGGCCCCGGCCGAGATGCGGCACGCCGCAGCCGATCACCGTGTCGACAAGCTTGGTGCGGCCGGCAACGCGCAGGCGCCGATCATTCATGAAGGCGCCGCCGCCGCGCTCGGTGGTGTAGAGCTCGTCCATGGCGGGATTGTAGACCACGCCAGCCACGATCTGGCCCTGGCGCTCGAGCGCGATCGAGACGGCGAACAGCGGGATGCCGTGCAGGAAATTGGTGGTGCCGTCGAGCGGGTCGACGATCCAGCGGTGCTGGCTGTCATCGCCGGCGATGGCGCCGCGCTCTTCCATCAGGAAGCCGTAGCCAGGACGTGCCTTCGACAGTTCGGCGAAAACGATGTCCTCGGCCTTGCGGTCGGCCTGGCTGACATAGTCGCCGGGGCCCTTCATCGAGACTTGCAGGTTCTGGACCTCGCCGAAGTCGCGCGACAGCGAGCGGCCGGCCTTCATTGCGGCCTGAACCATGACGTTGAGGAGGGCTGAGCGTGCCATAGTGCTTCTTCCTGGTGCGGCGCTTTAAATTCTGTCTCGATGCATGCCGGTGACCCAAACCGGGGCCACTTCCGGGCGACATGCATGCATCAGTCGGCGCGGCGCACGTAAGTGATTTCGTTGGTGTCGACGATGATGCGTTCGCCGGCGCCGATGAAGGGCGGCACCAGCACGCGAATGCCATTTTCCAGGACCGCCGGCTTGTAGGAGGATGCCGCCGTCTGGCCTCTCACCACGGGATCCGCCTCGGTGATGGTCAGTGTCACGTAATCGGGCAGCGAAATGCCGATCGGCCGCTCCTCGTAGAGCTGAACCGTCACCATCATGCCGTCCTGCAGGAACGCGGCGCGGTCGCCGACGAAATCCTTGTTCAGTTCGAGCTGCTCGTAGCTTTGGGTGTCCATGAACACCAGCGCGTCGTCCTGCTCGTAGAGGAAGGAGAAGTCCTTCAGGTCTAGCCGGATCTGCTCGACCGTTTCGGCCGAACGGAAGCGCTCGTTGAGCTTGGTGCCGTTGATGAGGTTCTTCAGCTCAACCTGGTTGTAGGCGCCGCCCTTGCCGGGCTTGACGGTGTTGGTCCTGACCGCCACCCAGAGGCCGCCATCGTGTTCGATGACGTAGCCGGGGCGGATTTCGTTGCCATTGATCTTGGCCATGATGATGGGATCCGGGATGCTGCCAACGGCCGGGCCATTGGTATGGGATGTTCGCCGTGACAGGCGATTTGAGGCTCCAAGACCACAAATCGCCCGGAGAGGCAAGGGAGGGCGGGTTGCGGCTGAGCAACGGGGGCGGGCACCGGCGGGTTCCGCCTACCGCCATCAGGGCAGACGGTTGGCCTTCTGCAGGGCCTGCTTGGTCTGGTCGTCGCTCAACCCTTGCAGGAAATCGTCCATCTGCTGATCGATCAGGCCGGCGCGGCGGGCGACGATGTACCAGGCGCCGGCGAGCACGAGGTCGGGATCGGTGCCGATGCCTTGCATATAGAGTTTTGCCAGCCGGTTCTGCGCCGCGACATTGCCGCCTTCGGCGGCTTGCTTCGTCCAGCCGAAGGCCGATTTCAGGTCGCGCGCGCCGCCGCGGCCCTCGATCATCCAGGCGGCGAGATCGATCTGCGCGGTGTCGTAGTTCTGACGGGCGGCCTGCGCCAGCAGCCGCCGTGCCTGTGCATCGTCGCGCGGCTTGCCGCCGACGCCGTTGGCATAGATCTGCGACATGGCGTACTGCGCGTCGGCGAGACCGGTCGCGGCGGCGCGCTCATAGTAGGAAACCGCCTTGGCCAGGCCGGCGTTCCCGGGATCCTGCTGGACCAGCATCTGCGCGAAATTGAACTGCGCCAGCTGGTTGCCGGCCTCGGCGGCAGCCTGCATCAGGGCATAGGCTTCCTTCGCGTCCTTCTTGACGTAGCGGCCGTCGAGCAGCATCAACGCATATTGAAACTGCGATTCCGGCACACCCTGCTCGGCGGCAAGCGCGTACCATTTCGCGGCCTCGGCCGCGTTCAACGGCACGCCCAACCCACGCGACAGGATCTCGGCCACCAGCGTCTGCGCCGCCGGATCGCCATTCTGCGCGCGGACCAGCGCCAGATTGTAGGCGGTCTTGTAAAGACCACGCTGGAAGGCACCATAGGCAGCGTCCGCCGGCTTGGCGCCAAAGCGGTCGGGATTGACGCTGTCGGCCGATGGCAACGGCGCGGGTTCGGATGTGGTGGCGGGCTGCGGCAGCTGCTTTTCGATCGGCTTGTCGGTGTGCACGCCGGTTTCAGGCTTGGGCTGCGGCAAGGGTATGGTTTCGGCGGCGGCGGCCTGGATCATCACCGCCGCGAGCAGGGCCTGAAGGGAAAGCCTTGCCAGGAACACGTCAGTCCTCGAGGCGCGGCGCTGTTTCGTCGAGCAGCGCATTGGCCCGGGCGATCGCCGCCTTCGGATCGATGCCGTCGGCGAACACGGCGCTCGACAGCGCGACGAATTCGGCGCCGGTGGCGGCCACGGTTTCGACAGAGGCAAGATCGGAACCGGCCTCGACGATGCAGGGGATCTGGATCATCTGCGCCCACCATTGCCCCAATGACAGGTTGCGCGGATGCGGCTCGGGCTTGTTGTCGTAGCCGAACCGGCCGAAGAAAATGTAGTCGGGCCGGGCTTCGCCGAGTTCGAGCGCGTCGTCACGCGTCTTGGCGCCGCCGGCGCCGACCGTCATTTTCGCCTGGAAATGTTCGATCGTCTCGGCGAGTTCGGCCTTGGAGACCTCGACATGGATGCCGTCGGCCTGGACGCGGCCCGCGATGCGGGTGTCGCCAGCGATAATGACGGCCACTCCGGCGGCCTGCGCGACCGGCACGATACGCTCGGCGAAGGCCTGGAAGGAGGCCTCGTCCATGCCGTTCTCGGGCAGGATCAGCGAGGCGACATCGCCGCCATCGAATGCGGCCGTGATCCGATCCGCCGACACGCCGGACGGCGCGATCAGCACGATGCGGCAGCGGTTGGGGGGCGTTGCGTCATTCATGGTTCTTCGATCCCGGGTTTCGCCTATGCCGGGCGAAGATGGTTGGATTGCGGCATAGAGCAAACTGCCCGCTTTGAACAGGCGGGCAGCCGGGATCGCGATTTTTGATCCGCCGGACAGCCGGCGCGTCGCCTTACCTGATCGGCTCGGGGTTCGCGGCGGCCGGTCTCGGTTTCCACAATGTCCAGCCGAGGTTCATGCCGGCGGCCGCGATCAGGATGGCGGCGGCGCCGACGACCTGGCTGAGATGCAGCCGATGGCCGAAGGCGGTGACATCGACCAGGATGGCAACGACCGGATAGATGAAGGACAGCGACCCCTGCAAATGCGTCGGCAGCTTCTGGATGGCGCCGTACATGAGGATGTACATCAGGCCGGTGTGGACGATACCGAGCGTTGCCAGCATGGCCCGGTTCCATGGATCGCCGGGGAGATGCGCGAGATTGGCGAAGGGCGCGAGCATGACGACGCCGACGCAGACCTGAATCAGCGCGATCAGATGCGGTGGCGTGCCCTTGAGCTTCTTGGTGACGATTGCCGCGACGGCCCAGAAAAAGGCGGCGGCCAGGGCCATCAGGATGCCGGCGAAATAGTTCGTGCCGACATCAGCGGCATCGGGAGCTGCGGCGACGATCAGCAGCATGCCGGCGAAGGCGATTGCCAGCCATGTCAGCTTGGTCAATGTCAGCCGCTCGGCGAACAAGAGCGCGCCGAAGCCGACCAGCATGAAAGGCTGCGTGTTGTAGACGGCGGTGGCGATCGAGATCGACGCGCGGGAGAAGGCGCTGAACAAGAGCAGCCAGTTGATGACGATCGCCGCACCCCCTAGCGCGGCAAGGCCGATGACGCGCAACGACAGCCTGTTGCGCAGTAATCCAAGCGAAGCGCAGATGAAGAGCAGCGTCAGCGCGCCGAACGCGCAGCGCCAGAACACGACATCCATGATCGGCTGACCGGACATGATGACGAACCAGCCGATCGTTCCCAGGATCGCCATTGCGGCCGACATTTCGACCGTGCCTCGTACCGTATCGTTCATAATAAGCCTCTGAACCCGTTGAGGCGGCATAATCTCATGTGAGGTCTGGGCTATCCATCTCCTAGGAAAGGCAATATAATGATAGTGCCTAATTAAATTAGGCATCCGCTCGAAATCAACGAGAAATAGAAAATGCTGGATGATTTAGACCGAAATCTGCTGGAAATCCTGGTCAGGGATGCGCGAACCTCGCTGAAGGATCTGGCGGCCCAGGTCGGGCTATCGTCGCCGAGCGTTTCGGAGCGGCTGCGGCGCCTCGAGGAGCGCGGCGTCATCCGGGCGTTCACCGTCGAGATCGATCCGCTGGCGCTCGGCTATACGCTGCAGGCGATCGTGCGGATCAAGCCTCTGCCGGGCAAGCTGCACATCGTTCAGAAATTGATCGAGGAGATTGAGGCGTTTGGCGAATGCGACAAGGTGACCGGCGACGACTGCTTCGTCGCCCGGCTGTTCGTGCGCTCGAT
The DNA here is from genome assembly GCF_006658535.1 of Mesorhizobium sp. B2-4-13. Taxonomy (NCBI): domain Bacteria; kingdom Pseudomonadati; phylum Pseudomonadota; class Alphaproteobacteria; order Hyphomicrobiales; family Phyllobacteriaceae; genus Mesorhizobium; species Mesorhizobium sp. B2-4-13. Next base: position 49,433 of record NZ_VFVB01000005.1, on the reverse strand, counting down.
CGGCGACCTCGACGGCATTCTCGATCGCATCGCCGACAAGGCCGAGACCAGCACCGCCATTATCAAGGCACAGCCGATCCGGCGGCGACCGCCGCCACTGGGGTTGCCGGCGGCCTCGTAGGCTTGACACGGCATGGCAGTGGTGGAAAGGCGCGGCCAGTCCACCATATGTCAGTCTTCCGCCGGATGACCGTCCGAGGAGCCAAAAAAAGATGGCGCAGAACATTTATGATCAACCCGATTTCTTTGCGGGCTACAGCCAGCTTAGCCGCTCCGTCGAAGGCCTGGATGGTGCCGCCGAGTGGCCGGCGTTGCGCGCGATGCTGCCCGATGTCGGTGGCCTGAGGGTCGTCGACCTCGGCTGCGGCTTTGGCTGGTTCTGCCGCTGGGCACATGAAAATGGAGCGAGGGAAGTCCTTGGGCTGGACCTCTCGGAGAAGATGCTGGCCCGTGCGAGAGCGGCCGGCCCGGACACCGGCATCACCTACGAGAGAGCCGACCTCGACCAGCTCAGCCTGCCGCAAGGCGGCTTCGACCTCGCCCACAGTTCGCTCGCCTTGCATTACGTCGAAGACATTGAGCGCCTGTTCGGGGCCGTGCACGAAGCCCTGTTGCCCGGCGGGCATTTCGTCTTATCGACCGAGCATCCGATCTACACGGCGCCGACCAATCCGGGCTGGTCGATCGATGGGGAGGGGAAAAGGACCTGGCCTGTCGACCAATATCTGGTGGAAGGGCCGCGCAAGATCAACTGGCTGACCAAGGGGGTGGTGAAACATCACCGCACCATCGGCACCACGCTCAACGCCCTGATCCGCGCGGGTTTCACGATCGAGCATGTCGAGGAATTCCGTCCGACGGACGCGCAGATCGCGGCCAGACCGGACCTGGCGGAAGAACTCGAGCGGCCGATGTTCCTGCTGGTTTCGGCGTGCCGATAGAATAGGGGCATGGCGAGGCGCGCGGGTTGCTTTTGCTGTCGCTCGACTCAAGATTGTGGGCTATTCAGGCGTCGACGCGCTTTCCCTCCAGATCAGTTCCTCCTCATGTCAGGCCTGCTTCTCGATCCGTGGTTCTACGCGGCCGCCATTCCGGCGGTCATCCTGGTCGGCCTGTCCAAGGGCGGCTTCGGCGGCGCGGTCGGTTTCGTCGGCGTGCCGCTGATGGCGCTGACCATGCCGCCGGTTCAAGCGGCCGCCATCCTGCTGCCCATCCTGTGCCTGATGGACATCGTCTCGGTGTGGACATGGTGGGGCGTGTACGACCGCAAGATGCTGGTCGACATGATGCCGGGCGCCATCGTGGGCATCGGGCTTGGCTGGCTGACGGCGGCACTGGTCACCGAGGAAGCGGTGCGGCTCATCGTCGGCGCCGTTGCCATCATCTTCGTGCTGCGCTGGCTTTACCTGCAATTTCGTCATGGTTCCGACCATGCGGCCGCACCTAATCGCGTGGCCGCGGCCATATGGGGCACGGTCGCAGGCTTCACCAGCTTCGTCGCCCATGTCGGCGGCCCGCCCTTCCAGGTCTATGCCTTGCCGATCCGGCTCGACCCCAAGGTGTTGTCGGGCACGGCAGCGATCTTCTTCGCCGCTACCAACGCGCTGAAACTCATCCCCTATTTCGCGCTCGGCCAGTTCGACACCGCCAATCTGACGGCGTCCGCCGTGCTGATGCCGCTGGCGCCACTGTCGACCATCGCCGGTGCCTGGCTGGTGCGGCGGATGCGGCCAGAAATTTTTTATCCCTTCACCTATGCGACCGTGGCGGTCGTGGCAGTGAAGCTTCTGTGGGACGGGATCGCCGGCATCATGTAGCGCTCCAGCCGCGTCAGGCGGCGCTGGGCACCATGCGTCTTGGCCGGCTGAGCGCCATTGTGGCACCGGCGGCAAGGACCACCACCATGCCGGCGAGAATCCCGACGTCGTGCAGGGTAGGCTTCAGAACCATGTCGGTGATGATGATGAGCATGACCGCATAGTCGAAGCGCGCCGCCCGCAGGATGCGCTGTCCATAGCCAAGTGCCGCAGGCGTCACGCCATCCCTGGCGATCATCGCGCCCATGCGGTCGGCGGTCGGCTTGAAGACGAACATGCCGATGCAGAAGGTCGTGGCGTAGCCGGCAAGCCCGATCAGGACCCAGAGATCGGAGAAGCCGACCCAGAACGAGCACATGATCAATCCGAAGACCAATGTCAGCATCGACATCGGAGCGAAGAAGCGGTTGCCCAGTTCGCCAGTGGCGCGCATCGCCTGCAGCGTTCCTTGGATGTTGCCGGCGCGATCCGCCAGCGTCGCCAGCACCATCAGCGTGAAGCCGCCGCCGACCCAAAGCATCGCCGAAAGGATGTGCAGCAATTTGACGATGGAATACCAATCCATGGCTTTCTCCCCGATGTCCAATGGTTGCTGGCGAGGCCGCGCCATTGCCCGCCCGCCGCTTCGATGCCGCAGCGTTTAGCGGCGCGGCTGTTTCAGGACGATGTCGTGGAAAAACCGGCTGTGTTTCAGGCTGCCGGCTAACGAAAGGAGAAACTAATATGATGAACCCACCGCCCGGTTTTCTGCTATCGTCGGCAGCGTCGGGGGGCGACATCGTCCGGAAACACTGCCGATGCTAGTGCCGAAGCCGGAGTCCGGCGGCGACAGCGTTCGCCTGACGATCAATCCATTCCCAGCTTGGGAAAAGGCAATTCGGGGGACTAATATGCAAGGGGTAGCACGGAATTTCTTCACGCTGGCGATCATCTACGCGCTGTGCGGCATGGCGCTCGGCATCCACATGGCGATCAGCGAAGACCACGGCCAGATGCCGACCCACGCCCACACGATGGTGGCCGGTTGGCTGATGTCGGCGGTTTTCGCGTTCTTTTACCACCTGTTTCCGGCTGCCGGGCAAAAGACGCTGGCCCTTGTCCATTTCTGGCTGACGGCAATCAGCGGCATCGGGCTGATGATCGGCCTTTATATACTGCTTGCCGGAAATCCGGGGATCGAGCCGTTGCTGGGGATATCTTCGATCGGCTTCTACGCAGGCATGCTGCTGTTTGCCTTCATCGCCTTGCCGGTAGTGTGGAAAAAAGCCTGAGAGAAGGCTGAAACCCAGCCGGTGCGGCTGTGTTGTTACGGCACAGGAGCACGGTGTTGGATAAAAAAACATCAGGGCCGTTAAGGGTTCATTAAGCTTTACAGGCGTTTACTATGTCCATCCAGTGATCTGGATTCTTACCGAGTGGTTGGAGCCACTTTGTTTGACGCCTCCCTGTTAAACTCCTGAGAGCCGCCTTATCCGCGGCTCTTTTTTTGTCCGGACCCAGGCGGCATTCCGCACGGCCGAACGCCGTTAACCTTCTGTTAAACATGTGCTTGCCTTCACCCCGGACGAAGCGCATTTTCAAGCTTCAGTTTTATAGGGTCACGGGTGTATCGGCAGAGAGCCGAATCGGCCGGTCGCAAGTGCAGGGGCGTATCAATGAACGAGCCTTCGAAGGGCATTGCGAAAACCGTCAAGCTGGCGGAACGCCGGGTGTTTTCGCACTCCTTCAAACCGCTTTACCAGGAAGGCATGGGCCTGGTCGAACAGGCGGCGGAGTATCTCGACGGCAAGGGCCGGGCAGAGGCCAAGAAACTGTCGCGGCTGGCGGCCACGCTCTACGCGGCCGAATCGATGCGGCTGACCACCAGGCTGATGCAGGTTGCCTCGTGGCTGCTTTTGCAGCGTGCGGCGAATTCCGGCGAGATGACGCGCGATCAGGTCGCTTCGGAAAAATCCAAGGTGCGTCTCGACACCGCTTCCGCCCATGACGAGGCGGCTGGCTGGGCCGAACTGCCGACCGATTTCCTCGATCTCGTCAACCGGTCGTTGCGCCTGCAGGCATTGGTGCGCCGCATGGACGAAGAGATCTATGGCGCAGGCGCCGTGGTCGACATGCAGCCCGTGGCCCGCCGGCCCAATCCGGTGTCGGACCAGATCAGCCTGCTCAACACGGCTTTCGCCCGCAACTGAGAAACGTCGAGGCCTCCCGGTTGGCTGAACGTTTCCGGTTTGTTCACTTTTCGCTGGCATCGCTGTCCGCCGGAGGTACACTCACGGCATGGGGGACGCGATTCGCATCATCGGGATCGATCCGGGGCTCAGGCGCACCGGCTGGGGCATCGTCGAGAGCCTCGGCAATTCCTTGCGCTTTGTTGCTGCGGGCACCGTGCGCTCGGAGGACAAGGCGGCGCTGGCGACGCGGCTTTGCCAGCTGCATGACGGGCTTGCCGAGATCCTGCATCGGGCGATGCCGCATGAAGCCGCGGTCGAACAGACCTTCGTCAACAAGGATGCCGTGGCGACGCTGAAGCTCGGCCAGGCGCGCGGCATCGCCATGCTGGTGCCGGCGCGCGCCGGCCTCGTCGTCGCCGAATATGCGCCGAACGCGGTGAAGAAAGCGGTGATCGGCGTCGGTCATGGCGACAAGAAGCAGATCCACATGATGGTGAAGGTGCTGTTGCCGAAAGCGATCTTCGACACCGAACATGCCGCCGACGCGCTGGCCATCGCGATTTGTCACGCGCATCACCGGCAAAGTGCCGCTTACCGGATGGCGCTTGCCGAATAGCAATGTTCTTGACTTGTTCACGCTGCGCGTGTAGTAATACCCTAGAGGTATTACCATGCGCGTGACCACCAAGGGCCAAGTCACAATCCCCAAGCCGATAAGGGACCATCTGGGCATCGGACCGGGCTCCGAGGTTGCGTTCGTGGCCACCGAGGAAGGGGCTCGGCTCGTTGCCGTCAATGAAAACCTGTCCGACGAAGAAGTCGCGCGCAGGTTCAGGAATATTCTCCACGGCATGGCGGGCACACTGGATCTGGGAGGCATGACCGCCGACGCTTACATGGAGTGGTTGAGAGGCCCGCGTGAAGATCTCGACGTTGATTGACACCAATGTCCTCATCGACGTTTGGGGGCCAACCGGGCCGCTGACGGAATGGTCAGCGTCTGCAATCGTTTCATGCCGTAGCGACGGCGCATTGGTCGTCAATACAATCGTCTGGTCTGAGCTCGCGCCGCTGATCCCGACGGAGACGGCGCTTCGAAGAGCCGTCGACATGCTCGAATGGATCGCGAACTTGTACCTTGGGACGCGGCATTCCTTGCGGGCGTCACGCATTCCCGCTATCGCCGGGCCGGCGGCGTTCGGGAACGCATCTTGCCTGATTTCTTTATTGGTGCTCATGCGGCTGTTGCCGGACATCGTCTTTTGACCCGCGACGCCGCGCGCTATCGCAGTTATTTCCCCGATCTCGATATCATCTCTCCGGAAACGCACCCATGAGGGGCTTATCTCCATGAAAGATCTGGCATGATCGGCAAGCTCAAGGGTACGCTCGACGAGGTCGACGAAGACCATTGTCTCGTCGATATCCACGGCGTCGGCTACGTCGCGTACTGCTCGACCCGCACGCTTGCCGCGCTGCCTTCGCCTGGCGAAGCGGTGGTGCTGTTCATCGAGACCTATGTGCGAGAGGACATGATCCGGCTCTATGGTTTCCAGTCGCAGCTCGAGCGCGAATGGTTTCGGCTGCTGATGAACAATGTGCCGGGTGTTGGCGCCAAGGTGGCGCTGGCCATCCTGTCGACGCTGGCGCCGGCTGACCTTGCCAATGCCATTGCACTGCGCGACATCGCCATGGTTTCCCGCGCGCCCGGCGTCGGCAAGAAGGTGGCCGAGCGCATCGTCACCGAATTGAAGGCCAAGGCGCCGGCCTATGCGGGCACCGCCACCGGCACCATTGGGCTCAAGCAGGAACTCGGCGAAGGCGTAGCGCCGGCGCCGATCACCGACGCCGTCTCGGCGCTGGTCAATCTCGGCTATTCCCGCGACACCGCCGCCAATGCGGTGTCAGCAGCGCTGAAGACGGCGGGCGAGGGCGCCGATGCGTCCAAACTGATCCGTTTTGGGTTGAAGGAACTGGCACGGTGAGCCATCGCTTGTCCGGGGCGCTGCCCTGTGCAAGGAAGGTCCCATGAGCCTTTCCCCCCGCCTCATTGCACCGGAAAAGCGCGGCGAGGATGCCGAGCAGACCCTGCGGCCGCAAACGCTTGACGATTTCGTCGGCCAAGCGGCGGTGCGGGCCAATCTCAAGGTCTTCATAGAGGCCGCCAAGGGCCGCAAGGAAGCGCTCGACCATGTGCTGTTCGTCGGACCGCCGGGGCTGGGCAAGACGACGCTGGCGCAGATCATGGCGCGCGAACTCGGTGTCAATTTCCGCTCGACCTCCGGGCCGGTCATCGCCAAGGCCGGCGATCTCGCGGCATTGCTTACCAATCTCGAAGAAGGCGACGTGCTGTTCATCGACGAGATCCACAGGCTCAACCCGGCGGTGGAGGAAATCCTTTATCCGGCGATGGAGGATTTCCAGCTCGACCTGATCATCGGCGAGGGTCCGGCGGCGCGTTCGGTGAAGATCGACCTAGCGCACTTCACGCTGGTCGCCGCCACCACGCGGCTCGGCCTGCTCACCAATCCGCTGCGCGACCGCTTCGGCATCCCGGTGCGGCTCAACTTCTACACCGTCGAGGAGTTGGAGCAGATCGTGCGGCGCGGCGCGCGCATCCTGCAGATGCCACTCGGCGACGACGGTGCGCTGGAAATCGCGCGGCGCGCGCGCGGCACGCCACGCATTGCCGGACGGCTGCTGCGGCGCGTGCGCGATTTCGCCTCGGTGGCCGGCGACGGCCATGTCGACCGCCTGATCGCCGACGAGGCCTTGACCCGGCTCGAAGTCGACGCGCTTGGCCTCGACGCCCTCGACCGCCGCTATCTCAGCATGATCGCCCGTAATTTCGGCGGCGGTCCGGTCGGCATCGAGACCATCGCCGCCGGCCTGTCCGAGCCGCGCGATGCCATCGAGGACATCATCGAGCCCTATCTGATCCAGCAGGGGTTCATCCAGCGCACACCACGCGGACGCATGCTGACCGCCAATGCCTGGCGCCATCTCGGCCTCGATGCGCCGAAGGATTTGGCACAGCAGCAGATCAATCTGTTCCAGGAAGAATAGCCACGCAAGCGATCAGGCGCGGCTTTCGCGGACTAGCGATCAAGCATCAGTGAACGGGCCTGCGCAAATTCTCCTCATCTTCGCCGGCTTACCGGCGTATTGCTGGATTTTATCGGGTTCGCTGCATCCATGCATGTCGTCCAACCAAAACCGAGATCGCTTTTGGGCGACATGTAGCAGCGCATGCCGAAATGAGGTGCCGGAGCCACTTGATGATAACCAGACGCGGGTTCCTGCGCTTTATCGGCGGGTCGTTCCTGTCGGTCGCCTCCTTCAGCGCCTACGCCGTCGGTATCGAGCCGATGCTGCTGACGCATGTGAAGCGCTATGCGCTGACGCCACCGCATTGGCCGGCCGGATTGAAGCTGCGCGTCGTCGCGCTCGCCGACATCCATGCCTGCCGGCCATGGATGACGCCGGAGCGGATCGCTTCGCTTGCCGAAGAGGCGAATGCCTTGCAGCCGGACCTGATCGTGCTGCTCGGCGACTACATAGCCGGCATGCGCCTGGTGTCGCAAAGGGTGACGCCGCCGGAATGGGCTGGCGCCCTGTCGGGCCTCAAGGCGCCGCTCGGCGTGGTGTCGATCCTCGGCAATCACGACTGGTGGGCCGACGGCTTTGCGCAGCGTGCCGAAGTCGGCCCGACGATCGCGCGCAAGGCTCTGGAGAAAGCCGGCATCCCGGTGCTGGAGAACGACGCCGTGCGTCTGGAAAAGGACGGACATGGCGTCTGGATCGCGGGCCTCGCCGATCAGTTGGCGCTGTTGCCGAAAAAGAAGCACGAGCCTCCCAGGGGATTGGACGATCTCGACGGCACGCTGGCCAAAATCAGCGACGCCGCGCCCGTCATCCTGCTGGCGCACGAACCGGACATTTTTCCAAAAGTGCCGTGGCGTGTGTCGCTGACGCTATCGGGACACACCCATGGCGGGCAGGTGCGGCTGTTCGGCTATTCGCCGATCGTGCCATCCCAGTTCGGCAATCGCTACGCCTATGGCCATGTCGTCGAGAACGACCGCAACCTCATCGTCTCGGGCGGGCTTGGCTTCAGCAATTTGCCGATCCGTTTCGGAATGCGCCCGGAAATCCTGCAGATAGACCTCGGCTGACCGGCGCGTCATGGCAGGCTTCGGGTCATGGCAGGCTTCGGATTGCGTCCAGCACGTCAGGCTCGGCCTTGTCGCCATTGAATGCGTCGACGATGCCGAAAGCCCCGCCATAGCTCCACACCGACCATGAGAAGCCATGCGCTTCGGCCCGAGCGATCATGTCCCTGACATAGGCGGCCCGATATTCGGCCGGCACCACATAGGCATTGCCATACTCCTGGCGGATCATGCCGAACTCGCCCAGCGTGATGTCTTCCGGCTTGATGCCGTTGGCCTTCGCCCAAGCCTCGACAGCCTTGAACGGCGCATCCATCAGGCCAAGCAGCTTGTCGGCGCTGTCCATGCTGGCGACCTGCTCGTCGAGATAGGCAAGCAGGCCATTCTGCCGTGTCCACGGCGCCTCGGCCTTGATCCGGGCGCGGATGGTGTCCAGCGTCACATCAAGCTGCGCCTTCGGCACCGCGGTCAAAGGATAGGGCAGGCCGGTCACATAGGGAATGAAGTCGCCGGCCCAGGTCGCGCCCTGATGGGTGAGCAGGAACGGGTCGTAGGAGTGGAAGGTCCAGATGACGTTGTCGTCGGGGATCGTCTTCGGGTCGATCTTTTCCAGAGACGAAGCAGCGGAATAGCAAGCTCCGGTCAGGATCAGCGTCAGTTTCGTCGCCGAGGCGCGCGCCGCCGCGAACAGCTTGCGCTGGCGGTCGGGCCACAGGCTGGTGCCGTCGCTGTCGCAATCGACGATCGGCTCGTTCATCGGTTCGAAAGCGACCTTCTCGGGATCTTCGGCGGCCAGCGTGCGCGCCATGCCGCGAACCACCTCGACATAGCGGTCGAAGGTCGCGGGGTCGTCCATCACTTCGCCCATGCCGATCTTGCGGCCGCCGCCGGCCGGGATCAGGTGCATGTCGACGATGACCTTCAGTCCGGCGCGATTGATCATGCGCGCCGAGTCCAGCACGCTGGCATAGAGTTGGTCACGAAGGTCCGTTGTCTTGTCCGAGAGAAAAGGCGACGGATCGACCGGCATGCGCAGGAAATCGAAGCCGGCATCCTTCAGCGCCTTGAGGTCGTCCTCGTTGAGGAATTTGCGCCATTCCGGGTAGGGCAGGATGGCCTTGGCATCACCCCACTGGTCCTCGCCGGGCCAGGTGACCCACTGGTCGAGATTGAGACCGCGCTTCATCGTGAAGGTCGCCGCCTCACCCGACAGTGTAGAAGCGGCCAGCGCCAGCACGACCGCCATCAAGGTCTTGATCATCGTCGTTAACAGTGCCATCGGGTTCATGCGCCAAAAATACCTGCCGCGTCGGCATCCAAAAGGGAAGCGCAATGGGCGATCATGGTGAATCCGCGGCATTGCTGGCAGGGCTTTCCGGTGCGCTGACCGCGTTCGGCCACCGGCTGATGGCGCGGGTCTATTATGCCGATACCGATTTCTCGGGTGTCGTCTATCACGCGCGCTATCTGGAATTCCTCGAGCGCGGCCGCTCCGACTATCTCAGGCTCACCGGCGTGCATCACACCGAACTCGCCGACGGCAAGCACGGCGAGAAGATCGTGTGGGTGGTGCGCCGCATGGAGATCGACTTCCGCATCCCCGCCCGTATCGATGACATCCTGACCGTCGACACCCGCACCGAGACCATTTCCGGCGCGCGTATCTTCATGGCGCAGCAGCTCAAGCGCGGCGAAGAGGTGCTGGTCGAGGCCAAGGTCGAGGCGGCGATCATTGGCGAGAATGGCCGGCCGAGGCGTTTTCCCAGGGAATGGGTGGCGGCGTTCATGCCCAAGGTCGTTCCCCAGGACTGATTGGACGGATCGCGTGCTGACTTCGCCGGCGGCGGTGCCGGGGCGCGGCAATGCGCCGCGCCTTATGGACTAACCCATCCTTAACCATAACGGTTCATGAAGAGATTGGTGAAGATTGGCGTTATCCAGCGCCTTCCTTTCACCAATATTTGCCCCGAAAAGGCCGCTAACGGCACGGTTTGGGGTGTCCGGTAGCTTCGTGCGAACCGACCACAAGGGATGCCATGGGCCAGCCGCCAGCTTCGCCCGGAAAATCTTAAGGACGTAACGATGGAAAATATCGCACTCGCCGAACCGGGCGCGCAATTGTCGATTTGGGCCTTGTTCATGCAGGCCAGCTGGGTGGTCAAGCTGGTCATGATCGGGCTGCTCTGCGCCTCGGTGTGGACATGGGCGATCATCGTCGACAAGCTGGTTGCCTATGGCCGCATGCGCCTGGCGCTGAACCGCTTCGAGCAGGTTTTCTGGTCCGGGCAGTCGCTGGAGGAGCTCTATCGCACCCTTGCCGACCGCAAGACGACAGGCATGGGCGCCATCTTCGTCGCCGCCATGCGCGAATGGAAGAAGAGTTTCGAGAAAGGCGCCAAGTCGCCGCTCGGCCTGCAGACCCGCATCGACAAGGCCATGGACCTGGCGCTGACCCGTGAGATGGAAAAGCTGGAGGGCCGCCTCGGCTTTCTCGCCACCACCGGCTCGGCGGCACCTTTCATCGGCCTGTTCGGCACCGTCATCGGCATCATGACCTCGTTCCAGGCCATCGCCGGCTCAAAGAACACCAGTCTCGCGGTGGTCGCGCCCGGCATCGCCGAGGCGCTACTGGCGACGGCCATCGGCCTGCTCGCCGCCATTCCGGCGGTCATCGCCTATAACAAGCTGTCATCGGATGCGAGCAAGATCGCCGTGCGGATGGAGGGGTTCTCCGACGAGTTCTCCGCCATACTCTCGCGCCAAATCGATGAAAAAGTCGCGCCGAAGGCCTGAGGGACGATCATGGGAATGTCTGTAGGCGCAGGTGGTGGACGTGGCGGCAGGGGTCATCGACGGCGCGGCCGTCACCATGCATTGATGTCGGAGATCAATGTTACGCCGATGGTCGACGTGATGCTGGTGCTGCTGATCATCTTCATGGTCGCGGCGCCAATGCTGACGGTCGGCGTGCCGATCGACCTGCCCGACACGCAGGCCAAGGCGATGAATGCCGACACCCAGCCGATCACCGTCTCGATCGATGCGACCGGCAAGATCTTCCTGCAGGAAACCGAGATTCCGATCGAGGAGCTGGTGGCCAAGCTGCAGGCGATTTCGAAGACCGGCTATGAAGAGCGCATCTTCATCCGCGGCGACAGGTCGACGGACTACGGCACGGCGATGAAGGTGATGGCCCGCATTTCGGCCGCTGGCTACAAGAACATCGGCCTGGTTTCACTGCAGGAACAGGATCAATAGACGCACGATGAGGACCGGCCTCACCACATCGGTGATCTTGCATACGGCGGTGCTGGCCTTCGGCCTGTTCACGCTGTCGGCGCCGGCCGCGCTTCCGTCCGCCGATGTCGAGTCCGTCGCGGTCGACATCGTGCCGATGGAAGCCATTGCGCAGACCCTGCAGGGCGACAAGAAGGCCGTCATGCATGAAAAGCCGGCGCCATTGCCGACGCAGCGTCCCGATATCGTGCCGAATGCGCAGAAGGTCGGCGAAAACAGCGTCGACACCGACAAGCCGATAACGCCTGAAGCCAAGCCGAAACCCGTCGACACGACCTCGGCTCCGGCGCCAGCGCCGACCCCGAAGGAAATCCCGAAGACCGACGACGTGCCGAAGCCGCAGGAAAAGCCCAAGCCCATTCCGGCGACGGAAGTGGCGCCAGCGCCGACGCCCAAGGAAGAGGTCAAGCCTGAGCCGGTCAAGCAGACCGAGCCGAAGCCCACTCCGGCAAAGCCCGCGCCGACACCGCCGCCGCAGGACAAGACCGCCGCCATCGATCCGACGCCCGAGGTCAAGCCCGACGCCGTCGCCGAGGCCATAGCCAAGGACCCGCCCACCGAGGAGACGCAGTTGCCGAATTCGGCGCCCGCGCCGGAGGCCCGGCCGAAGCCGCAGCCGGCACAGGCCGAAAGCGCCAAGGCGCCTGAACGCAAGGATGCCGAGAAGCCGGTCAAGGAAGCCTCGTCCAAGCCAAAGTCGGACGACAAGCAGTTCAACGCCAACGAGATATCGGCGCTGCTCGACAAGCAGAAGCCGTCCGGAGGCGGCGCCAAGCGCTCGACGCAGCAAGCGTCGCTCGGCGGCGACAAGGATCAGGGCCAGAAGCTGTCGAAGTCGGAGCAGGGCGCCCTGGAAAGCCAGCTCGGCGGTTGCTGGACCTTACCGGCCGGGCTCGAAGGTTCGGAGAATTTCGTCGTCGTCGTCCGTTTCAACCTGAACACCTCCGGCAAGCTCGACGGCCGTCCTTCCGTTGAAACGTCGAGCGGCAACAGGCAGTTCGACGAGAGCGCGGTGCGCGCCGTTCAGAAATGCGACATGGCCGGCCTGCAGGTTCCCGCCGGCAAGCAGGACATCTGGAACGACATCCGGGTCACATTCGACCCAAGGGAGATGCTCGGCCTCTAGGCCCTGATATCCGAAGATCAGTATGAGAAGCGAGAAGACATGAAATCAATCCTCAAGCCGCTCCTGACGATTGCAGCCATGGCGCTGGGCATGACGGCCATCGTTCCGATGCCTGCCTGGGCGCTGGTCGAACTCAACGTCAACAAGGGCAATGTCGAGCCGTTGCCGATCGCCATCACCGATTTCCAGGGCGGCGACGCACTTGGCGCGCAGATTTCCCAGATCGTCACCGCCGACTTGAAGCGCTCCGGGCTGTTCGCGCCGATCGACAAGAGCGCCTTCATCGAGAAGATCGCCAATCCGGACGCAACCCCCCGCTTCGACGACTGGAAGGTGATCAATGCGCAGGCTCTGGTCACCGGCAGCGTCAGCAAGGAAGCAGACGGCCGCATCCGCGCCCAGTACCGGCTGTGGGACACATTCGCGGGGCAGCAGATGGCCGGTGAGCAGTTCTTCGCCAACGACGCCAATCAGCGCCGCGTCGCCCATATCATCGCCGACGCCATCTATGAGCGGCTGACCGGCGAGAAGGGCTATTTCGACACGCGTGTCGTGTTCATCGACGAGTCCGGCGCCAAGAACGCGCGCAAGAAGCGCCTCGCCATCATGGACCAGGACGGCGCCAACGTCCGCTATCTTTCGGACGGCAGATCGATCGTGCTGACGCCGCGCTTCTCGCCGAACCGGCAGGAAATCACCTACATGTCCTATGAGAGCGGCCAGCCCAGGGTCTATCTCCTGCAGATCGAGACCGGGCAGCGTGAACTGGTAGGCAATTTTCCAGGCATGACCTTTGCGCCGCGCTTCTCGCCCGACGGCCAGAAGGTGATCATGAGCCTGCTGCGCGACGACGGCAATTCCAACATCTTCGCCATGGACCTGCGCAGCCGTTCGACGACGCGGCTGACCAACTCGACCGCCATTGACACCTCGCCTTCCTACTCGCCCGACGGCACCAAGGTGGTGTTCACCTCCGACCGTGGCGGTCGCGCGCAGATCTACGTCATGGGCGCCGACGGATCGGGCCAGACCCGCATCTCGTTCGGCGACGGCGTCTATTCGACGCCGGTGTGGTCGCCGCGCGGCGACCTCATCGCCTTCACCAAGCAGAGCGGCGGCGAATTCCAGATCGGCGTCATGAAGACCGACGGCTCGGGCGAGCGCATCCTGTCGTCCGGCTTCCAGCAGGAAGGCCCGACCTGGGCGCCGAATGGCCGCGTGCTGATGTTCTTCCGCGACGCCAATGGCGGCCCGAAACTGGTTTCCGTCGATCTCACCGGCCGCAACGAGCAGCCGATCCCGACGACGAATTTTGCTTCAGATCCGGCTTGGTCACCGCTGCTGGAATAGAACGGGAATTAGCGAACTGAAGAATTGAAGAGATGGTGAAAGCAGAGGGCTACGTTAAGCGAGCAAAGGATCTAGAGGTCTACAAGCGCGCTTACGTGGTCTCTCTGGCGGTTCACAAGGCCACCCTCGCTTTTCCCAAGATAGAGCAATACGCGCTGGCCGATCAGTTGCGGCGTTCCAGCAAAGGGATTTGCGCCAATCTGGCCGAGGGATTTGCCAAACAGACCCACTCCAAAGCTGAATTTGCCCGGTTCATTTCGATGGCCATAGGATCGTGCAGTGAAGTGGAGACGTGGATTTCATACGCGTTCGATCTCGAATACATCTCCAGGCGCAACGGGACGAGTGGCTACAATCGTATGGCCAGGTGTACGGAATGCTGGTGAACCTCAGAGTGAAGCTAGGGTGAACATCCTTCTTCAATTCTTCAGTTCTCCAACTCTTCAATTCCCCCTTACATTCCCCTTTTCCATGCCTTCGTCGCGTTTTGGCCGCATTTCCGCCTAGGGTCCGCGCCAACTGTGGCCTATGACAAAACAGCTGCGGACGGGCAGCCTAAACCAAATTTTAACCGTGTTTCTTGAATGCCGGTTAACCCAAACGTGGTTACTGGGTGATCAACGAAATCACTCGAACATGATCACTCGAATACGAAGGAGAGGCGGCATGGGCCGTATCGCAGCACTGACCAGAAACCCGGCCATGATCGCGCTGGTGGCGATGCTCGCCATCACCGGTTGCGCTTCGAAGAAGACCCCGAACAGCGCCGCTGACCTTGGCCTCAATGGCGCGGGTGCCGCAACACCCGGCTCGGCACAGGACTTCACCGTCAACATCGGCGACCGTATCTTCTTCGATACGGACTCGACCTCGATCCGTGCCGACGCACAGACGACGCTGTCGCGCCAGGCACAGTGGCTGAACCAGTACAAGCAGTATGCCATCGTCGTCGAAGGCCATGCCGACGAACGCGGCACGCGCGAATACAATCTGGCGCTCGGTGCCCGCCGTGCCGCCGCCACGCGCGACTTCCTGGTTTCCAAGGGCGTTTCGGCGAGCCGTCTCAAGACGATTTCCTACGGCAAGGAACGTCCGGTCGCCGTATGCGATGACATCTCCTGCTGGTCGCAGAATCGCCGCGCCGTCACCACGCTCAGCGGCGCTGGTTCCTGAGGCGTCGCGCGCCGAAAGGCGCGCACGGCACAGATGGCAAAAATACAACACCTCTTTGCGAAAGGCGGTCCTCGGGCCGCCTTTTTCATGTCCTGACACCCGAAACAAAATTTGGCCGAAGTCTCGCGCCCTGCTATGAGCCGAGGGCGCTTGGCTGGTCTCACATCGATTGGAAGGCGCGAACAAGCTAACGATTGGACGGCGAGAGACACATGCATTTGAGATCGGTTCTGAGCGGCACGCTGGCGCTGCTGCTCCTATCAGGCGTAACCGCTTCGGCGAGCGGTACAGGGCAAACAGCCGAGACCGGCTTTTCCTTCCATCTGCCGACACTCGAGTTGCCCAGCCTTTTCGGCGAGAAGAAAAAGCAAGATCAGGTCCAGCTCGCCCAGTCGAGCGGCGCCGGCGTGACCGGGCTCGAGGACCAAATGCGGCAGCTGACCGGCAAGGTCGAGGAACTCAATTTCCAGATCCTGCAGATGCAGGAGCAGATCCGCAAACAGCAGGAAGACAACGAGTTCCGCTTCCAGCAGCTTGAAGGCGGCTCGCAAGGTGGACAACCGCCGGCGCAGAAGAAATCAGATGCCACCACCGGGACCAACACCGACGTGGCCTCGGCCCCGGCAACCCAGGCGCCGGCCGATGCCGGCGCCGCGCCGGGCGGCGATCAATCCACAGGCGGCAAGACGGTCGAGGACGTCATCGTCGAGTCACCCGACGGTGACCCCGGCAAGGTGATCCCCGGCAAGGGAGCGCCCGAAAAGACCTTTGGATCCATCACTGTCGACAAGAACGGCAATGTGATCGATGCCGGCGGCAGCACGCAGGCAACCGTGCCGGCACAGGACACGGCACCAGCCGCCAGCGCGCCAGCCAAGGCCGGCAAGTCCGGCGGCACGGTGGTCGCGGCGCTGCCCGCGACCAACAATCCCGAAGAGCTCTATCGGAACTCCTACCAGTTCATCCTGTCGGGTGACTACGGCACCGCCGAACAGGGTTTCCGCGATCATATCTCGCGCTTCCCCAAGGACGCGAAGGCGGCGGACGCGCATTACTGGCTGGGGGAATCGCTGCTTGGCCAGCAGAAATACCGCGATGCGGCGGAAGTGTTCCTCGCCGCCAGCAAGGATTATCCCAAAGCCAAGAAGGCGCCCGACATGCTGTTGAAGCTGGGCGTGTCGCTGGTCGGTCTCAAGCAGCACGATGTTGCCTGCGCCACCTTCAGCGAGGTCGGCAAGCGCTATCCCGATATTTCCAGCACACTCAAGGAACGCGTCAAGCAGGAGAAGGCCCTGGCTGCGTGCTGATTTTTTCTGGGGGTCTCGCAGTCCCAAAACCGGGACCGCTTTTTGGCGACATGGATTGATGCTC
Source organism: Mesorhizobium sp. B2-4-13 (assembly GCF_006658535.1). Taxonomy (NCBI): domain Bacteria; kingdom Pseudomonadati; phylum Pseudomonadota; class Alphaproteobacteria; order Hyphomicrobiales; family Phyllobacteriaceae; genus Mesorhizobium; species Mesorhizobium sp. B2-4-13. Next base: position 32,956 of record NZ_VFVB01000005.1, on the reverse strand, counting down.
GATACCGGGCCTGATCTTTCGACCGGACTCTTTTCGCATATCGATTTTTCCAACGGCGCCGTAGCGGCCGTATCCGGGGGCAGCGACTCGACTGCGCTCCTTCTCCTTCTCAAACAGCATCTCGACAAAACCGCACCGTCCGCGAAGCTGCTCGCGGTCACAATCGACCACGGTTTGCGGCAAGGTTCGGCCGATGAGGCGCGGACCGTGGCGAAGCTTTGCGCGGATCGCGGCATGGCGCACCGCATTCTGGCCTGGTCCGGCGCCAAGCCGTCGACCGGCCTGCCGGCGGCGGCGCGCGAGGCGCGCTACCGGCTGCTGGCCAGCGCCGCCCGGGCGGAAGGCATCGGCCTGATCGTGACCGGACATACAGCGGACGACCAGGCCGAGACGGTGCTGATGCGGCGCGATCGCAACGATGCGATCCGCGACGAGGGGCGGGGCCTCGCCGGCATGGCGCCCGCCACCCTGCATGACTGGCGCGACTGGATCGTGCGACCGCTTCTCGGCGTGCGGCGCCATGCGCTGCGCGATTTCCTGGGGCGCCAACAGGTCGGCTGGGCCGAGGACCCGACCAATGCCGATGAAGCCTTCGAGCGGCCGCGCATGCGCGCAGCCCTTGCCGGGGAGGCCGGCGCGCAGCGCGTGAACGACGCGCTGGCGTTGGCCGCGCGGCAGGCCGGCGACCGGACGCGGCTTGGCGGTGAGGCCGCCCGTCTGATCGAGCGCTTTGCCAGCCAGCCGGCGGCGGGCCTCATCCGGCTCGATCCGGCCCTGCTCGGCGCCGGCGCCGATCGGGCGGCGATATACGCACTGCGCGTTCTCCTGGCGACGTCAGGCGGGATTGCCTTCCTGCCGGACCAGGCCCGCGGCGGGGCGTTGTTCGCCCGGCTGAAAGCCGGATTTCTTTGCGCCACATTGTCGCGGACAGTGGTCGACTTCCGGCGCGCCGGCATCTTCCTGCGTCGGGAGATGCGCGATTTGCCGGCGGCGGCGGCAACGATCGACGCCGCCATCTGGGATGGGCGCCGCCAAATCACATTGAACGACGCCGGCGGCGCATTGTTGATCGCGCCATTCGGGGCAATGGCGGCGAAGCGGCTGGCTGTAGGCCGGGACGAAACCCCGCCAAGCCTGCTGCGCGCGGCATTGGCGGCGGAACCAGGCTGGCTGCAAGCCGCAGAGAAGGTGGGTCCGGAGCCCGATTGGCCGACATCGCAAGGGTTCGCGGCCTCGCCGGTCGTTGCTCCCTTTGCCCGCTTCCTGCCGTCCTTCGACCTGGCCCCGGCTCGCGCCGTCGCCGGGTTGATCGGCGCGGCACCGCTTCCCGCCCTGCCATTGCGTGGCCCTCGTGCCGGTTGATGCTGGGCGAAAGCTTAACCCAGACATGCTGTTCTGCTTGGCAAGGGGGTACGCTCTCCCTATGTTAGGCCCAAGTTTCCTCTCATGATGCTGTCCGCTCGCGGACGCCAACGGGACAATTGATGAATCCGAACTATCGCAACCTCGCGCTCTGGGCGATCATAGCGGTCCTGCTCATCGCCCTCTTCAATCTGTTCCAGACGCCGCAGACGCGCGGGGCTTCGAGCGATGTGCCTTATTCGCAGTTCCTGCAGGACGTCGCGGCCGGCCGGGTCAAGACGGTGACCATCGCGGGCGCCCGCATCACCGGCAACTACACCGACAATTCCAGCGGCTTCCAGACCTATTCGCCCGGCGATCCCCAGCTGGTCTCGCGGCTGCAGGACAAGAACGTCACCATCAATGCGCGGCCCGAGACCGACGGCTCCAATTCGCTGTTCGGCTATCTGATCTCGTGGCTGCCGATGATCCTGATCCTCGGCGTGTGGATATTCTTCATGCGCCAGATGCAGTCCGGCTCCGGGCGCGCCATGGGCTTCGGCAAGTCGAAGGCCAAGCTGCTTACCGAGGCGCATGGCCGCGTCACCTTCCAGGATGTCGCCGGCGTCGACGAGGCCAAGGAAGACCTCGAAGAGATCGTCGAATTCCTGCGCGATCCGCAGAAGTTCCAGCGCCTCGGCGGCAAGATTCCGCGCGGCGTGCTGCTGGTCGGCCCTCCCGGCACCGGCAAGACGCTGCTTGCCCGTTCGGTCGCCGGTGAAGCCAACGTGCCGTTCTTTACCATTTCGGGTTCGGATTTCGTTGAGATGTTCGTCGGCGTCGGCGCGTCCCGTGTCCGCGACATGTTCGACCAGGCCAAGAAGAATGCGCCCTGCATCATCTTCATCGACGAAATCGATGCCGTCGGCCGCCATCGCGGTGCCGGCCTCGGCGGTGGCAATGACGAGCGCGAGCAGACTCTGAACCAGCTGCTGGTCGAGATGGACGGCTTCGAGTCCAACGAAAGCATCATCCTGATCGCCGCCACCAACCGGCCCGACGTGCTCGATCCGGCGTTGCTGCGTCCAGGCCGTTTCGACCGCCAGGTGGTGGTGCCGAACCCAGACATCGTCGGCCGCGAGAAGATCCTCAAGGTGCATGTGCGCAACGTGCCGCTGGCGCCCAATGTCGACCTCAAGGTCGTCGCCCGTGGTACGCCCGGCTTCTCCGGCGCCGACCTGATGAACCTGGTCAACGAATCCGCGCTGATGGCGGCGCGGCGCAACAAGCGCCTCGTCACCATGGCCGAGTTCGAGGACGCCAAGGACAAGATCATGATGGGCGCCGAGCGCCGCTCGTCGGCCATGACCCAGGCCGAGAAGGAACTGACCGCCTATCACGAGGCCGGACACGCCATCCTGGCGCTCAACGTGCCGTCGGCCGATCCGCTGCACAAGGCGACCATCATCCCGCGCGGCCGCGCGCTCGGCATGGTCATGCAGTTGCCGGAAGGCGACCGCTATTCCATGAGCTACAAATACATGGTCTCGCGCCTCGCCATCATGATGGGCGGCCGCGTTGCCGAGGAGTTCAAGTTCGGCAAGGAGAACATCACGTCCGGTGCTTCCTCCGACATCGAGCAGGCGACCAAGCTGGCGCGCGCCATGGTCACGCGCTGGGGCTTCTCCGACAAGCTCGGCCATGTCGCCTATGGCGACAACCAGGAGGAAGTGTTCCTCGGCCATTCGGTGGCGCGCACGCAGAACATTTCGGAAGAGACCGCGCAGATCATCGACGGCGAGGTGCGCCGCCTGATCGACGAGGCCTATTCGACGGCGAAGTCGGTGCTGACCAAGAAGAAGAAGGAATGGATCGCGCTGGCGCAGGGCCTGCTCGAATACGAGACGCTGTCGGGCGAGGAGATCAAGCAGCTGATCGCGGGCAACAAGCCCTCGCGCGACCTCGGCGACGACACGCCGCCGAGCCGTGGCTCGGCCGTGCCGAAGTCCGGCGGCCGCCGCAAGAAGGGTCCCGAGCCCGAAGGCGGCATGGAGCCACAGCCGTCAAGCTAGACCAGAGCGGTTCACCGTTTCACGGAACGCAGAACCGCTCTGTTCTTTGACGCTATCCCCGACGCGCTTTAAGTCTTTGCTTCTAAGTATGTCGTCGCCCCCAAACCACCTTTGGGCGACATCGCATCAGGAGGCTGGCCGGACGTACATTTGGAACGTCACCCTCGGGCTAGCCCGAGGTCCAGATGTCGCCCGACAGCAGATCCTCGGGACAGCCTGAGGATAACGGCCACGTCTGCGGGAAAAACGGTGAACCGCTTTCCGCCGTTATCGCTTTTTATGATTCAGCTTTCAGCCGCGCATTGCACAGGCTGTAATAACCACCGCCCTTCTGGATCCAGCGAAGGCCGTTCAACGTACCTGCCTCCTTGTTGCCATGGTAACCCTGCAGGCAGGTCTTCATCCGTGCCTTCGCGGGCTTTTCGGTCTCGAACTCGGCGGCGAGGGTGGTCGGGAATGTTACGCCCGCTGGCGCTACGGTGGGGGCAAGTGCCGCGCTGGTTTCCTTTTTCGGCTGCGGTGCGGTTTCGACCTTATCCGCGCTGACACTCTCCGCAGCCGACGTCGCGCATTTCTCCTTGCGGAAAGCGGCCCAGTCCATGCCATTCAGAGTGCCGCTCTCCTTGGCTGTCCGATAGGTCTCCCCACATTCCTTCATCGTCAATGCGCTTGCAGGGGCGACGCCGCAAGCAACCAATGCCGTCACAGCCAATACCGCCAATTTTAAACTGGGCATAAGATCCTCCTGGTTGATGACAAGTTCAGACGTCTTTTGTATACTGTTTGTTCCTGATATGTTCAATCAGAATTTTCATGAGTTACCAATCAGCCTCGCGGCGAGAGTGTAAGCGAATTGATGATGCAGGCAGCTTCCGCGATATGCAGACGCGAGCAAGACCCTGGCGTCTTCGTGCGCAACAAAAGGCCCGCGAAGCAGATGCATCGCGGGCCTTTGCCTGGCCTTGCCAGATTTCATCTAATTCAATTCACCGTCATGCCCCATCGATCCCGGGGGGATGCTATGCGCGGCTCAGCCCTTCAGCTTGGCATTGCAGAGGCTGTAGAAGCCGCCGCCCTTCTGGATCCACTTCAGACCGCCGAGTGCGTTGGCGTCCTTGAGGACATAGTACTGGTCAAGGCAGGTATGCATGCGGCCTTTTCCGGGGGTCTCGCTGGCATATTTCGCCGAGATCGCGGACGGGAAGGTGACGCCCTTGGGGGCAACCGTCGTCGGCTTTGCGGGTTCCTTGGTGTAGCTCGCCTCGCTTGGAGCGGGCACGCTGTCGTCATCCGAGGCACTGGCGCCGCATTCGGCCTTGCGGAAGTCGTTCCACTTCATGCCCTTCAGCGTGTTCGCCGTCTTGGCAGCCTGGTACTTGGTGCTGCATTCGGCCATGCTCAGGCCCTTGCCAGAAGCTGCGGCCGTCGTGGTCGCAGCCTTGGTGGTCGCCGGCTTGACGGTGTCGGCGGCGGCGGATGCGCCAGCGGCGCATTCGGCCTTGCGGAAGTCGTTCCACTTCATGCCGTTCAATGTGCCGGCGGCCTTGGCCGCCTGGTACTTGGTGCTGCATTCCTTGGCGGTCAGGCCCTTGGCCGTGCTGTCGCTGGCCGCTGCGGCGGCCTTGGTGGTCTTGGCCGGCTTGGCTTCGGCCGGCTTGGTTTCAGCAGCCTTGGTCGTGGCCGCCTTGGTGTCGGTGGTGGCGGCGGCGTCAGTGCCGCACTGTGCCTTGCGGAACTGGTTCCAGGTCGCCCCGGCAAGTGTCCCAGCGTCCTTGGCGGCGTTGTACTTCGTGCTGCACTCGGCCATCGTCAGCGCGTTGGCTGGCGCGGCCAGGAACAACGTCGCGACCGCAAGGCCGGTCAGAGTAGCAATTCGGTGGATGAGCATAGCGTTTCTCCGTGGCTGCAGCCCATTATACGTCCCAGCGAATCAATAACGCTCAACGGTCGGTTGCGCCAGATGCCAGGCGGCTTATATATCGCCGAAATCGCTTTCTAACGACAAGGTGATGAAATCATTCGGCCTGACTGCCGCCGAGGCAAGAATTCTCGGGATGTATCCGCGCCGAATGGCTGGCAAAGCTGGTATATGTGACGCCACAGCGTCTCCGTGCTAGGCTGCGGCCATGTTGTGTGCAACGCACAACAATGATTTTCTAAGGATTGGTAACGTATAATCACACAATGTGATCGAGGCGCGACGGCCAATTGTGGCATGACGTGCCGGCTAAGGACAACCAAGGAAACTGACTGGCATGGCAGGGAATTACTTCGGCACGGACGGCATTCGCGGGCGCGCCAACAAGTTTCCGATGACCGCGGAAATCGCCATGCGGGTCGGCATGGCCGCCGGCCTTTCGTTCCAGCGCGGCAGCCATCGCCATCGTGTCGTGCTCGGCAAGGACACCAGGCTGTCCGGCTATATGATCGAAAACGCGATGGTGGCCGGCCTTTGCGCCGCCGGCATGGACGTGTTTCTGCTCGGCCCGATCCCGACCCCGGCGGTTGCCATGCTGGTGCGCTCGCTGCGCGCCGACATTGGCGTCATGATCTCGGCCTCTCACAATCCCTACTACGACAACGGCATCAAGCTGTTCGGCCCAGACGGCTACAAGCTGTCCGACGAGATCGAAGAGCGCATCGAGAGCATGCTCGACAAGGATATCGAACTGGCGCTCGCCGATTCCGACGGGCTTGGCCGCGCCAAGCGCGTCGACGGCGTGCATGACCGTTACATCGAATTCGCCAAGCGCACCTTGCCGCGCTCGATGTCGCTTTCGGGTCTGCGGATCGTCGTCGACTGTGCCAATGGCGCGGCCTACAAGGTGGCGCCCGAGGCGCTGTGGGAACTGGGCGCCGAAGTCGTGGCCATCAATGTCGAACCCAATGGCTTCAACATCAACAAGGAATGCGGCTCGACCCATCCCGCCGATCTGCAGAAAAAGGTGCACGAAGTGCGCGCCGACATCGGCATCGCGCTTGATGGCGATGCGGACCGGGTCGTCATCGTCGACGAGAACGGCGCCATCGTCGACGGCGACCAGATCATGGCGCTGATTGCCGAGTCCTGGCACCAGAGCGGGCGGCTGGCTGGCGGTGGCGTCGTTTCGACGGTCATGTCCAATCTCGGCCTCGAGCGCTTTCTCGGCGACATGAAGCTGCAATTGCATCGCACCAAGGTCGGTGACCGCTATGTCGTGGAGCATATGCGCGCGCATGGGCTCAATGTCGGTGGTGAGCAGTCGGGCCACATCGTGCTGTCCGACTTCTCGACCACCGGCGACGGGCTGGTCTCGGCACTGCAGGTGCTGGCCTGCATCAAGCGGCAAGGCCGCCCGGTCAGCGAACTGTCGAAGAAGTTCGAGCCGGTGCCGCAACTGCTGAAGAACGTTCGCATCGCCGGCGGAAAACCGTTGGAGGAAGCCCCGGTCAAGGCCGCGATCGAGGACGCCCGCCATCGTCTCGGCAAAGCCGGGCGGCTGGTCATCCGTCCATCCGGCACCGAGCCGCTGATCCGTGTGATGGCCGAGGGCGACGATCCGCAACTGGTCGAGGCCGTCGTCAACGACATCGTCGGGGTCATCTCGGAAACCCGCAGCAGCGCCGCCTGATCCCCGCCAGCCTCGAAGGCGTCACGCCGCCGCCTACATTGCATCGAAGCCCGCCCCTCCGGCGGGCTTTTTTGTTGGCAAAGGATCGGTCTCTTTCTGTCGAAATCCTTGCCAGATCTCCGGGATTCTGGAGATTCGTGGTTAATCGACAGGGTTAAACGCCTTTTAACTTTTGCAATTCATTATCCACGCCTGAAAGCCAATCTTATTCGGACGCGATCGCCGTTCCGAGGTTTCTAGGGGTGACAAGCATGTTCAATACAGCAAGAAAGGCCCTGTTCGCGCTGCTGTTCGCGGGCTCGGCCTGGCCGGTGTTCGCAGCTGACCTGCCCGAGCCGCAAGTCGAAGAAGCGCCGCCGCCGGTCTATGAGCAACCGGTCGATGTCGGCGGCTGGTATATCCGTGGCGACCTCGACTATCACAAGTCGAAGGTCGGTGACATCGACTACATCACCTACGGCGCCGCGCCTTGCCCGTGCGGGCCTCCTGTCGGGGTCGCCGGGAGCAAGTCCTTCGACTATGGCAAGCTCAAGGGCGGCTTCTCGCTTGGCGGCGGCGTCGGCTACAAGATCAATGAACACTTCCGCACCGACCTGACCGCCGACTACTGGTTCAAGTCGAACTTCAACGGCGGCACCTCGGATCTCACCACGGTCTCGGTCGAGTCGTCGAAGATGAGCGCCTTGCTGCTTCTGGCAAATGCCTATGTCGATATCGGCACCTGGCACGGCATCACGCCCTATGTCGGCGCCGGTATCGGCGGAGCGCGCGTCAAATGGGATACTGTCTACGACCCGACCCCGGGCGCAACCGAGTCCAACCCCGGAACATCCAGCTGGCGCTTCGCGTACGCGGTAATGGCCGGCGCCTCCTACTGCTTGACCGACAAAGTCATCCTCGATGCTGGTTACCGTTTCTCCCATATTCAAGGCGGTCGCATGTTCGAGTATGGTCCAGCCGGCGCCACGCCGGGCGCCGGGCCGGGCTTCGATCACGGCTTCAACACCCACGAGGTGCGCGGCGGTCTGCGTTACCAGTTCGGCGGCAACAACGGTTGCGCCGCGCCGGTGGTGGCCTATCAGCCGGAGCCCGAGCCGATCTACACCAAGTAATCGCTTCGAAGTTTCCAGGAATTCGTCGACCGCCCGGCATCAGCCGGGCGGTTTTCGTTTGAGATGAGCCGAGGTCAGCCCGTTCGAAATCAATTCGCTAACCCTCTGTTAGCCTTAACCGGCACTTAACCACTATGGTTAACAATGGCTCATGAAACGTTGGCCGCCGTTGCTTGTTTGACGGCGCCGAATTCGGGAGCCGGGGACCATGATACCAATATCGCGTATGGCGCTGGCGCTTGCCGCACTGCTGTTGCCGCTGACGCCTGCAATCGCCGCCGACTACGATCCGCCGATCTATGTCGACCAGGCGCCGGATTATGTGCCGGTCGAAGTCGGCTCGGGGTGGTATCTGCGCGGCGACGTTGGATATGCGTTCAGCCATCCATTCGATCACGAGGAGGTCTCGAGCGGGCCTCTGAACAGCTTTACGTCCGAGAGCAGCCTTTTTACGGGCAGCGTCGGCATGGGCTATCACGTCAACGACTATCTTCGTGTGGAACTGAATGGCGGGATTCTGCCGACCAATAAATTCGCCGATCACCAGAAACTTTCCACCACCTGCAAAGGCACTACGCTCGTAGATGACGGTTTCGGAACGATCAATTCCGCGCCCGCATCGCAGTTGTGCGATCAGGTCGACAATGGCAATAACAAAGCGTACAGTCTCATGGCCAATGGCTATGTCGATCTCGGCACTTATGTTGGGATCACTCCCTATATCGGCGGCGGCATCGGCCTTGCGTACAACAAATATTACAAGAGCATCGGCGCGAAGGATTGCGTGGAAACACCGGTCAACTCCGCCGGAACTGGCGGGTTTTTCTGCAATGATCCCGCAGGGTATGATGGCCAAACCGATACGGCTGCCAAATTCAACTTCGCTTACTCGATCGGCGCCGGGCTATCTTATCAGGTTACCAAGAACGTTTCCGTCGATCTGGGCTATGAGTATTTCTCGGTGCCGGACGGCAAGTATGTCGCCTATGACAATGGCGCCTTCAACATTCACAAGGGCATAGACTACCAGACGGTCAAGCTCGGGCTACGCTACGACCTCTGGTAAGGTTTGGGAAAGACGGGGCTTTGACGGCGGATCCCTGTGGTCCGCCGTTTGCATTTGAATCACGAAATACTGCTTGCGGGCCTTCTTCTCGACGCATGTCGTAGCCCCAAAACCGCCGCGCACCTTTTGGGCGACATGCATCCGGTATCCCGGCAGCGACAAAAACTTTCCTCTTGACGCCCGATGTCTGAACGCATATCGCCGTCCGTGGGCCACCCCTCCCCAACGAGGGGCCACTATCTGGAAGGATAGACCACGATGACGACGCTTACGAAGCCCGGACTCCGTCCGGCAAATCCCAATTTTTCCTCTGGTCCCTGCGCAAAACGTCCCGGCTGGTCGGTCGAGGCGCTGAAAGCTGCCGCGCTCGGCCGTTCCCACCGCGCCAAGATCGGCAAGACCAAGCTCGAACAGGCGATCGCGCTGACCCGCGAAATCCTCCAGGTTCCTGCCGATTACCGCATCGGCATCGTGCCGGCTTCCGACACAGGTGCCGTCGAGATGGCGCTGTGGTCTCTTCTTGGCGAACGCGGCGTCGACATGGTCGCCTGGGAAAGCTTCGGCTCCGGCTGGGTCACCGACGTGGTCAAGCAGCTGAAACTCGCCGATATCAGAAAGATCGAGGCCGGTTATGGCGCGCTGCCTGATCTGACCAAGATCGATTTCGATCGCGACGTGGTCTTCACTTGGAACGGCACGACCTCGGGCGTGCGCGTGCCGGACGGTGACTTCATTCCCGCCGATCGCAAGGGCCTGACCATTTGCGACGCTACTTCAGCGGCCTTCGCGCAAAGGCTCGACTTCGAAAAGCTCGATGTCGTGACCTTCTCCTGGCAGAAGGTGCTGGGCGGCGAGGGCGCGCATGGCATGCTGATCCTGTCGCCGCGCGCCGTAGCGCGGCTGGAGAGCTACAAGCCTTCATGGCCGCTGCCGAAAATCTTCCGCCTGACCTCGGGCGGCAAGCTGATCGAGGGCATTTTCAAGGGCGAAACCATCAACACGCCGTCGATGCTTTGCGTCGAGGATTATCTCGACGCGTTGAACTGGGCGAAGTCGGTCGGCGGCCTCGATGCGCTGATTGTCAGGGCGGATGCCAATGCCGCCGTGCTCGACCGGTTCGTGGAAAGATCATCCTGGCTCGGCCATCTTGCGGTGGCCCCGGCGACACGCTCGAACACGTCGGTCTGTCTGTCCTTCACCGACGCCGATATCGCGGCGCTCGACGCTGATGGACAGGCGGCGTTTGCCAAGGGCCTCGTCTCGACGCTCGACAACGAAGGCGTCGCCTACGACATCGGTTCTTATCGCGATGCCCCGCCGGGATTGCGCATCTGGTGCGGCGCAACCGTCGAGACCTCCGATCTCGAAGCGCTGCTGCCTTGGCTCGACTGGGCCTTTGCCAGCCAGAAGGCGTCGCTCAAAGCGGCCGCCTGAGAGTTTCCGTGGCGGCCCTGAGGGCCGTCCGTTCCCGGATCAATTTCATTTCAAGGAGGCCGCCATGGCGCCCCGCGTTCTCGTCTCTGACAAACTCTCTCCCACCGCCGTGCAGATCTTCAAGGATCGCGGCGTCGAGGTCGACTATCTGCCCGACCTGGGCAAGGACAAGGAAAAGCTGCTCGAAGTGATCGGCAAGTATGACGGCCTCGCCATCCGTTCGGCGACCAAGGTCACCGAGAAGCTGATCAACGCGGCCACCAATCTCAAGGTTGTCGGTCGCGCCGGCATCGGTGTCGACAATGTCGATATCCCGGCGGCAAGCCGCAAGGGTATCATCGTGATGAACACGCCCTTCGGCAATTCGATCACGACGGCCGAACACGCCGTGGCGATGATCTTCGCGCTCGCCCGCCAGATCCCGGAAGCCAACGCTTCGACCCATGCCGGCAAATGGGAGAAGAACCGCTTCATGGGCGTCGAGATCACCGGCAAGACGCTGGGCGTCATCGGCTGCGGCAATATCGGTTCGATCGTCGCCACACGCGGCGTCGGGCTGAAGATGCACGTCGTCGCCTTTGATCCGTTCCTGTCGGACAAGCGCGCCGAGGAGCTCGGCGTCGACAAGGTGGAACTGGACGAACTCTTCGCCCGCGCCGACTTCATCACGCTGCACACGCCGTTGACCGATAAGACCCGCAACATCATCGATGCGGCGGCGATCGCCAAGATGAAGAATGGCGTGCGTATCATCAACTGCGCGCGTGGCGGGCTGGTGGTCGAGGCCGACCTGGTCGCGGCGCTGAAGAGCGGCAAGGTGGCAGGCGCCGGCATCGATGTGTTCGAGGTCGAACCGGCGGAGCAGAATGCGCTGTTCGGCATGGAGAACGTGGTGGCGACACCACACCTTGGCGCCTCGACGGCGGAAGCGCAGGAGAATGTCGCGCTGCAGGTCGCCGAGCAGATGGCCGACTACCTGATCAAGGGCGCGGTCTCCAACGCCATCAACATGCCCTCGATCACGGCGGAAGAGGCGCCGCGGCTGAAGCCTTTCGTCAAGCTCGCCGAAGTGCTGGGCGCCTTTGTCGGCCAGGTCACCGAGGATCCGATCAGCGAGGTCGAGATCCTGTTCGACGGCTCGACCGCGACGATGAACACGCGGGCGCTGATCAGTGCCGCCCTGGCCGGCCTGATCCGGCCGCAGGTCGCCGACGTCAACATGGTGTCGGCGCCGATCATGGTGAAGGAGCGCGGCATCATCGTCGCCGAAGTCAAGCGCGACAAATCTGGCGTCTTCGACGGTTACATCAAGCTGACCGTCAAGACCGAGCACATGACGCGCTCGATCGCCGGTACCTGCTTTTCGGACGGCAAGCCGCGCTTCATTCAGATCAAGGGCATCAATCTCGACGCCGAGGTCGGCCAGCACATGCTGTATACGACCAATGCCGATGCGCCCGGCATTATCGGCCTGCTCGGCACTGTCTGCGGCGAGAACGACGTCAACATCGCCAACTTCCAGCTCGGCCGCAACCGGCCGGGCGGTGACGCTATCGCACTGCTCTATCTCGACGCCCCGTTCCCCGAGAAGGTGCTGGAGCAGGTGCGCGGCCACAAGTCGATCGATTCGGCAAAGCGGCTGCGGTTCGATGTGGGCGGGATCTAGCTCCCCCACGCCCTCTGAGGTGACAAGCCATACATCAGACGCCCCGTTTGCCGGCATGCATGCGGGGCGTCTCCACGACCGCTGGAGCCGCCCGAGGGCTTGCGTCGTTGCGGGCGCCGCCGCAGGCGTCGCGCCAACGGCGTCCTTGCGTCAAGCTGCTGCAAGATATCCTTTTTAGCCGTCAGTACATTAGCGGATGTAGATAAGCATAAGGTCTGGCCCAATCTAACGATTTTGTGATCTGCTTGACGATCCCGGTTTCTTTCCGCACGCTGCGGTCAATTGATGGATGCGATCTAAACTTAACTGAGTTGGTCATGATTTTGCGCGTAACATCCGGCGCGCCTCTGTTGCTGTCGGGGTGCCTTCGATGGATCATCGCAATACTGTCCGACTGAGCCGGCGTCTTTTTCTGTCTTCGGCTGCGATGTTTACAGTGACGGCAACATCGGCAGGTTTTGCCCGATCCTTGTCTGGCTCGCTGCCCTGGGCGCCGCTGTCTTCCGATCCTCCGGTGCAGGTGGTGTCCGGCGGCTGGCAGTTCTTCACGCCGCAGGAAGCCGCGCTGGTCGAGGCTATCGTCGACCGCATCATCCCCGCCGACGATCTGTCGATGGGCGGCAAGGAGGCCGGCTGCGCCGTCTATATAGACCGTCAGTTGACGGGCGCGTTCGGAACGTCGAGCCGGCTCTACACAAAAGGACCGTTTCTGCCGGGATTGCCCACGCAGGGCTACCAGGGCGAGGCAAACCCCGCCCAGCGCTACCGCTCCGGCCTCGCCGCCATCGACGCTTTCCTGAAGCAGCGCGATGGCAAGACATTCGCCGAACTCCAGCCGGCCGATCAGGATACGTTCCTGGCCGCGATGGAAGCTGGAAAGGTCGACTTGCCCAATGGAGTCAAGGCTGCCGGCTTCTTCGGACTTCTGCTGCAGAACACGATGGAAGGGTTCTTTGCCGATCCGGTGTATGGCGGCAACAAGGACATGGTGTCGTGGCGCATGCTTGGTTTCCCCGGCGCGCGCTATGACTACCGGGATCACGTCAGCAAGCACAATCAGCCCTATCCGCGGCCGCCCGTCTCGATCGAGGGCAGCCCGGAATGGCTCGTAAAAAGGAGCTGACCATGACGACGATACTGCCCCGCAAGGACGTCGTGATCGTCGGCCTCGGCTGGACGGGGTCCATCCTTGCGCATGAACTGACCGATCAGGGCCTGGACGTGCTGGCCATCGAGCGTGGTCCCTGGCGCGACACGGCGACCGATTTCAACATCGGCTATGCGCAGGACGAGTTGCGCTACAGCGTGCGGCGCGACCTGTTCCTGCAGCCAGCAGTCGAAACCATGACGATGCGCAACGACCCTTCGCAGACGGCGCTGCCGATGCGCGATTTCGGCTCGTTCCTGCCCGGCAACGGCGTCGGCGGCGCAGGCGTCCATTGGAACGGCCACACCTGGCGGTTCTGGGACTCCGACTTCCAGATCAAGACCAACCTGACCAAGAAGTATGGCGCGGCGCGGATCGCCGATCTCCAGGTCGAGGACTGGGGCGTGACCGGCGCCGAGATGGAGCCGTATTACGACCAGTTCGAATATCTGGCGGGAATCTCGGGCAAGGCCGGCAATATCAAGGGACAGATACAGGAAGGTGGCAACCCGTTCGAGGATCCGAGGTCCCGGGACTACCCAAATCCGCCAATGGAGATGACCTACGCGCCGACCCTGTTCGCCAATGCCGGCAGGTCCATGGGACTGCACCCGTTCCCGACACCGTCCGCCAACATGTCGCGGCCCTATGTCAATCCGCTCGGCATCACCATGGGGCAGTGCACCTACTGCGGATTCTGCGAGCGGTTCGGCTGCGCCAACTATTCCAAATCCAGCGCCCAGACCACCATCCTTCCCGTGCTGATGAAGAAGGCCAATTTCGAGGTGCGCACCGACAGCGAGGTGCTGCATGTCGATCTCGCCGCCGGCGGCAAGTCCGCGCGAGGTGTCACTTACGTCGATACGTCGGGGCAGGAATTCTTCCAGCCGGCCGATCTCGTGCTTCTGTGCGCCTACGGCCTGCACAATGCCCGGCTGATGATGCTGTCGGGCATCGGCAAGATCTACGATCCCGCTACCGGCGAGGGCACCGTCGGGCGCAATTATTGCTACCAGACCAATGCCGGCGTGCAGGTGTTCTTCGACGACAAGAACTTCAACCCATTCATTGCCGCGGGCGCGCTCGGACAGACGATCGATGACTATAATGGCGACGCTTTCGACCATGGCGGCCTCGATTTCGTCGGCGGCGCGGGCATCAACTGCATTCCTACCAATGGACGTCCGATCGGGACGAGGCCGACGCTGCCCGGCACGCCGAAGTGGGGTAGCGCCTGGAAGAAGGCGACCGTCGCGGGCTACAAAAGCACGCTCGGCTTCTCCTCGCAGGGCAGCAGCTACGCGACGCGCACCAACTACCTCGACCTCGATCCGACCTACAAGGATCGCTTCGGCCGGCCGCTCATGCGCATGACCTTCGATTTTCCCGACAATGATATCCGAATGTCGAATTATCTCTGCGACCGGATGGAGGAGATCGCGAAGACGCTTGGGGGCAAGCAGTACAATGTCGGCCGCCGCAAGAAGGGCTGGGACAGCGTCCCTTATCAAAGCACCCATAATACGGGCGGCGCCATCATGGGAACGGACCCTAGGAAGAGTGCGGTCAACAGCTTCCTGCAAAGCTGGGATGTGCCCAACGTCTTCGTCATCGGCGCCTCGGCCTTTCCGCAGAATGCCGGCAAGAATCCGACGGGAACGGTCGGCGCGCTCGCCTACCGCGCCGCTGACGGCATCCGCAATCACTATTTGCGCAATCCCGGCGCGCCCTTGGTGCAGGCATGAGGACGCTCGCCGCCGCCGCCGGCGCCGCTATGCTGGCGATCACCCCGGCGCTCGCCGCCGACCAGGCCGACCAGATCATCCGTGGCCAGTATCAGGCCGTGCTCGGCGATTGCGCGGGCTGTCATACCAGGCCGGGCGGCAAGCCGCTGGCCGGCGGCCTGCCGCTCGAAACGCCTTTCGGCACACTGGTGCCGCCCAACATCACGCCCGACCACGAGACGGGCATCGGCAATTGGTCCGAGGCAGATTTCCGCAACATGATGAAGACCGGCGTCGGCCACAATGGCGTGCGGCTTTATCCCGCCATGCCTTACCCCGCCTATACCAGGATGAACGAGCAGGACATTTCCGACCTGTGGGCCTACATGACCACGGTCGACCCGGTCTCGAACAAGGTCGAAGCCAACCAGCTGCCGTTCCCGCTGAACATCCGGCTGGCGATGTGGGGCTGGAACCTTCTCAACTTCAGCGAGGCAAGCTTCCAGGCCGACCCCTCCAAATCGGCGGAATGGAACCGCGGCGCCTACATCGTCCAGGGCGCCGGGCACTGCGGCACCTGCCACACGCCCAAATCGTTCCTTGGAGCGGACCAAGACAGCGGCTTCCTGCAAGGCGCCTCGCTGCAAGGCTGGTTCGCCCCCGACATCACCAACAATGCTCAATCCGGCCTGGAACAATGGTCGCAAGAGGATGTGGTCGCCTACCTCAAGACCGGCGTCAACGCGCATTCGATCGCATCCGGTCCGATGGCCGAGGCGATCGAGAACTCGACCTCCAAAATGACGGATCCCGACCTCAAGGCCGTGGCCGTCTATCTGAAGAGCCTGGGGCCGGACACCGGCAATGCGCAGGCGCCCAAGCCCGACGAGGCGCGGATGGTGGCGGGCGCGGCGATCTATCATGACAATTGCTCGGCCTGCCATGGCGGCGATGGCGCCGGGGCCGGAGCGCTTTTCCCGGCGCTTGTCGGCAACTCGATCGTCGCGCAGGGCAATCCCGAGACCCTGGCCCGCATCGTTCTCGCCGGAAGCCAGGCCGTGCACACGGCCGGCGCGCCGACGACGCCTTCGATGCCCTCATTGGCATGGCGGCTGAAGGACCAGGAAATCGCCGACGTGCTGACCTATGTGCGCGGCAGCTGGGGCAATTCCGCTCCGGCGGTCTCGTCGGACGATATCGCGGCGGTGCGCAAAGAATTGGTGCAGTAATTTTAGGCGCGACCTCAGAAGCCAGACGCCATCTTGCGGCCGCTGTATTCGGCGAGCCCGATGCCGCCCAGAACGAGGACCAGCGCCAGCGCCTGATAGAGCTGGAAGGTCTCGCCGACGATCAGCACCGAAAGCAGCGTGCCGAAGATCGGCACCAGATTGATGAACAGGCCGGCGCGATTGGCGCCGATCAGTTCGTTGCCCCTGATATAGGTTATCTGCGAGATGACCGAAGCGCCGATCGCCGTGTAGACGATGACCGCCCAGCCGCGGGCGTCGGGCACGATCACCTTGCCGACGGCGGCTTCCCACAGGAAGAAGGGCAGTGAGGTGATGAGCGCGGCGAACGACATGGCCAGCATCAGGCTTTGCCAGCGCATCGCCGGCTTCAGCCGTAACCCGACCGAATAGCTGCTGTAGAGAACGACCGCGACGAGCATGATGGCGTCGCCGAAATTGAGCTCCAGCGTCAGCAGCCGGCGCGGATCACCATGGCAGGCGGTCAGGATGACGCCCAAGATGGTCAGCACCACGCCGGCGATCTGCGCCCAGTTCACGCGGAGGCGGAAGAAAACGAAATTGGCTGTCATGATCAGGATCGGCATCGCCGCCTGTTCGATCGAGACATTGATCGCTGTGGTGTAGTTGAGGGCGGTGTAGAAGATGGTGTTGAACAGGGTGAAGCCGCTGGCGCCAAGCGCCGCCAGCACGAGCCAGTGACGGCGCACGACGGGCCAATCCTCCTGGATCGTGCGCCAGCCGATCGGCAGCAGGATCGCCACGGCCAGCATCCAGCGCAGGAAGACCAGCGTCATCGGCGAGACGTGGCCGACCGCCAGCTTGCCGGCCACCGAATTGCCGCCCCACAGCAAGGTGGTGAGCAGCAGGAACATGTAGGCGTTTCGATGCATCGCGGGCTTCCGGCCGCGGGATGGGCCGCGGTGTTTGCCGGCCTATTGCCCCGGTCAGCCCAAGTAAATGATGTCAAAGCCGAAAATTGTTGTGCCTCAGGGCATTTTCGGCGGCAAAGAAAGGTCGCACTCGCGAGGTCTTGACGTTATAGAGGCCTGTCGTTTCGAACCATATCCAAGCCGCGCGGCGGCGTCTCAAGGGAAAAGAAACATGGCCAATGTGGTGGTCGTCGGCTCGCAATGGGGCGACGAAGGCAAGGGCAAGATCGTCGACTGGCTGTCGGAGCGCGCCGATGTCGTGGTGCGTTTCCAGGGCGGCCACAATGCCGGCCACACGCTGGTCGTCGACGGCAAGGTCTACAAGCTGTCGCTGCTGCCTTCGGGCGTCGTGCGGGAAGGCAAGCTGTCCATCATCGGCAATGGCGTCGTCTTCGATCCGCATGCTTTCGTCGCCGAGGTGCAGAAACTGAAAGGCCAGGGCGTGGACGTGACGCCGGATCGCCTGAAAATAGCCGAAAACACGGCGCTTATCCTGTCCATACACCGGGAGCTGGACGGGTTTCGCGAGGATGCCGCTTCAAATTCCGGAACAAAGATTGGCACGACCCGACGCGGGATCGGCCCCGCCTACGAGGACAAGGTGGGGCGGCGCGCGGTGCGGGTGATGGATCTGGCGGATTTGGAAACTTTGCCCTTGAAGGTCGACAGGCTGCTGACGCACCACAATGCGCTGCGTCGCGGGCTCGGCCATGACGAAGTCACGCATGATGCGATCATGCAGGAATTGACCTCGGTCGCGAACGACATCCTGCCCTACATGGACCGCGTCTGGAAGGTGCTCGACGACAAGCGCCGCGCCGGCGAGCGCATCCTGTTCGAGGGCGCGCAAGGCACGCTGCTCGACATCGACCACGGCACCTATCCCTTCGTCACCTCGTCCAACACGGTCGCCGGCCAGGCCGCCGCCGGCTCCGGCGTCGGCCCGGGCGCCATCGGCTATGTTCTCGGCATCACAAAGGCCTACACGACGCGTGTCGGCGAAGGTCCGTTCCCGACCGAGCAGAAGAACGAGATCGGCGAATTCCTCG
The DNA here is from genome assembly GCF_006658535.1 of Mesorhizobium sp. B2-4-13. Taxonomy (NCBI): domain Bacteria; kingdom Pseudomonadati; phylum Pseudomonadota; class Alphaproteobacteria; order Hyphomicrobiales; family Phyllobacteriaceae; genus Mesorhizobium; species Mesorhizobium sp. B2-4-13. The sequence goes on along the minus strand of NZ_VFVB01000005.1, from coordinate 14,555 downwards.
GCACGCGCGGCCATGAATTCGGTGTCGTCACCGGGCGCAAGCGCCGCTGCGGCTGGTTTGACGCGGTGCTGGTGCGCCAGGCGGTTGCCGTCAACGGCATCAAAGGGATCGCGCTGACCAAGCTCGACGTGCTCGACGGGTTGGATGAGATCAAGGTCTGCACCGGCTACAGGCTGGACGGCGAGACGATCGACTATCTGCCGGCAAGCCAGGGCGCCCAGGCTCGCGTGGAACCCATTTACGAGACGTTGGAGGGTTGGAAGGGCACCACCGCCGGCGCACGCAGCTGGAATGATCTTCCGGCCCAGGCCGTCAAATATGTCCGATACATAGAGGAGTTGATCGGCGCGCCGGTCGCACTCCTTTCCACCAGCCCGGAACGGGACGACACGATACTTGTGACCGATCCGTTTCAAGACTAGTTTCTGAAGCCTTTCCGGGCATCGCGGCTGATTTGCGGGGGCCGGCGCGGAGGCAAAAAATACAGGTCGACTGAAGCATGGCAGATTTCGTTGCTGTTCTGAAAAACGCGTTCGAGAAGCACGGCGACGAGACGCCCGAGAAGCGTACGCGCATCTATAACAGCGTGCGCGCCATGCTGGCGAAGAAGCTGGCGGAATATTCGCCGCCGCTGGCTTCCGAGGCCATAGACAAACAGAAACGCGCGCTGGACGACGCCATTGCCGGCGTCGAGCGGGACTATGTCAAGAGTGTGCCCGAGCCGGATCCGCTCGCGGAACTGGAACACATCTTTTCCTCCATCGACCGCAACAAGAACCAGTCGAACCACGTCAAGCAGCCGGCCAAGGCGGAGGCTGCCGCAATTCCTGCTCCGTCTCCGTATCGGCCCGCCCCGGCCACGGTCAGGCCGGAGCCGTACAAGCCGGCACAGCCGGCGGCGAACCCCGAACCCTACCGGCCCGCTCCAGCCGCCAAGGTCGAGCCTGGCTGGCAAAGGCCGGCGCCGGTGCAGCCCGCTCCGGACTTTTCCGAGAAGACCTTGCCGGGGATGGACGCGGATCGGGACGACGACCAGGACGACGTCTTTGCCGATGACGAAGCGCCTGCCGCCACCGACACTTTCGAGCGTTTGCGGCCGGCCGAACGCAAGCGCAGCTATGGCGGGCTGATCGCCGCCGTCGTCGCACTGCTGGTCGTTGCCGGCGGCGGCTACGGCATCTGGCTGAACAAGGATGCCTTCGGCAAGATGCTGGGCCTGGAGAGCAGCAAGGTTGTTGCCAAAACCGAGCCGGTGAAAACGACGCCGGCCAAGCCGGCGACCGATGCCGCGGCCACGCCGCCGGCGCCCGCGACCGGCGCGGAAGGCACGAAGTTCACGCAGCGGCTGACGCCTGAAGGCGGCGAGACCGACCCCGGCCCAGCCGGCGGGCAAAGCGGCGTAGGCGAGGGCGAATCCGTCGCCGCGCTGACGACACCGCCAACGGCAACGAATGCGCCGGCCACGGCAGCGCCGGCGGTTCCCGCGCCGGCTGCCAATACGCCGGCTGCCAATACGCCTGCTGCCGGTACGCCCGCGGCAGGCGCGCCAGCCGCGACCACGCCCGCGGCGGGCACCCCGCCCGCGACACCGCCCACCAACGGAACCGTGCCCGCGGCCCCGGCCGATGCCGCCGCCACGCCGCCGCCCGCACCGGCAGCCGCAACGCCGCCGGCGGCACCGGCTCCGGCCGTGGCGCCAACCTCGGTTCCGGTCGGCCAGAAGGCGATCTTCTATGAGGAGCGCACCAGCACCGCGCAGGGTTCAGCCGAGCCCGGCAGCATCGTTTGGTCGCTGGTGCAGGAATCGCCCGGCGGCGACCTGCCGCCAGAGCCTGCGATCCGTGCCGAGGCGACCATTCCCGGCAAGGACATCCAGTTGCGCATGACCATCCGTCGCAACACCGACCAGACCCTGCCGGCCAGCCATATCATCGAGATGATCTTCCTGACCCCAGACGGGTTCGAGGGCGGCGGCGTCGACAATATATTGCGCGTTGCCATGAAGAGTTCGGAACAGGACGCCGGCAGCCCGCTGATCGGCATCCCGGCCAAGATCGCCGACGGCTTCTTCCTCGTCGCGCTCAACGACACCAAGGCCGACGAAGACGCCAACATGACCCTGTTGCGCGGCCAGGACTGGATCGACGTGCCGGTCGTCTACAAGACCGGACGGCGGGCACTGCTGACCATGGAAAAGGGCATTCCCGGCGAGAAGGTGTTCGACGAGGCGATCAAGGCCTGGCAGGCCAAGACGGCGGGCTGAGACGGCGGGTTGAGACGGGCGGCGTGACGGTCGCCTCCGTTCAGAATCCTTGGAACAGCATGTCGAGCGCGGCAACGATGTCATCGTGATGCTTCGCCAGGTTCAGCCGACTTTCAACCAATTCGCTTGCGGGAACGGTGGCGATCAGGTGTGTCGCCATGACCAGCTTCCGTCCATTGATCTCGAAGATCGGATGAAGCTTTCGCATTGGCGGCGGCACCGTTGCGACCGGCAGAAGCGGAACGACAACCCGCGTCTTGAAATTGTCGAGCAGGTCGGATTGGACGTCGAGCAAATAGTTGTCTTCAACGCGACCGGCGAAGACATCATAGCGGGGCATCAGAACTGCCGATACTCTTCCAATGGGATGCCGTTCTTGTCGATGTAGTCGTTCCACGCATCCATCGTGGTACGGTTCTCAAGCTTCCACAGCCGCCCCTTTTCAGCTGCCACCGCCTCCGCGATGCCGGCTTCCGCAGCGCGCGAGACATTCACGTTAAGCCCCTTGGCTTCCCGCATGAGCTTCGAGTCGATCGACAGATTTGCTGGCTGACGGATCGCATTCAAGGCAATCTTACGCATAATGGCCTCCGCAACATGCGCATAATGTATGCGCATTCCGATGTGGAGGCAATGCTCAGGCGCAGCAAGGAGCGCCCCACTATGGCTCCGGGCGCTCGTCGCTTCAGTCGACAAATCGTTGTCAATCGATCGGCCTACGGCCGACCGCTCTTCACCCTTCCATCTCCTCCCGCAGCATCTCCAGTTCCAGCCATTCTTCCTCGAGCGCGGCCAGCGTCGCACGCTCCTTGTCGAGGGCGGCGATCGTCTTCTGGAACGAGGCCGGGTCGCGTTCGTAATAGGCCGGGTCGGCGATGTTGTTCTCCAGCCGCGAGATCGACGCGGTCACTGCCTCGATCTTCTTGGGTAGGGACTCCAGCGCGAACTTCTGCTTGAACGACAATTTCTTCGCCGGCCCTTTTGGCGCCGCCGGATCGCTCTTGCCCGGTGCCGGCGCATCGCCGGCTTCCGCCTTGGCGCGCGCCTTGCGGTCGTCAAGCTTGGTGCCGCCGCGCTGCGCCAGCATGTCGGAATAGCCGCCGGCATATTCGACCCAGCGGCCGCCGCCGTCCGGCGCGATGATGCTGGTGACTGTGCGGTCGAGGAAATCGCGGTCGTGGCTGACCAGGATGACGGTGCCGGCAAAACCGGCGACCAGTTCCTGCAGCAGTTCCAGCGTCTCCATGTCGAGATCATTGGTCGGCTCATCGAGAACCAGGAGGTTTGCTGGCCGTGCCAGCACGCGCGCCAGGATCAGCCGCGCCCGTTCGCCGCCGGACAGCTCGCGCACCGGCGTGCGGGCCTGTTCCGGCTTGAACAGGAAATCCTTCATATAGGACACGACATGGCGCTGCTCGCCATTGATGACGAGGTTCTCGCCGCGCCCGTCGGTCAGATATTGCGCCAGCGTCTCTTGCGGGTCGACCGCCTCGCGCTTCTGGTCGAGCGTGGCGATCTCCAGATTGGTGCCAAGCCGTATCGAACCCGCGTCCGGCGCCAATTCGCCGGTCAGCATCTTCAGAAGTGTCGTCTTGCCGGCGCCGTTCGGCCCGACAAGGCCGACGCGGTCGCCGCGCTGGATGCGGGTCGAGAACCCCTTGACGACGGTGAGGTCGCCAAAGCTCTTCTCGATGTTCTTGGCCTCGATCACCAGCTTGCCGGATTCGGCGGCGTCGCTTGCCACCATTATCGCGGTGCCTTCGGCGCCGCGATGGCCGCGAAAACGCTGGCGCATGGTCTGCAACTCGCCTAGGCGCCGCATGTTGCGCTTGCGCCGCGCCGTCACCCCGTAGCGCAGCCAGTGCTCCTCGCGCACGATCTGGCGGCCGAGCTTGTGCTGTTCGCGCTCTTCCTCTTCCAGCACCAGGTCGCGCCATTCCTCGAAATGGCCAAAGCCCTTGTCCAGCCTGCGCGTCTGGCCGCGATCGAGCCAGACTGTGGCGCGCGACACGCGCTCGAGGAAGCGGCGGTCATGCGAGATGACGATGAGCGCCGAGGAGGTCCGGACGAGCTCTTCTTCCAGCCATTCGATGACAGATAAATCAAGATGGTTAGTCGGCTCATCAAGAAGCAGGATGTCGGGCTCCGGCGCCATGACGCGGGCAAGCGCGGCGCGCCTGGCCTCTCCGCCGGACAGGTCGCCAGGCCGTTCTTCGCCCGACAGGCCGAGATGCTCCATCAGATAGCTGGCGCGGTAGGGATCGTCGGCGGGCCCGAGCCCGGCCTCGACATAGGCGCGCACGGTTGCAAAGCCGTCCATGTCGGGCATTTGCGGCAGATAACGCACCGTCGCCGAAGGCTGGCGGAACACCTCGCCGTCCTGTGGTTCGATCAGGCCGGCGGCGATCTTGAGCAGCGTCGACTTGCCGGACCCGTTGCGGCCGACCAGCGCGATCTTGTCGCCGGCCGAAGCGGTCAAGGCGGCGCCGTCGAGCAGCGGCGCGCCGCCGAAGGTCAGTCTTATCCCGTCGAGATTGAGAAGAGGCGGGGCCATGTCAGCTTTCGGGCAATGGATAGGGATGGGCGAGCAGCAGCGCGCGGCCATGGCCGAGCGCGATGTCGAGGCGGCCCCCGGTCTTGCCGAACTTGACCTCGTTGGAAATGGTCAGCGACGAACCGAACGCCACCTCGACCTTGTCGAGCGGCCATTTGGCGCCGGTGACGGTCAGGCCGGAGAGTTCGGAGAAGCCGAGAATCGAGAACAGCGTGCCGTCGGCATAATCGAAGCCGGCCCTGCCGGGCAGCAAGGGAACACCTTCCTGGGCGCCGCTGGTCAGAAACACATCCATTCCGGCTTCGGCCAGCCGCAGGCCAAGCGCCAGATGCAGGAAGGCGTGGTCGGCGCGCTTGCCGCCGAAGGCGCCCGCTAGCACAAGGCGGGTCGCCCCGCGCTCCAGTGCGGCCGCGATCGCCAGTTCGCCGTCGGTCTTGTCCTTTTCCGCCGGGAAGGTTTGCCGCGGCACGGCGGCGAGGTCGGCGGGCAGATCAGCCGGGACCGAGTCGAAATCACCCACCCACAGTTCCGGCACGAGGCCCAGCATCCGCGCATGGCCGATGCCGGCGTCGGCAGCGATGACGCGCGAGCCTTCGACCTGGCGGTCGAGCCGAGGCGTGCGGATGAGGTCGCCGCCAAGCAGGATGGTGAATGTGCTCATATCCCGTCGCCTTACCAGCCCGGCACGGGAAACGGAAGGCGGCAAAGTCCCACTTGCGCGGGTCATCGGCCCGGCCTATGTGTCGAAACGCTCTAACGGGGTGCCGGACGCGAATTTCGCGGGCCGGCTGAGAGGCAGTGTCGCCAACCCGCTGAACCTGATCCGGTTTGTACCGGCGGAGGGATTAGACGTTTCGGACACTCCGACGCCTCAATTCCTTTCAACGCAAACGAAGGAGGCGCCGATGCGCACGCTTTTATATTTTCTGATCGCCGCCACGGCAGTGACCCTGTCCGGGCCGGCCTTGGCCAAGGATAAGCTCACCGTCTACACCTATGAGAGCTTCACCGCCGACTGGGGTCCAGGTCCCGTGGTGAAGAAGGAATTCGAGGCAGAATGCGGCTGCGATCTCGAGTTCGTCTCGGTCGCCGATGGCGTGGCGCTGCTCAACCGCGTCAAGCTGGAAGGCGCTTCGACCAAAGCCGACATCGTGCTCGGTCTCGACACCAATCTCACCGCCGATGCCAAGGCCTCGGGCCTGTTCGCGCCACATGGCGCAATAACGGACGTCAACGTGCCGGGTGGCTGGAGCGACGATACTTTTGTTCCCTTCGACTATGGCTACTTCGCCGTCGTCTACGATACCCAGAAGCTGAAATCGCCGCCGAAAAGCCTGAAGGATTTGGTCGAGGGTAGCGCCGACGACAAGATCGTCATCCAGGACCCGCGCACATCGACGCCCGGTCTTGGCCTGCTGTTGTGGGTGAAGTCGGTCTATGGCGACAAGGCGCCGGAGGCCTGGGCCAAGCTCAAGACCAAGGTGCTGACCGTGACGCCGGGCTGGAGCGAGGCCTATGGCCTGTTCACCAAGGGCGAGGCGCCGATGGTGCTGTCCTACACCACCTCGCCGGCCTACCACATGGTCGCCGAGAACACCGAGCGCTATCAGGCGGCGTCGTTCGAGGAAGGTGAATATCTGCAGATCGAGGTCGCGGGCATCACCACGGCCGGCGCCAAGAATCCGCTGGCGGAAAAGTTCATGGCCTTCATGACCGGGCCGAAATTCCAGGACGCCATCCCCGAGACCAACTGGATGTTCCCGGCCGGCAAGACCGACAAGCCGCTCAACCCCGCCTTCGACAAACTGGTCAAGCCGACCAAAACCTTGCTGTTCAGCCCGGAGGAGGTGGCGGCCAACCGCAAAGCCTGGGTCGATGAATGGCTGGCGGTGATGAGCAAGTAGGTTTTGTGGGCTAATCTCGTGAGATGAACGCTCTACGGCGACGCTCCACAAGCTTCACCCAATCGTTGACGGTGCGGCGTGCAAACCCGCTCTGATCCCCGCACCACAGCCGGCATGATAGGGCTCGCCGCCATCGCCATTTTGATCGGCGGCGCGTTTGCGGGGCTGCTTGTCGAAGGCGCTCGCGATTTTTCCGGCGCTTGGGCTGCGTTCGATCCCTACCTGTTCCGGGTCGTGCGCTTCACGCTCTGGCAGGCGGCCCTGTCGACGCTGCTCTCGGTCGGGCCGGCCCTGTTCGTGGCGCGGGCGCTGTCGCGGCATCCACGATTTTTCGGCCGTGCCTTCATCCTGCAGCTCTTCGCCGTGCCGCTGGCGCTGCCGGCGATCGTCGCGGCGCTCGGCATCCTGGCGCTCTATGGCCGCGCCGGCTATTTCTCCGGCTTTCTCAGCGCCGTCGGCGGCCAGGGTTGGCCGGGCATCTATGGCCTGTCCGGCATTCTCGTCGCCCATGTCTTCTTCAACCTGCCGCTGGCCACACGTCTGCTCCTCGAGGCGCTGCGGACCATTCCCTCCGACCAGTGGCGGCTGGCGAGCCAACTCGGCATGGGGGCGCAGCCGGCATTCCGGCTGATCGAATGGCCGACGCTGCGTGCTGCGCTGCCCGGTGTCGCCGGACTTGTCTTCATGCTGTGCATCACATCCTTCACCATCGTGCTGACGCTCGGCGGCGGGCCGGCCGCGACGACGCTCGAAGTCGGCATCTATCAGGCATTGCGCTTCGATTTCGATCCCGCGAGGGCTGTCGCGCTGACACTGCTGCAGATCGCCTTGACCTTCATCATGGTGCTGGCGTTGACCCGGCTCGGAGCCGACGTCGTCGCCGACATCAACCTGCCGGTCGCGCCGCGCCGCTATCTCTCCGTCAACAGGACCGAAGCCTGGCTGAATGCCACGCTCATCGTGTTGGCCTTGCTCTTCGTTGCCGGGCCGATGGTGGCGACCGTGGCGGCCGGACTTGGCGCCGACCTCGGCCGGCTTGCCGGCGAGGCCACTGTCCGTCAGGCGACGCTGACCAGTGCTGTGCTCGCTTTCCTTTCGGCCTTGCTTTCGGTGATGCTTTCGCTGGCATTGACCATGGCGCGCAGGGCGCTGGCGTCGAACCGCCGCTTCGGGGCAAGGACACTGCTCGAACATGCCACCGATACCGGCGCCGGGTTTGTCCTGGTCGTGCCGCCGATCGTCGTCGGCGCCGGCTGGTTCCTGTTGCTGCGCCATGTCGGCGATATCTTTGCCATCGCGCCGCTCATGGTCGTCACCGTCAACGCTGTCATGGCGATGCCTTTCGCGCTGCGCGCCATCCGTCCCGCCTATGATGCGGCAAGCGAGCGTCACGAGCGGCTTTGCGCGCAGCTCGGAATTTCCGGCTGGTCAAGACTGTGGCTGGTCGACTGGCCGACGTTGCGGCGCCCGCTGGCCACCGCTTTTGCCTTCGCCATGGCACTGTCGCTCGGCGATCTCGGCGTCATCGCCCTGTTCGGCAGTGATTCCGTGCAGACCTTGCCCTACCTTCTCCTGGCGCGCATGGGCAGCTACCGAACCGAGGACGCCGCCGGCTTGGCGCTGCTGCTCGGCCTTGTCTGCCTGGCACTGGTGCTGGCAGCGGACCGGCTGGGAAAGGAAACGGCCCGCAATGTCTGACGGGGCGGCTGGCGGCAAAGGGGTTTCGGTGCGGCTGGACAAGGTTTCGTTCAGCTATGGCGAGACGTTGTTCACCTTCGATGCCGAGTTCACGGCGGGGCAAATCACCGCGATCATGGGACCGAGCGGCTCCGGAAAGTCGACGCTGCTCAATCTGGTGGCCGGGTTCGAGCCGCCGCGATCCGGTCGCGTGCTGATCGGCGGGGCCGATGTCAGCACCGCGCCACCGGCGACGCGGCCAGTGTCGATGGTTTTTCAGGAAAACAACCTTTTCGCGCATCTTTCCGTCGAGCAGAATGTCGGGCTCGGCCGTTCGCCATCGTTGCGGCTGGCCGAAGCCGATCGCGCTGCGATCGCCGATGCGCTTGCGCGCACCGGCCTTGCCGGCAAGGAGAAGCGGCTGCCGCGCGAACTTTCCGGCGGCGAGCGCCAGCGCGTCGCCCTGGCTCGCGTGCTGGTGCGTGACCGCCCGGTGCTGCTGCTCGACGAGCCCTTCGCTTCGCTTGGGCCCGCCTTGCGAGACGATATGCTCGACCTGGTTGCCGGCCTGCATGCCGAGCGTGGCATGACGGTGCTGTTCGTCACGCATCAGCCGCAAGATGCCCGCCGCATGGGTCAGAGGGTGGTGTTTCTCGAGAACGGCGCGGTCGCCGCTATCGGCACGGCGGATGATTTCTTTGCCGGGGCTGGTCCGGAGGCATTCCGGCGCTATATCGGAGCCGGGGCCGGGGATTCCTTATCACGAGATATTGCCCGGAAGCGGACATAATTTACGCTCAAACCGGCCCGATGCGATGTGGCGCTTGCTTGCCATGACTGGAGTAGTGTGGCTAGGTCCGCTCGATACCGGTCCGGCACAGGCCGTGATTTGCCTACAGCTTCCGCCGCATGCTCCGAGGGGCGCGTGACGGATACTGTAGCAGTTTGTTTTGCGCATGTGGTCATGCGCAGGGACCTGAAAGGAAGCCGTTCTGGCGATCGGCGTTGACAGGCTACGAATGAACCCGCTGGCGCGCTTTCTGGCGCTGGCCGGCTTTGCCGTGGCGCTGGCAAGCTGCCAGATGTTCACGCCTCCGGAAGTCCAGGAATCAGGCTTCCAGCCATCCGACAAGCCGATCACGGTCGACAATGTCGCCGCCAACAACAAGCTCGCGGAGCTCGCCAAGGCGCAGCATCCGCGCATCCTGGCGACCTATGGCGGCGAATATTCCGATCCCAAGCTCGAACGCATGGTCGCCAAGGTGGTCGGCAATCTGACCGTGGTGTCGGCGAACCCGACCCAGACCTATCGCATCACCATCCTCAATTCGCCCAACGTCAACGCCTTCGCGCTGCCGGGCGGCTATCTCTACATAACGCGCGGCCTCTTGGCGCTGGCCAATGATTCGTCCGAGCTCGCCGCCGTCATCGCGCATGAGATGGGCCACGTCACCGCCAATCATGGGCTGCAGCGCCAGCAGCTGGAGGCCGAGGAAGGTCTGGCGACCAAGGTCGTTTCCGATGTGCTTGGCGACAGCCCGACCGCCAAGGCTGCACTCATCCGCGGCAAGCTCAGGCTGGCGCAGTTCTCGCGCAACCAGGAGCTTGAGGCTGACGCCATCGGCATAAAGTCGATCGGCGAAGCCGGCTATGATCCCTATGCCGCCGGCCGCTTCCTGCAGTCGATGTCGGCCTATACCGATTTCCGCTCGATCAGCGGCGCCACCGACGCCAGCCTCGACTTCCTGGCGACGCACCCCAACACGCCGCAACGCATCGATTTGGCACAGCGGCACGCCCGCCAGTTCGGTGCGCCCGGCTTCGGTACACGCGACCGCGATTCCTTCCTCGCCGGCATAGACGGCCTGCTTTACGGCGACACGCCGGAAGAAGGCTATGTGCGCGGCGAAACCTTCCTGCATCCAGGCTTGGGCGTGTCGTTCACGGTGCCGGACGGTTTCATCATCGACAATTCGGCGGCGGCTGTGACGGCGACCGGTCCCGGCGACATAGCGATCCGCTTCGACGGCGTTTCGATCGACAAGAACCGCGCCCTGACCGACTATATCAGAAGCGGCTGGGTGGCCGGCCTCGACGACAGCACCGTCAAGCAGGAAACCATCAACGGCAATGAGGCGGCGACTGCGCATGCAGGCGCCGAAGGCTGGCAGTTCGATATCGCTGTGATCCGCGCCGGCGGCCAGGTCTACCGATTGCTGACCGCGGCCCCCTCGGCCAGCACCTCGCTTGAAACGGTGGCGCGCTCGGTCAGCGGCTCCTTCCGCATCCTCAGCCCCGCCGAGAAGGCGGCACTGAAGCCACTGCATATTCGTGTGCTCACCGTGCAGCCGGGACAGACCATGGGATCGCTTGCCGCGCAGATGGTTGGCGTCGACCGCAAGCTCGACCTGTTCCGCGTGCTCAATGCGCTGTCGCCGGGGGCCGCGGTTTCGGCCGGCGACAAGGTCAAGATCGTCACCGACAAATAAAAGCCCGAGCGGGAGATCAGGCGGCGGTCGCCATGAATTCCGGATTCTGCTTCACCAGCGCGACTTTGAGCTTTTCCATGGCGCGCGCCTCGATCTGGCGGACACGTTCCTTGGAGATGCCGAGCGTCTCGCCGAGCGCCTCGAGCGTGGCCCCCTCGTCATTCAGCCGGCGTTCCTCGATGATCCTGAGTTCGCGCGCGTTGAGCGCGTGAAGCGCTTCCTTCAGCCAAAGCGAGCGGCGCGCGACATCGATCTTGTCGCCGACAATTTCGTCCGGCAAGGGATCGTCCGAGACCAGGAAATCCATCCGCTCGGTGCCGCCCGCATCGTCGGCCAGCGGCACGTTCAGCGAAGAATCCGGAGCCGACAGCCGTGAATCCATCATCGCCACATCAGCCTCGGATACACCAAGCGCAACCGAAACCTCGCGGTAGAGATTTGTGTTGGAGAGCGGCTCGGCGCCGTTCGCGAGACGCGCACGCAAGCGTCTGAGATTGAAGAACAGGGCCTTTTGCGCCGAACTGGTGCCACCACGCACAATCGACCAGTTGCGCAGGATGTAGTCCTGCATCGAGGCGCGGATCCACCACGTCGCGTAGGTCGAGAACCGCACCTCGCGCTCCGGTTCGAAACGGGCGGCGGCCTCGAGCAGTCCGACATGGCCCTCCTGAACCAGATCGCCGAGCGGCAGTCCGTAATGGCGGAATTTCGAGGCCATGGAAATGACCAGCCGCATGTGGGCGACGGTGATGCTGTGCAGCGCATTCTGGTCGTTGTCTTTCTTCCAGAGCAATGCCAGCCGATGCTCTTCCTCGCGCTCGAGATAGGGCGCCTTCATTGCCGCGCGGACCATGATCCGTCCTGCCGTGTCTTCCATCATAAGGCGCTCCGTGGCTCGGCGAGGCAAATGGCAGACACCGGCTTGAAATGACGGCGGCGTGCCCTACAACAGCCAAAACTGTCATGCGCGAGAAAGGTTCCGCCGGTGCGGGCAGGGCGAGCGCTAGCGTCGCGCAGCTGTCTGCAACTTCCGAGCCTGCGAATGAATTCCTTCCGGAGAATTTGATTTCTGGAACACGCTCTCTTTGAAATTTCATTCCTTATTTTTTCGACCTGCATCTGTCATTTTCCAACCCTCACAACATGCCGGGTTACCGGCCAAGGACGGGATCACAGAAAAATGAAATGGCTCAAGTCACTCATCATCGCCGGAACGTTGCAGGCCCTGGCCGTCGCATCGGGCCACGCCGGCGCCAATCTCGACCACATCAAGCAGGCCGGAATCATCAAGGTCGGTACGGAGGGCACCTACGCTCCCTTCACCTACCATGACGCTTCCGGCGCGCTGGTTGGCTTCGATGTCGAGATCGCCAAGGCGATCGCCGATAAGCTCGGCGTCAAGGCTGAGTTCCTCGAAGGCAAGTGGGACGGGCTGATCGCCGGCCTCGACGTCAACCGTTATGATGCCGTCATCAACGAAGTCGGCATCACCGACGCCCGCAAGGCCAAGTACGACTTTTCCGATCCCTATATCGCCTCCAAGGCAGTGCTGATCGTGCGCGGCGACAACACCGACATCAAGAGCTTCGCCGACCTCAAGGGCAAGAAGTCGGCGCAGTCGCTGACATCCAATTTCGGCAAGCTGGCCGAGTCCAATGGCGCCGAACTGGTCGGCACCGACGGCTTCGACCAGTCGATCCAGCTGCTTTTGACCGGCCGTGCGGACGCTACCATCAATGACAGCCTGTCGTTCCTCGACTTCAAGAAGCACAAGCCCGACGCCAATGTGAAGATCGCTGCCCAGGAAGAGAATGCCGATTACTCCGGCGTCATCGTGCGCAAGGGCGATCCGGAGCTGGTCGCGGCCATCAACAAGGCGCTGGCCGACATCAAGGCGGACGGCACCTACCAGAAGATCGCCGACACCTATTTCGGCCAGGACGTCTCGAAGTAATTCACCAAGCGGGGCCGGCTGTCGTCCTGCGACGTATCCAGCGGCGAGTCGTCTTTGACGGCTCGCCGCTTTTGTCGTGATATGGCTGGCGCATTCGCGCTTCGATGACGTTCCCCGTCCATTCCGGAGGATCTTTCGTGCCGCACTGGCTGCAACTGATGCTGGACTCGCTGCCCTCGCTGCTGTGGGCAGCGTTGATCTTTACCGTGCCGCTGACGTTGCTGTCCTTCCTGCTCGGCCTGACGGTAGGGCTGGGCGCGGCGCTCGGCAGGCTGTTCGGCCCGAAGCCGCTGGTTGCGCTCGTGCGCTTCTATGTCTGGATCTTCCGCGGCACGCCGCTCCTGGTGCAGCTTTTCCTGATCTTCTACGGCCTGCCGTCGGTCGGCATCCTGCTTGACGCCTTCACCGCGGCGCTGATCGGCTTCACGCTCAACATCGGGGCCTACACGTCGGAAATCATCCGCGCGGCCATCGGCTCGGTGCCCAAGGGCCAGTGGGAGGCCGCCTATTCGATCGGGATGACCTGGAGCCAGGCGATGCGGCGCACCATTCTGCCGCAAGCCGGACGGGTGGCGGTGCCGCCGCTCTCCAACACCTTCATCTCGCTGGTCAAGGACACGTCGCTGGCCGCCGCCATCACCGTGCCGGAAATGTTCCAGGCGGCGCAACGCATCGTCGCCACCACCTATGAGCCGCTCATCCTCTATGTCGAGGCGGCGATCCTCTATCTGGCGATGAGTTCGGTACTGTCGGCCTTGCAGACGCGACTGGAGGAGCGGCTCAACCGCTACGGCGGCTTCCTGGAGGCACGCTCATGATCAGCCTCACCAACATCGAAAAGCGTTTCGGCGACAATCTCGTGCTGAAAGGGGTGACTGTCGCCATCGCCGAAGGCAGCGTCACCGCGCTTGTCGGCCCTTCCGGCGGGGGGAAAAGCACGCTGCTGCGCTGCATCAACCTGCTGGAGATCCCAACCTCGGGCACGGTGCGGATCGGTGACGAGACGCTTGAGTTCCGCCCGGGCGGGAAGGTGCCGGCGGCGGACATAAGGCGTCTGCGCCTGCAGACCGGCATGGTGTTCCAGAATTTCCAGTTGTTTCCGCATCGCACCGCCATCGAAAATGTCATGGAAGGCTTGGTTACGGTGCTCAAATGGTCGCCGCAGAAGGCACATGAGCGGGCACTCGCGCTGCTGGAGAAGGTCGGCATGGTGCATAAGGCCGATGCCTGGCCGGCGACGCTGTCGGGCGGCCAGCAGCAGCGCGTGGCGATCGCCCGCGCCCTGGCGCCGTCGCCGAAGGTGCTGCTGTGCGACGAACCGACTTCGGCGCTCGATCCGGAGCTGGCGCAGGAGGTGGTCGATGTGCTGGGTCAGCTCGCCAGCGAGGGAACGACCATGGTGATGGCGACGCATGATTTGCGCCTGGCCTCCAAGATCGCCCAGGAGGCGGTGTTCCTCGATGCTGGCGTGATCGTCGAGCAAGGGCCATCCGCCAAGCTGTTCGGCAATCCGGAGCGCGAACGCACCAAGCGGTTTATCGCCACGCTGAAGCAGGAGGCGGCGGAGAAAGAGGGAGGCGCATAGGCGCGACAATCGCGGCCTTCCCCAAAAACAAAAACCCGGCGCGAGGCCGGGTTCAGACTGCTGACAAACCCCTGGCTTTTGCCGGGGGTTTTTGATTCACTGGGTCATGTTGAAGCGACCCGCCCCTGA